>DAISZP010000007.1:0-4180 GCA_036824745.1 Luteolibacter sp.
ACTTCGGGCTGATGCTCACGCCGACGGGGCCGCAGCTGATCGAATACAATTGCCGCTTCGGCGATCCGGAATGCCAGGCGGTGATGCCGCTGGTGCAGGGGGATCTGGCGGAGTTCTGCCTCGCGGGAGCGAAGGGTGAGCTGAAATCGGATCTGATCTCGTTCGACGATGGCTGGAGCGTTTGCGTGATCCTCGCATCCGCGGGTTATCCGGAAAGCTCGCGCTCGGGCGATGTGATCTCCGGGCTCGAAAACACGGGCGACTTCCGGGTTTACCATGCCGGCACCCGCAGGAACGCGGAGGGAGCCTGGGAAACGAACGGCGGGCGCGTGCTGGCGGTGGTTTCCGGAGCGGCGACGCGCCAAGAGGCCGTCGCGAAAGCGCACCAAGCCGCGGACTTGATCCGCTTCGACGGCTTGCAACGCCGCCGGGACATCGGCATCCTGAATTTCGACTGAATCACCCTCATGGAATCCACCATCCTCAGCGCCGAAGACATCGCCAACGGCGTGCAATCCCTCGCCGGGGCGATCCGCGCGAAAAACCCGGACAAGCCGCTCGCGCTCGTCGGCATCCGCAGCCGCGGCGACGAAGTGGCGGAGCGCGTGCTCAATCTGCTCTCGGAAGACGACCGCGAGCTCTCCTTCGGCGTGCTGGACATCTCGCTCTACCGCGACGACTTCGAGCACCTGCATGAAAACCCGGCCCTGCAGGAAACGGACATCCCCTTCGAGGTGGAGGGTGCCCACATCATTCTCGTGGATGACGTGCTCTTCACCGGCCGCACCATCCGCGCCGCGATGGACGCGCTGGCGGATTACGGCCGCCCCGGAAAGATCGAGCTCGCCGTGCTGATCGACCGCGGCCACCGCGAAATGCCGATCCAGCCGGACTACGTCGGCATCAAGCTGGACACGCGGCGGCACGATCATGTATTGGTTTCGCTAGAAGGGACGGACGGACGCGATGAAGTGCGGATCGTTCAAAAAGACACCCCATGAGCTTCCTGCCGCAGCGCAAGAAATCCGCCGAGGAGATCGCCAGGCTCCGCGAAAGTCTCGGCGTCCCGGGTTCTCCGGATTCTGAGGAGGCCATTCCGGAACCCGCAGCACCGGCGCGCGTCGCCCAACCCGCGCCACCCGTCAGTCAGGAAATCGACACGCTGGTGCCCACCCATCACGCGGCCGAGGTCGTGCATGAAACTCCTCCCGCACCGGAAGCCGCGGCTCCGCTGCCGGTTCCCAAGTCCTTCGCACCACACGAGACCCACTCGCTGAAACGCTCGGAGCATGTCCCGGAACCGATGGAAAACCAAGCCGTTTCCACACGGGCTCCACGGCAGGTCCGGTCCCTGCGCCGCTCGGAGCGCGAACCGGTTTCCTCCCCCACTCCCACTTCCGGCCCCGCCACCTCCGCTCTCCCCAGCCACCGGCACAGCGATCAGGAAATCAGCGAGATGCGCCGCCGCGAGATGCTCACCATGGCAGGAGCACCGCCGCCGAATCCCAAGTTCTCGGCCGCCCACCTCGGCCTCGTCATTCCGGGCTACCTGCTCGCCGCGCTCGTCTGGCTGCCCTTGGCGGACACGCTCTATCTATCACTCAACTCCGGCACCGGCTGGTCCTTCCTCGGCCAGCCCGCCTATCACATCGCCATCCCCGCGGCGGCGGCCGTGATCGCGTTGCTGATCGCCTCGTTCGTCTTTCTGAAAAAACCCATCTCCCGCCACCACGCGGCCTTCATCACCGCCATCACGGTGTTCGCCCTGGTGTTCGAGGCGCTTCATTATTTCCCACAACTCCGGCATGCCACGTAAAGACCTGCTCGACATCGAATCCCTCTCGCGCGAGGAAATCGACCACCTCCTCGATCAAGCCGTCCCGTTCAAGGACCTCTTCACCCGGTCGGTGAAAAAAGTCCCCGCCCTCAAGGGCAAGTCCGTGCTGATGCTCTTCTACGAGCCCTCCACGCGGACGCACTCCTCGTTCGAAGTCGCCGCCAAACGCCTCTCCGCGGACGTCACGAACTTCGACGTCGCCCAGTCCTCCATCACCAAGGGCGAGTCGGTTAGAGAAACCATCGAGACGCTCCAGGCGATGCGCACGGACTTCGTCATCGTCCGCCACAAGGCCTCCGGCCTGCCCGGCACCATCGCCCGCCTCACCCGCGCCTCGGTGGTCAACGCCGGGGACGGAGCCCACGCGCATCCCACACAGGCATTGTTGGATGCCTTCACCATCAAGGAACGTTTTCCCGATCCCACCGGAAAAAAAGTCCTCATCGTCGGTGACATCCTGCACTCCCGCGTCGCCCGCTCGACCTGCATGATCCTGAAAAAACTCGGCCTCCAGGTTTCCTACCTCGGACCCGGCACGCTCGTTCCTAACAAGGGCGCGGACCACGTCCAGCGCTTCACGAATTACGACGAAGCCATGGCCTGGAGCCCGGACATCGTCTATCTGCTGCGCGTCCAGATGGAGCGCCAGGACGTGCAGTATTTCCCCAGCGTCCGCGAGTATCACAAACTCTACGGCGTCACCGACGCCCGCCTTGAGGAGATCCGCAAACGCGGCCTCTACATCATGCACCCCGGCCCGGTGAACCGCGGCGTCGAACTCTGCGACGCCGTCATGGACTACGAACGCTCGCTCATCAACGACCAGGTCGAGAACGGCATCGCCGTGAGAATGGCCGTGCTTTACTGGCTCAAGCCGGATGGGGACCGGTGAGATTGAAATCCGACGTGTTCCGGTTCTCCTATTTCGATTTGGCGGATTCGATCCTTCCCAATATTTCACGCTTTGGATAGATGTGTCGACATGTCCGCGAAAAAACGCCCTCTCCGCTCTGGGACCGGCACCAAATCCGCCGTTCCGCCTCCTACGGACATCACTTCGGATAAAGTCACCACGCTTGATGGCTTCCTCCGGCAATTTGTAGCCCAACACAAAGGTCGACCGGATCAGCCCTTTTGCTTCATCCTCGGGGCCGGGGCCTCGCGAGATTCCGGCATCAAAACCGGTGGCGAGATGGCTGAGGATTGGCTGAGGCAGCTCCACGAAAACCGGAATCTCTCAAGTCTCGCGTTGGACAAATGGATTGCCGATGGCCATCTTGGCATCGCCGACTTCGAGCGCAAAACCGCAGCTCGTCATTACTCCCAATTGTATGAAATCCTCTACAAGGACAAAGAGCAGGCGGGGTATTGCTACCTAGAGGAAGTGATGGAAGGCAAGGATCCTTCTTTCGGTTACTCCGTCCTGTCCTACCTCCTCAGCGAGACGCATCACCGCATCGTCATCACCACCAATTTCGACAACCTCGTCACCGACGCGCTCGCCATCCACTCCGGAACCTTCCCCATCGTCGTGAACGACGACTCACTTGTACAATACGTCCGCGCCAACGTTCATCGCCCGCTGGTCGTCAAGATTCACGGATCACTCGGCTTCAAGCCCAAGAGCCGGGAAGACGACCTCACCTTCGACGAAAAATGGCGCAAGGCCCTCGCCGCCATTTTCCAGACGCATACCCCAATCGTCATCGGCTACGATGGCAATGACGGCAGCCTTATGAGGCTGTTGGAGGAAACCTCCGCCGGAGCTCCTCCCGAGTTCCTCTGGTGGTGTTACCTCTGTAAGAACGGTGACGACCCCTTACGTCGCGCCTCGGAACAACCCGAGAGGGTGCGCAAACTGATCATGAGCCGTCCCGCGGAGATGGTGCCCATCCCGGGCTTCGATCTCCTCATGCTCAAGCTCCTCACCTTGCTGAAGAAGGAGATGCCGGACACCCCGGATCTGGTCGAAAACCTTGAACAGCGTACCGCCAAGCGTCTGGAGGACTACAAATCCCAGCGCACCAAGCTGGGAGAAGAACTCGCCACCGCCGCAAACGACCGGTCTGCCGCAGGTTCCACCACAAAAACCGCCGAACCAAAGCCCGACCTATCCGCTGAACTCGCCCTCCTCGCCAAAGGCTCCACCACGAAAACTTGGTGGCAGTGGCAGAACGAAATCAACGCCTTGGCCAAAGCCGATGAACATGAAGCACACTATCGCGAAGCCATCCAGGCATTGCCCACAAGCGCGGAACTCCTTGGAAACTACGCCGTCTTCCTTAAAAACATCCGCAAGGACCACGACGCCGCCGAGGCTGTCTACAAACGCGCCATCGAGGC
>DAISZP010000007.1:4280-9704 GCA_036824745.1 Luteolibacter sp.
ATGACATCCGCAAGGACCACGACGCCGCCGAGGCTGTCTACAAACGCGCCATCGACGCCGATCCCAACCACTCTAACATCCTCGGAAACTTCGGCCAGTTCCTCCTCGGCCGCGGACGGACAGAGGAAGGACTCGCACACCTGCGGGTGGCTTGGCAGAACGATGACCGCGCCAAACCCAGCAATACCGCGGAGCTTGCGTATTCCCTCTGGCTCGGCAGCGTGCTGGCCGGGAAGGAGGAACCGGTCTGGGAGCGGGCGTTCAGGCTCCTCGTCGGCACGGGTTTTCCCCGTCACCCATGGAACTTCGACGCCATGCTTGCCCAAGCGGAGGATAAGCTGCCGCCAGATGAGTTCGCGTATGCCAAGGCGCTGGCGAGTGCTTTCCTCGACGAGTCTGAAGTCGCAGACTTGGAGAAGATTCCGCGCTGGCAGGCGGTCAAGCCGGTAGATCCCGAATTGGTGAATTCCGACGGGACGATCCGGCAGAACTAAGCTTCTCCTGAAACCAAGTCTCAGCTATCCGGAAACTCACATGGGATCGCCTTCTTTCCATGCCGGCGATAGGTTGAGAAATCCGATCTATCCACGGTCCAGACGCGGCACTTGGTTGTGAGTTCGGACATGCGGACGATGCAGGCATCGGCGAGGTCCATCGGCCGGTCGGCGTATTTCGAGGCCAGGGCAGTTAGATGGGATGCTTCATTTGCCAGAGAGAAATCCGGATCGATGATCAAATCCCCACGGGTCACGAGTTTCAACACCGCCACGGGATCCGGACAGAACGCGGCGGCTTCGGCGAGCACCGCGTCGCAGGTATGGAACGGTGCGTGTTTCCGAAAGGCGTCCAGCGCCCAGGGGTGATAGGGATCATTGCGAAAGAGCAACGCGACGATCAATCCGGTGTCCGCGATCTCCTTCATTTCCCGCGGCGCAGACGGTTGCGGGTTTCCTGATTGGTCGCGGCTTTTCCGGTTCCTTCGTAGAGTCCTGCAAGGTCGTCTGAAGAAAACCGGTTGGTCCGCTTCGCTTCGCCCGCGGCCACGTCCTCCTCGATCAGCGAGCGGACATACCGGGCACGGTCCACGCCGAGCCGGGCGGCGCGGGCCTCCGCTTTCGCCAGCAGGGCGGGGTCGATTCTCACGGTCAGAACCTTTGTCATACGAAAGTGAATACACCAGGGATTTTCCAGCGTCAAGGCACCCAACCCACCCTTGAAATCCTCCAAGTTCCCTCCATCATCGCCTCTGCGATTCCTTGGCGGCCTTCGCGCCTTGGCGGTTCAAACTCATCCACCTCATGCTCCTCATCACCAACGCCCGCATCGCTTCCGAACACTCGCCCGAACTCACCGAGGCGGATCTGTTTCTCGCTGACGGAAAAATCCAACAGATCGGCAAGGGCCTTTCGGCTCCCGAGGGCGCGCGGGTGATCGATGCCCGCGGGCGGATCGTGATGCCGGGCATGTTCGATGCGCACGTGCATTTCCGCGAGCCGGGATTCGAGGCAAAGGAGAACATCGCGAGCGGTTCGGAATCCGCGATCAACGGCGGCATCACCGGCGTGGTGATGATGCCGAACACCAGCCCGGCCATCGACAGCGCGGCGGTGGTTTCGCAGGTGTTGGAAACGGCGAAGCGGGTATCGCGCATCCCGGTTTACACGTCGGGCTGCGTGACCAAGGGCCGCCATGGCAAGGAACTGGCGGCGATCGACGGCATGCGCGCGTTGGGTGTCAGAATGCTCACCGACGACGGCGACACGACGGGCGATCCGGCGGTGCTGCTGCGGGCGATGCAGTATGCCACGCCCTTCGGCATGTTTTTCGCGAGCCACTGCGAGGTGCCGGAACTGGCCGGGCCGCGGGCGCTCAACGAAGGCGCGATGAGCTATCGGTTAGGCATCAAGGGTTCGCCCGCCTGCGCCGAGGAGATCATCATCGACCGCGATATCCGCCTCGCCCATGCGGCCGGGGCGCACATCCACATCCAGCACGTTTCCAGCAAGCTCGGCATGGAAACGATCCGCTGGTGGAAACAACGCGGCGATGTGAAGGTGACCGCGGAAGTCGCGCCCCATCACCTGCTTTTCTGCGATGAGGACATCGGTGACTACGACACGCACTACAAGATGAACCCGCCGCTGCGCACCAAGGCGGACAACGAAGGATTGTTAGAAGGGCTGATCGAGGGCGTGTTCGACCTGATCGCCACCGACCACGCGCCGCACACGCCGTTTGAGAAGTCGCAGGACTTCGTCAGCGCGCCTAACGGCATCACCGGATTGGATACGGCCCTCGTTTCGCTGCACCACCACTACGTCGCGACCGGGAAATTCGGCTGGGATCTGGTGGTGAAACGCTACAGCGCCGAACCGCGCCGTTTCATGGGGCTGCCCGCGGTTTCCATCAAGGTGGGGCAGCCGGTGGATCTGATCCTGTTTGATCCGGAGAAGGAAACGACCTTCACCAAGGAGTTCATGAAGTCCAAGTCACAGAACACGCCGTTCCTCGACAAGACGCTCAAGGGCAGCGTGGATCTGGTGGTTTTGGGGGATTCGGTTCTGTTGGAACGCTGAGGTTTTCCGGCACCTCCCGGAACATGGAGGATTTTTCCCGGGGCTGGTTGAAATGTCCGGGATCGGGCGAGGCGTATTGCCTGAATCATGTCCTCGATTCATCGCCGCCATTTCCTCAAACAAACCGGCCTCGGAGCCGGGGGACTTCTGCTAGGAGCCCCCGCCATCGTCCGCGGGCAGAATCTCAACAGCCGCATCAACGTCGCCTGCATCGGCGTGGGCGGCAAGGGCGACAGCGACGTGAACGACGCGGCGAAGTGCGGCGGCAACATCGTGGCGCTCTGCGATGTGGACGCGCGTTTCCTCAACAAGAAGGCGGAGAAGTTTCCCGAGGCGAAGAAATACGTCGATTTCCGCAAGATGCTTGAGGAGATGGACAAGTCGATCGACGCGGTGACGATTTCCACGCCGGACCACCTGCACGGCATCGCCGCGATGACGGCGATGAAAATGGGCAAGCACGTGTATTGCCAGAAACCGCTCACGCAGACCGTGTTCGAGGCCCGCGAGCTGGTGCGCGTGGCCAAGGAGAAGAAACTCGCCACCCAGATGGGCAATCAGGGCAGCGCCGGTGACGGCCTGCGCCGCGCGGTGGAGGTGATCCAGTCCGGCGTCATCGGCAAGCCGCTGGAGCTGCACGTCTGGTCGAACCGTCCGATCTGGCCGCAGGGCATGGAGCGCCCGCAGGGATCGGATCCGGTGCCGAAGGAGCTCAACTGGGATCTGTGGCTCGGGCCCGCGGCGAAGCGGCCGTTCAAGAAGGATGTCTATCATGATTTCAAATGGCGCGGTTGGAACGACTTCGGCACCGGCGCGCTGGGAGACATGGCCTGCCACACGGTGAACATGCCGTTCCGCGCCCTGAAACTCGGCTATCCCACCGTGGTCGAGTGCGAGATGGCCTCTCGCATCTGCCCGGAAACCTATCCGCTCACCTCGCGGATCCGCTTCGAGTTTCCCGAACGCGAGGGACTGCCGCCGCTCAAGTTCTGGTGGTATGACGGCGCGCCCGGCGGAGCTAACAGACCGCTGCGCCCTTACCCGGACATCGTGCGCGACGTGGTAAACATGCGCACCAAGCTGCCGGACAGCGGCTGCCTCGTCATCGGCGAGAAGGGCCAGCTTTTCTCGCCGGACGACTACGGCTCGATGTTCTTCGTGAAACTCGATGGCGAGGAGAAATTCGTGAACGGCAAGGACCACGAGGCCTGCAAACCCGTCCCGCAAACCATCCCCCGCTCGCCGGGGCACAATCAGGAATGGTTCGACATGATCAAGGGCGGCGCGCCGGCCTACTCGAACTTCGAGATCGCCGGCTACCTCACCGAGATCATCCTGTTAGGTTGCATCGCCCTGCGCGTGGGAGAAGGCATCAAGATGGAATGGGACGGTCCGAACATGCGTTCGCCGAACTGCCCGCAGGCCGCGAAGTTCGTGAAACGCAACGACCGCAAGGGTTGGTGATTTCGGTTTCCATGAGCCTGTAACGCCCCGTTTGCCGGGGTTTTCCGCGAATCCCGCGCAGGCGGGAGTCGCGGGAGCAGGCGGAAATTTCTCCGTGGACACATCCACCCGAGACACTTACCAGTGGCTTTGGTTTGAACGATCTCACCCGAATCCTCCAATCCGCGAGTGGCAACAGCAGCTTCGTTTCCTCGGAGTTGCTGCCCTTGGTTTATGACGAATTGCGGAATCTGGCGAAGAAACGGATGTCCAAAATGGAGCCCGGCCAGACCCTGCAGGCGACGGCGCTGGTGCACGAGGCATGGCTCAAACTCTCCGGCAACGAGGATCGTTCGTGGAGCGACCGCGCCCACTTCTTCCGCGCGGCGGCGCAGGCGATGCGCCACATCATGGTGGACCGCGCGCGCTCGAAGGCGACCAAGAAACACGGCGAGAATCCGGAACACGTGGACATCGAGGCGCACGGACTGGAAGTGGCGGATACCACGATCGACGAGCGCGTGCTGCTGGTGGATGAAATGATGAACCGGCTTGAGAAAGAGGATCCGGACAGCGTGCGCGTGATTTCCCTCAAGTTTTTCGGCGGCCTCACCAACAAGGAGATCGCCACGATGGACGGTGTGACCGAGCGCACCGTCGAGCGCCACTGGGCCTACGCGAAGACCCGGCTCTATCAGATGATCCGCAAGGAAACCGGTGATGACTCCGGCCATTGACAAACTGCTCTTCGTAGCCGCCTCCAACCTCGCCGGCAGCGAGGAGCGCCGGGTTTTCCTCGAATACGCCTGCCGCGGCGATGAGGCGCGACTGAAACTGCTGGAGGAAATGCTGGAGATCCAGCGAGATGCGGACGAGTTCTTCCAACTGCCCCCGAAAAACCCCTCGCTGGAGGAGGATGCGGAGGACGATGGCTCCAACGGCGAGATCGGCGCGAAGATAGGCCCCTATCGGCTCATCGACCGGCTCGGCTCGGGCGGCTGCGGCGTGGTCTATCTGGCGGAACAACTGGCGCCGGTGAAACGCAAGGTCGCCTTGAAGATCATCCGCCTCGGGATGGATACCGAGCATGTGATCGAGCGTTTTTCGATGGAGCGCGAGGCTCTGGCGCTGATGGACCATCCGAACATCGCCCGCGTGCTCGATGCGGGAGCCACCGCATCCGGCAGGCCGTATTTCGTGATGGAACTCGTGGACGGAGAGAAGATCACGGACTACTGCGACCGCTGCCGCCTCAGCCTCAAGCGGCGGTTGGAATTGTTCATCCTCGTTTGCGAAGCCATCCAGCACGCGCACCAGAAGGGCGTGGTGCACCGCGACATCAAACCTTCCAACATCATCGTCAGCGAACACGACGACAAGGCGGTGCCAAAGATCATCGACTTCG
>DAISZP010000007.1:9714-31492 GCA_036824745.1 Luteolibacter sp.
ACGGCCGGAGTAACGGACGGCACGGTGACGAGGTCCGGCCAGTTCATCGGCACCCCCGCCTACATGAGCCCGGAACAGGCCGCGGGCGGCAGCGACATCGACACCCGCAGCGACATCTTCAGCCTCGGTGTCCTGTTGTACGAACTTCTAACGGGAAGCACGCCCATCAAACCCGAGCTGCTCAAGGACCGCGCGCCGGACGAGATCCGACACATTCTCCAGGATGAGGAAACCGGCATGCCTTCCAGGCGGCTCCGGCAGATCACCCAGAGCGAGGCGGCCGCCATCGCCGGCCAGCGGAGCACGGATGCCCAGCGCCTGCCCACGATGCTCGCCGGCGATCTCGACTGGATCGTGATGAAGGCGATCGAAAAAGACCGCCAGCTCCGCTACGAGACCGCCAACGGTCTCGCGATGGACGTGCAGCGCTATCTGAACGAGGAGCCAGTGCTGGCGCGCCCGCCGAGCCGCATGTACCGCTTTCACAAGCTGGTCCGGCGCAACCGCATCGTGTTCATGGCGAGCGGCGTCGCGCTGTTTGGTCTGTTAGGAGGGCTGGGCACCTCCACGTGGTTGTTTTTCCGGGAGCGGGAAGCACGGGAGGAACAAGCGCGGTTGAGAGTGGTGGCGGAAGTCGCGAGAGCCAACGAAGAGAACCTGCGAAAGAACGCCGAGGCGATGGACAAGGTGGCCCAGGCGACGGTTCACCTGCGATACAACGAGAAAGAGGCGGCGGATCAACTGTTGGACGGGATGCCCGCCCAGAGGGTTCCCCGCTCGCTCGAATCCGCGAACACCCTCACCACGCTCGCGAACTGGAACCTGACCCAACATCACTGGAAGGAGGCCTCCGCGCGGTTCAACCTGCTCGCCCATGTGCTGACCAGCGTGGACATGACGGACACCGACCGGATTTCCCACGAACTGCTGCCGACGCTCACCGCCGTCTGCGAATGGGGCGAGCCCGGTCAATACGAGACGATCCGCACGCTCGCCATCGACCGTTTCGCCAACACGACCAAACCCATTGTCGCGGAGCAAGTCATCAAGGCCACGCTCCTCACCCCCGCGGATGAGGAAACCTTGGGCCGGATCCAAGCCCTCGCGAATGTCATCGAGGAGGCCAACAAGGCACCCACCCAAGGCAACGAGCACTTGGTGGCGTGGCGGCAGTTCTCGCTGGCATTGACCGCCTACCGACAGGGCAAGCTGGAATCCGCCGCGGAATGGGTGCGGCGGAGCCGTGCCACAGCCAGCACCAGTTCCTCACGCGCCATGTCCAATCAAATCATCATGGCGATGGTCGATCTCAAAAAAGGCCGCAACAAGGAGGCTCGCGCCACCATCGCCGACGCCCGCTTCCAGGTGAACCGCTGGGAGAGCGAACGCTTTCAAATCACCACCAACGACGGCATGCTCTGGTCAAACTGGGGCATCGCCAGAATCCTCCTCCGCGAAGCCGAGGCCATGATGGAGGCGATCAAACAATGATGCGGAACCACCCCGGAAATTCCATGTCGGCTTCCGCGCGTGTATACCGTTCGTCGGATTAAGGAAACATTCCACGTCCAATCCGTTTTTAAAATCCATCCTCACGGTTCACTGATGAAACCCACGACCTACCCGCGTCGCGCGCTGTTGCCCGCGATGCTCGCCGCTTCCGCCCTGTTCACGATGCTCGCCGGACCGGGTGCCCGCGCCGCGGATCCATCCGCGCCCAACACGCTGACCAGCACGGAAAAAGCCGCAGGCTGGCGTTTGTTGTGGGACGGCAAGACCTCCGACGGCTGGCGCTCGCCGAAGTCCGAATCGTTTCCCTCGAAAGGCTGGCAGATCGCCGATGGCGTGCTCACCGTGCAGCCCAGCGGCGGTGGTGAATCCACCAACGGCGGCGACATCATCTCGAAGGACCGCTTTTCGGAATTCGACCTCATGGTGGATTTCAGAATCACGGAAGGCGCTAACAGCGGCATCAAATACTTCGTCCAGCCGAACCTGAAACCCATCGACAAGAACACCGGCAAACCGGTCGCGGTCGGTTCCGCCATCGGGCTGGAATTCCAGATCCTCGACGATGTCCGCCACCCCGATGCGAAGCTGGGGAAAAACGGCAACCGCACCATCGGATCGCTCTACGACCTGATTCCCGCGGCCTCTAACAAATCCCCGAACCCCATCGGCGAGTGGAACACCGCCCGCGTCCTGGCCGTCGGCAAGCGCGTCACCCATTTCCTCAACGGCGTGAAAGTGCTCGAATACGACCGCTCGTCGCCGGACTACCGGAAACACGTCGCCGAGAGCAAATACAAGAACATCCCCGAATTCGGCGAGTGGGCGGACGGCCACATCCTGCTTCAGGACCACGGCAACCAAGTCTCTTTCCGCAACATCAAGATCCGCGTTCCCGCGAAAAAGTAATCGTCCCGTCTCATGAAAGCCCATTCTCCCACCACTCCGGTATCATCCGGATTCCAACGCCGTTCGTTTCTCAAAGGCAGCATCGCCACCGGTGCGCTGACGGTTTTCTCGCCGAACATCCTGAAGGCCGCAGGTTCCCAGAAAGTGCGCCTCGCCTGCGTCGGCATCGGCAACCGCGGGGGCGACGTCGTCCGCGACCTCAACAAGACCGGCCTCGCCGAGATCGTCGCCCTTTGCGACACCGAGATGGGATCCAAGCCCACCGAAGGGGTGCTCAAGATGTTTCCCAACGTCCCGCGTTTCCAGGACTTCCGCAAGATGTTCGACAAAATGGGCAAGGACTTCGACGCCGTCTCCATCGCCACTCCGGATTTCTCGCACTTCCCCATCGCCATGCTCGCCATGTCCATGGGCAAGCACATCTATGTCGAGAAACCGATGGCTCACACGTTCTATCAGATCGAGCTGATGATGGCCGCCGAGAAGAAATACAAGGTGGCCTGCCAGATGGGCAACCAGGGCCACTCGGAGGCGAATTATTTCCAGTTCAAGACCTGGGTGGACGAAGGCATCATCCGCAATGTCACGAAGATCACCGCCTTCATGAACAACCCGCGCCGCTGGCACGGCATGAGTGTGGACGGATACCTGCCGGAACAACCGGTCCCCGCATCGCTCGATTGGGAAACCTGGCTCGCCACCGCCAAGGAGCACGCCTACAACAAAGGCTACACCAACGGCGACTGGCGCTCGTGGTATGATTTCGGAAACGGCGCGCTCGGAGACTGGGGAGCGCACATCTTTGATACTTCGCACGAGTTCCTCAACCTCGGACTCCCCACCGAAGTGGAACCGAAGCTTCAGGGCTACAATCCGCTCATCTTCCCGCAAGCCTCCACGCTCGCCTTCCGATTCCCGAAACGCGGCTCGCAACCGCCGGTCGAACTCACCTGGTATGACGGGCAGAAAAACCTGCCGCCGCTCCCGGCGGACTTCGGCGATGCCGTCGTGGATCCGAACATCCCGCCGCCGTCATCCGGCAGCATCGACACCAAACAAAAGGCGCCCGGCAAGGTGATCTATGGCGAAGGCCTAGTTTTCAAGGGAGGTTCCCACGGATCCACCCTCCAGATCATCGGCGGGGAACGTGCGAAGGACGTCGAGGCCAAGCTGCCCAAAGTTCCGCGCAGCCCCTCCAACCACGCCGCGAACTTTCTCAAGTCCGCGAAAGGCGAGGAAACCTGCCGCTCGAACTTCGCCGTGGCAGGTCCGCTTTGCCAGGCCATGGCCATCGGCATCATCGCCCAACGCGTGAACGCCACCGTGCAATTCGATCCCGCGACCAAACAGATCACCAACCATCAGGCCGCGAACCAACTCCTCAAGGGAGTGCCGCCACGCAAGGAGTGGCTGCAATACTACAAGCTCTGACCTTGAAAAGGAAATTGGGGGTTGGGTCCCGCGTCTCAAGCGTTTGCGCAATCGAACGTGCTCGTTGAGCGTTTGAGTCCGACTGGACGCCCAGGGTGTCTGATACGCAGCCACCAAATCTCCGGTTTTCATTTCCGTCCATCTGATAGAATCGGGCATCACCTCCATATCACCGGATGGATTTGTAAAAAATCCTGTCGGCAGATCAAACTAAAATCCGTCTGTCATATTGAAGGACCACGAACCGAGGGCGGTTCGCAGTCCCTCAATCCAGCGCGTGAAGACCGCTGACAAATCCAACCAAAGCGAAGCCGCACGCTCGCACGGCCGCCATCATCAACCGAGGCGTGCCCTGAGTCCAATACGGGAAGCCCTCACTTCCCGGTTTCGCGGAGGCCGGCACCATTGTCTCCACATCTATCGAAAATCCACATCCTCAACACTTTGACCGGCGGCTCTCCTGATCTCCACCGGATCCACCCATCCTAACAAATACCAGTTCATGAAACCCATCCGCCGCCTCAGCCTGTTCAGCATCGTCGTCGCCATGAGCCAACCGCTCGCGGCCCAGTCCACATGGACCCTGACCGCTGCCTCGGGCCCCTCATGGTCGAACCTTTCGAACTGGAACCCCTCGTCTCTTCCGACCGCGGGTGCCAACATCATCATTGCCGATACCACCAACCAAAACACCATCAATTTCAATGACGGGAGCCACACGATCGGCCTCCTGACCTTCGGGACCAACGGCACCCGCACTGGTGGTTTCGCGTTCAATACCTACACAGCCAACACGCTGACGTTCAACAGCGGAATCACCGCGAACGGAAACTTCACCGGCGTTGGCTTCCGGGTGCGCGGCAACACCACGATCGCCGCCAACCAGACCTGGCAGGTCGGCGGCGAACCCGGAACGTCGGGGACCGACCGGGGCGTGATCCTCAGCGAGGTCACCAGCCCCAGCGTGGCCGGCGGCATTGTCACATTGAACGGGACTTTGTCGAAATCCGGCGCAGGCCAGTTGGGTTTTGCCGCGGTCAATGCCAGCGGCGCAGGCGACATCAACGTGAACGAGGGCAGCCTCAAGCTCAACGCCAGCAGTTCACTCCCGCTCACCGTTTCGGGAACCGGCAAGATCAACGTGAACAACTCCGCCGCGCTGCTCATTTCGAGAAACTCGGGCACTTTCAATATCACGCGCGCCCTCCAGTTCAACAACACCTCGAAGATCGAGACCGGCACCGGAACCACCGGACTGACGACGAGTTCCGACATCGCTTCGGACATGGAGTTCACCGGGTCCCATACGATCACCAACAGCACCAACTCCGCTTCAGGCAGCGTGCCCTACCGCTTCACCGGTGTGATGTCCGGTACCGGAACGATCACCAAAAACGGCGGGAGCCTGCTCTCTCTGGCAGGCACCTCCGCCAACACCCTCAGCGGCCAGATCACCGTCGCCGCCGGAGAACTGGCACTCGACAAAACCGGCGTCCTCGCGGTCCCGGGAAACATCGTCGTCACCGGTGGAACCCTTCGCAAGCTGCAACCCGACCAGATCGCCGACACATCCAGCATCACCGTCACCGGCGGGGTCATCGGGTTCAACGCGTCCGCTCCGGACACCATTGCCGCGCTGACCATCAGTTCGGGCGCCACGTCCAGCGTGTCCGGCTTCACCGTCACTGGAGCCACCACGATCACCAACGGCTTGCATCAACTGAACTCGGGGCAGACCTTCACCACCCACGGTCTCACCCTCTCTAACAACGCAGCGATTCAATTGGTAGGCGCCGCCACGGTTCCCGAATCCTCCACGATCAACATCGGTGCCGGCGGACTCACCCTCGACACCGGTCGGCTGCTTTACGGGAACCCAGGCAACGCCAGCACCACCCAGGTCAACCTGGCGGGAGATGTGGTTTCCACCGGCACCAGCCTGTTCTCGGCGGCAAACTACAACGGGGAACGAATCCTCGACCTTCAAGCGGGCACCCGCTCCTTCGCGGTCAACGGAGGCGCCCTCGACATCCAGACCACGGTGCAGAACGGCACGCTGGTGAAATCCGGAGCCGGCACCCTGATTCTTTCCCGCACAGGATCGACCGCGGACTTCTCGTTCACCGACGGCCCGGTCAAAATCAACGCCCAGACCACCGCCTCTAACATCACCCACTCCGGTGGCAGCCTTCAGATGGACATCGGCGGCGCAACTCCCGCCAAGATCACCACCAGCGGAAACTTCACTTCGAGCGGAGGATCCATCGATCTATCCGTGGTGAACGGACCCATCACACCCGGCACCCTGGAACTCATCCGCTACGATGGGGCCCTCATCGGCACACCGGTCATCAACATTCCGGCCGAGCTGCTCTCCAGCCGCATGAATCCAGTCGTGGACTACGGCACCGGATCCAACAGCGCCATCACCGTTTCCTCCACCGCGCTGCCCCTGAGTCTCGTATGGCATGGAAACGCCGCCGCCGGTCTTTGGGACTACAACAACACCGCCAACTTCAACACCGGGACCGAGAAGTTCTACTCGCTCGATACCGTGACCTTCAACGATTCCGGTGCCAGCTACTTCGTCCAACTCGATTCCGCCTTGTTTCCCGCCGCAGTGACATTCGATCACGGAAGCACCGTCCCCCTCTACCTCGTCCAAGGAACCGGCAGCATCAACGGCACCAACACAAAGATCACCAAAACCGGCTCCGGCACCACGGTTCTGGCCACGGACAACAACCACGCTGGCGGAACGGACCTTCTGGGCGGCACGCTCCAAGTCGGAAACACAGGCACATCAGGCAGCCTCGGCACCGGCCCGGTCTTCGTCGATAACGGCACCACCCTCACCTTCGCCCGCGATGGATCCGCCTCCTTCGGAAACTTGTTCAGCGGAAACGGAGCCATCACCAACACCGGCCCCGGCATCGTGTCACTCACCGCCAACAGCACCGGATACACAGGATCTGTCACGATCGCGTCCGGAACCCTACAGTTCGGAGATGGCGGCGCGGACGGCTCGCTCGGCACGGTCCCCATCGATGTCTTCCCCGGTGCCACCTTCGGCGTCAAACGCAATGCCGCGTTGACCACGATCACCAACCCCGTATCAGGTGCAGGTGCCGTCAACATTGCCGGCGGAGGTTCCGTCATCCTCTCCGGTGCCAACACCTACACCGGTGGTGTCACCGTGACAGACAACACCCACCTCAGAGCCGCCTCGGACATCGCTTTCGGAGGCGTTCCGTTCACCCCGACGGCCAACGCCATCCGCCTCAACATGGGCGGTCTGAAAAACCAGGATTCTGATACCCTCATCGACGCAAACCGCGGCATCACCATCACCAACGAAGGCTACTTCACCGCCGGATGGTCCAAGACCCTCAACGTGGGCGGCCCCATCACCGGCACCGGAAACATCTACATCAACTACGACTCCGGCCGGATTGTATTCGCAAACCCCAACAGCAATTGGAACGGCGTCCTGACACTCGGTGCCAACAAACCCGGATTCACCGGAACCACCGGCGGCATCCTTGAAATCAACACCTTCAACAACGGTGGCACCGCCGGCCCGCTTGGCGTTTCCTCCGCCGATCCCGCGAACATCGTCTTCAACGGCGGACGCATCATCTACACCGGCAACGACACTCTGGCCGACCGTGGATTCACACTGCAAGGAGCCGGAACCATCGAAGTAACCGGAACCATCGAAAACCCGGCCGCCAATCTCGTTCTGTCCGGCACCCTCACGGGCCCGGGTTCCCTAACCAAAACCGGAGCCGGCATCCTCACCCTGTTGGGCACGAGCGATTTCTCCGGAGAGAAGATCATCAACGGCGGAACCCTCGTCGCAGCCTCTCCAAGCGCCTTGGGCAGCACCGCATCCCAGGCAAGATTCACCGGCACCACCGGCATCCTCGATCTTGCGACGGACACCAGCGTCAATCCCTATCCACTCACGATCGGAGCGGGCAACAGCGGAACCATCCTCGCAAACGTGGCCACCCCCGGAAACCCCGGAATCAACCACACGCTCGGCGATTTCTCCCTCTCCAGAGTCACACTGAACGTGGCCGCGGGAGCCAACGTCACCGGTGGCGATCCACGGATCACCATTCCCAACCTCAGCGCCTCCTCCGGCGATGCGGGAACCACCACCCTCAATCCCACCACGGCCAACATCACCCTGGGCTCCGCGACCATCGGGGCTGGCAATGCCGCGAAAAGGCTCACCCTCGGCGGAACCAGCCAGGACAACTTCGTGACCGGCACCATCTCCGATGGCCTGAACACCCTCACCGTGTTCAAGGAAAACACCAGCATGTGGACCATTTCAGGAGACAACACATTCTCCGGCGAGGTGGCTGTGAACAAGGGAGTGCTGCTCATCACCCACACCAACGCGCTGGGAAGCGGCAACCCCGGCAAGAACCTCTGGGTCAACAATACCAACAACAAACCGGAACTGCGTCTCAGCGGAGGAATCTCTCCCACCGTTGGCATGGTCTATCTATCAGGCGCCGGCGTGGGTGACGCCACCGGAGCGGTGCGCAACATCTCCGGAAACAACACCCTGAACGTCACCACCGAGATCAACATGACCACGGGCAACGGCGGCACCACCCTCTACTCGGACAGCGGCACGCTCACCATCAACACTCCGTTGTTCAAGGCCAACACCACAGGCCGCGTGTTGTTTCTGGCAGGTCCCGGAAACGGCGTGATCAACGGGGTGATCGCCAACGGTTCCACCGGAGCCCTGCCCGTCAACAAGAACGGCGGCGGCACCTGGACGCTCAACGGAGCCCACACCTACAGCGGTGCCACCACCGTCAACGCAGGCACGCTCTCGCTCGGACAAGCCTCGTTGAACGACGCCGCCGCGGTCACCATCGCCGCAGGAGCCACTCTCAACCTGAACTTCACCGGCAACGACCGCGTCGGTTCCCTCACCATCAACGGCGTGGCAAAACCCGACGGACTCTACAACGCAACCACCGATCCCGGATTCATCACCGGCACCGGCAACATCCGCGTCGGCCCGGAACCCTCCGGATACGGCACTTGGTCCTCCACCCATCCCTTCACCGTCGGCGTCAACGACGGCCCGATGGATGATCCGGATGCCGACGGCATCAACAACCTGCTCGAATACGTCCTCGGCGGCGTACCCGTCGGTGCCGGTGCTTCCAACACCTCCATCCTGCCAACGCAGAATCTAACGGCCACTGACCTGGTGCTCACCTTCCGCCGCAGCGATTCTTCGGAAACCGATGTGTCCCTCAAGGTCCAGTGGTCCGCCGACATGACGACATGGACCGACTTCGCCACCATCGGCCCCGTCAACGCACTGCCACAGGTCGGCGTCGTCGAAGACTCGCCCAGCGCGACGCTTGACACCATCACCGTCACCATCCCGCGCAGCATCGCTCCAGGCGGCAAACTCTTCGCCCGCGTCCATGCGGTGAAATGACAGATTCCGGATTCGGGCGGCAGGGTTGTTGGGTTACTCCTCGCCGCTTGGATCCACAAAAAAATCGTCCGGCCCGCTTCGTTCCGACGAAGAGATCCGCAAACGATTTTTCCATGGAAAAAACAGCCGGCCGTCGCGGGGTAATTGGGTTTCTCCGCGGCGGCCGGCATCTTTTTGTCCGCCGGGATCACAAAAACATGTGTCGGCATCCAGGGGATAATCCCGTTGACCTAATAAGGACCCTTCTCCGGTCTCTTCCTCAAAATCCATCCCCAAAAATCCAATCCATGAAACCCCTGTTCCGATCCAATCCGTACCTTCGCACCGCCTCTTCACCCCATTCCCTGCTGAACTACGCGGCGGGTTTTGCCCTCACCCTTTGCATCGCAGGGCTCACCACAAGCGCCCAAGCCGGATCCGCGGTTTGGAACGGGGCCACAGGCAGCGCTCAGACGCTGGATTGGAACAACAACGCCAACTGGAATCCCAACACCACCTTCCCGAACGGCGTCGGTGAAATCGCCACCATCACCAAGGATCTGACAGGCGGCAATACCACCATCAATCTGAACCAGCCCGTCACAGTTGGCACCCTGTTGATCGGAGATGTCGCCAGTTCGAGCCTCTACACGATCGCCTCCGCGACCACTCCGAACCCGGCCTTCAACCTGATCTTCGACAACACCGACAGCACGAATGCCGTCCTCACCAGCGCCCCCACCAGCGGCACGACAAGGACCGATCTCATTTCCGCGAACGTCGTTCTGGAAGACTCGCTAGACATCTCGGTGGGGCTCAACTCCCTCCAGATCAGCGGAAGCATCTCCGAAGCCACACCAGGAAAGGGTTTGACCAAAACCGGCACGGGCGCGTTGTACATCGGCTTGGGAGGAAGCACTACCGGAAACAGCTACACTGGAACCACCACGATCGAGAATGGCACCGTGAGATTGGTGGGACCCGCAACCACCCTGCTCGGGAATGCGACTTCGCCCGTCGCCCTGGGAACCGCGACTTCCATCAGCTCCAACCTCAGCCCCACACTGCAGCTCAACACGGATCTAACCAATCCCCTCACCCGTGACATCACCGTGGGTGCCAGCAATTCCCCGACCACCGGCATCTACACGATCAACACCAACAACGGTTCCACAGGCGTCAGCATCTCGGGCAACATCACGCTGAACCAGAACCTGACCATTTCCGGCTCCACGACGGGCGGATACAACGTCCTCAGCAACATCACCACCGGCTCCACCGGCGCGAAAACCCTCACCTTCTCCGGCGGCAGCGGCTCGTTCACCTCCTCCGGAGCGATCGGCGGCGGCACCGGCACCATCTCCCTCGTCAAAACCGGCGGAAACACCCTCAATCTCCTGGGCTCCAACACCTACACCGGCGGCACCTCGATCAGTGGTGGAACCGTGGTCATCAACTCCGACGCCGCCCTCGGCACGGCACCCGGCAGCCCCGCCACCAACCTGACCTTCACCGCCAGCGGAAACCTGCGCCAGGACGCCGCGACCGGCGCGGTGACCCTCAACGCGAACCGCGGCATCCTCATCAACGCTGGCGCCACCGCCACCCTCAACGCGAACGGCGCCACCAACATCCTGACGATCAATGGCCCGATCTCCAACCAAGCCACCGGCGTCCTCAATATGGTTTCATCCGCTACCTCCGCCACCAGCGGCACGGTGGTTCTGGCGGGTGAAAACAATTTCGCGGCCGATACAACCATCGCCCTAGCTGGCGGAGCCGCCATCGGCGGCGGCACCTTGAGGCTCGCCAACAACAACGCGCTCGGCACCAACGCGATCACTGTCAACGGCAACGCCGGTGGCGGCAATGGTCTGGGAGAAGTGGCTATCGAACTCTCCGGCGGCATCACCATCGGCAGCAATGTGACCTACAACATCGCCGGCCACACCAATACCGCCACTCCGGCGGGCGACAACCTCCGCAACTACTCCGGAAACAACACCTTCAACGGCACCATCCGCGTCACCACCACCGGCGGATCCTATCAGATCGACTCCGCCGAGGCGGGCAGCCTGCTGACCTTGGGAGGCACGATCACCAACACCCTCAACAGCACCCGCAACTTCAACTTCATCGGCAATGGAGACACCTTGATTTCCGGCACCTTCTCGGAAACCGGCGGCAGCAATTCCAAGATCACACTCACCAAATACGGAGCGGGTGCCCTGACGCTGCCCAACACCTACACCTACCTCGGCGGCGTCACGCTTCATCAAGGCACGATCAATCTCAACAGCACCACCGCGCTCGGCGCCGCGGCGGGCACCTTCACCATCAACGGCGGCACCATCAACAACACCAGCGGATCGGGCAAAACCATCGCCAACAACAATCCGCTGACCTTGAATGGCGACTTCACCTTCGGCACTCCGACAGGCGTCTCCGGCACCAATGATCTCAGCCTGGGAGCCGGAGCCGTCACCCTGGGCACCGCCGCAGGCACCAGCCGCACCATCACGACCGAGGGAGGCGGATTGTTAATCGTCGCCGGAGTCGTCGCGAATGGCACCACCGCGAACAGCATCATCAAGAACGGAACAGGCGGGCTCAAACTTGACGGGGCGAATACCTACAACGGCGGCACCACCCTCAATGCAGGACAGCTCCAGGTGAACAACAACCAGGCATTGGGCACCGGCCCCCTGATCATCAACGGCGGCGGCATGATCGCGCGGAACTCCGGCCGCACGGTCTCCAATCCCGTCACCGTAGGAGGAGATTTCTACATCGGAGCCCCGAGCGTCAACAACGCGATGAACTTCTCGGGCACCGTCGATCTCGGTGGAGCCACCCGCACCATCACCGTGGTGGACAATCCCGTCGCGAATGATTCCACCATGTCCGGTGTGCTCTCCAACGGAGGCCTTGTTAAAATCGGAGGAGGCACCCTCGCTCTATCCGCCGCCAACACCTACTCCGGACCCACCATCGTCAATGAGGGAACCCTAAGCCTCAGCGGTGGCAATCCGCTGGATTTCACAAGCGAGGTCACCATCAACGGCGCAAGCGCCAAACTGGTCCTCAATGGCGGAACGATTCCTCATCCGATCTCTCTCAACCAGGGCACGCTCGAAGCAAATGGCTCCATCACCTCTCTAACTGTTGCGGATGGCATCGGCAACACCGTTTCCGCCGGCACCGGAGCATCGTCCATCCTCGTCGGCCCGGTGACCTTCCAAGGAGACGCCACCCTGAATCTGACTTCCGGCAAGACTCTGTATGCCACCGACCTCACGACGAACCCCGCGTCCCAGGTGATCGTGAACGTCACTCCCGATTCCGGCGTTTGGTTGGACAACTACGACTACCCGATCATCGATTTCAGCTCATACGCGTCCTCGGCGGACGCATCCCACTTCACCCTCATTCCGCCGCCCGGCCTGAACTCCAGCCAGCACGCCACGTTGGTTAGAACGGCGAACTCCATCGTCCTCCGCATCACGACCGACGCGCTCCAGTGGACCGGAAACCAGAGCGGCGATTGGACCACGGTGCCTGTCGGCGGTGCCCGGAACTGGCGCGATAACGGTTCGCCGGCGGAGTATGAGAACAACAGATCCGTCGTCTTCGACGATTCGTCAATCGTCCTAAATGTGAACCTGGCTGAAAACGTCAGCCCGTCCTCCGTCATCTTCAGCGGGGAGCTCCGGGACTACACGGTGTCCAGCTCCGGTGGATTCGGCATCCAGACCGGCTCCCTGTTCAAGAGCGGCATCGCCAAGGCCACGCTCGCCACCGAGAACGCCTACACCGGTGCCACCACCATCAGCGCGGGCACGCTCGAAGTCAGCGGCTCCATCACCAGCAGCTCGTCCATCGCCATCGCCGCAAACTCCACGCTCGCACTCAATGTGGCCTCGGCGAAAACCTATGCAAACCCCATCACCGGCGCGGGCATGGTGAGCAAGAGCGGCGCGGGCACCCTCACCCTGACCGGCGCTAACAGCTTCACCGGCAGCTTCACCTTGAACGCGGGCCCCCTGAACATCGATGCCGCCTCCGCTCTCGGCGCGGGTCCAGGGCAGCTGGTGATCAACGGTGGTTCGTTTGACAATACCAGCGGCAGCGCGATCACCGTCACCGGCAACAAGCCGCAGTTGTGGAACGCGGACTTCGCCTTCACCGGCAGCAACAACCTCGACCTGGGAACCGGAGCCGTGACTCTCGGTGGTGATGGAGATCGCTCCGTTACTCCGGGTGGCCCCGGCGACACCCTGATTGTGGGTGAGATCAAATCCAGCCTGCAGGGACTCAACCTCTCCGGCGGAGGCACACTCGTCGCCACCAGCACCGGTGCTTTTGGCAACGCGAGCGTGATCGCCGGCACCTTGACGCTCGGCAGCGGCACCACGTTGCAAATCAACCGCAGCACCGCCAACAGCGACGCCACCACGGGTGACTTCGTCGCCACCGGACTGACGGGAACCGGAACGGTGTGCAACGGAGCCGCCGCCACCGAGCGCTCGATCCAGGTCAACAACACCACGGACTGCACCTTCGCCGGCACCATCGCCGACGGCGGCGCTGCGAAACTCGCCCTGAACAAACAGGGCACGGGCACTCTCTTCCTCACCGGAGCCAGCACCTACACCGGCCCGACCGTGGTCGGCGGTGGAATCATCAACGTGAGCACCAGCAACGCCCTCGGTAACAGCAACAACGTCCGTGCGGTGTCCCGCAACGGAGGCATCCAGTTGCAGGGCAACATCAGCCTGCCTGCCACCGTCACCTTCACCCTCAGCAATGACGGGATCGGCACCGTGCCCTATGCCATCGCCAACGTCTCCGGAAACAACACCATCAATGGCCAGATCACGATGACCAGCGGCGGCGGCGGATCCTTCATCCAGTCGGACAGCGGCACGCTGACACTGGCTGGCAACATCACCAGCGATCAAGCCCGCCCGCTTACCCTCCTTGGCGCCTCCACCGGTGCCAACACCGTCAGCGGAGTTTACAGCAACGGCACCACCGGCGTGAACACGCTGACAAAATCCGGAGCGGGCACGTGGACGCTGACAGGTGCCAACACCTACACCGGCAGCACCACCATCAATGAGGGAACCCTGCAACTCGGCAACGGCACCACCGATGGCACGATCGCAAACACCAGCGGCGTCATCAACAACGCCGTGCTCGTTTACAACTGGGCCGGCGACCACTCCGTCCCATATGTGATCAGCGGCAATGGCTCGCTCATCAAAACCGGAGCCGGAACCGCCACTCTAGCAGGCGTCAACACCTACACCGGAACCACCACCGTCAACGCGGGTGAACTCGCCGTGAACGGCAGCTCCATCGCCGACACGGGAACGGTCGTCATCAACGGAGGCAAAGTGAACCTCACCGGCGCGGAAACCGTGGACAAGCTGTATTTCGGCGGTGTCCTCCAACCGGCCGGCACTTACAGCGCCGCAGGTGATTCCACCCACTTCTCCGGCAGCGGAACCCTCATCGTCACTTCCGGACCCGCCGGAGGTTACTCGTCCTGGGCATCCAGCTACCCCTTCACCGTCGGCGTCAACGACGGCCAGTTGGACGATCCGGATGCCGATGGCATCAACAACCTCCTCGAATACGTCCTCGGCGGCGTGCCCGTCGGCACCGGTGCAAGCAACACCTCGATCCTGCCGACGCAGAATCTAACCGCCACCGATCTGGTGCTCACCTTCCGTCGCAGCGACGCCTCGGAATCCGATGTGGCGCTCAAGGTCCAGTGGTCCACCAACATGACCACCTGGAACGACTTCGCCACCATCGGCCCCGTCAGCTCGCTGCCGCAGGTCGGTGTCGTCGAAGACTCGCCTTCCGCGACACTCGACACCATCACGGTCACCATCCCGCGCAGCCTCGCCCCGGGTGGCAAGCTCTTCGCCCGAGTCCGTGCGGTGAAATGAATTCCGGACCACGGCGGCCTGGTTCTTTGGGTTGAACCTCAGCCGCCCTGGTCCACTAACAACACCGATCCGCTCCTTCGCTCCAACGAAGGAATCCGGAGTCGGTTATCAAGGGAGAAAAAGCCGGTCGTCGCGGAGTAATTGGGTTGTTCCGCGGCGGCCGGCATCTTTTTGGCAAAGAAAACCGTTATTCGGTCTTCATCCGGCCCTTCACCTTTCCTTCCGCGGTCTTTTCATTCTTCAGCGGCCCGGCCATGGGAGGAGTCTCGAAAAACCTTCCATCTTCGATGAGCCGCGGATCACCGGTCTTCTTGAGCTCATCCATCAGCTCTATTTCCAAAATGGTCCGGATCTCGGCATGAGCCGGATCATCCGCGAGATTGGTGGTTTCATGCGGATCCTTCTTCAGATCGTAGAGCTCATACTTGGGCCGCTTGCCAAAGGTATTTTCAAAGCTGCTTTTCCACTCCGGTGAATTCCGCACCCCGACAAGCCAGGCCTTGGTGGGGCTGGAGTCCATGTCCGCCAAGGTGACGCGGGTCTCGTTTTCAAGAGCCTGAGCCGATGGCGTCTTGCCGTTCTCTAACCGATAGGGATCACCCATGGGGAAACGATCCGGGCGGAAATTGATGATCAGGAGATGATCCGCCGTGCGGATGGCACGCTGAGGGTAGGGCGTGTAATCGGGCCGCGCGTTCTCCACATGCCGCTCACGGCCGGTAAAGACACGGGTGCGGGACGGATCGACAAGCCCACTCTTGTTAGACCGCAGGATCGGCCACAGGCTGCGACCGGTCATGACACCCGGAATCTTGACCAAACCCGCTTCGAGAAATGTCGGCGCGAGGTCGCTGAGAGAAACGAAATCATCGACAATCCGCCCGCCCTTCACTCCGGGACCGGTGATGGAGAGGCAAACGCCCGTGCCAAAGCCGTAGAGGTTGCACTTCCCATGCGGAAATCCCGGCGGGCCGTGGTCGCCGCTGATGACGATAAGGGTGTTTTCCATTCCGCCGCGCTTTTCGAGTTCCTCTAACAAAAAACCAATTCCGGCATCCCAGGCCCTGATTTCACCGAGATAGTCGGCGAGATCCTCGCGCACCTCGGGCACATCAGGGAGAAACGACGGCATTTTCCCCTTCAGCGAATCGGGATCAATTCCCCAGAGCGCCTTGCCACTGCCCTTGATCCACTTGCGGTGCGTGTTGGTGGGACCAAACCAATAACACCACGGCGCGTCATCTTTCCGCGCGGCGAGGAAGTCCACAAAGTTCCCGCGTGTTTCCTCGATCAATTCCGCCTTCGCTTCCGCGGGCGGCTTGCCCGCCGCCACCATCTTCGTCGCGTTCGCGGAGAACTGGTTGAAGCGTCCGCCGTGCTTCGCATACGATTGTTTTTTCGTGAATGGCGAATTCGCCGGTGTGCCCGGCCCCCAGACCTTGTGGGTGTATCCGATGTGATAGCCCGCGCCCTGAAGCAGTGGCGGATAACTCGGGATCGAGGCATCCCAGACCGCGCCCTGGAGGATGGAGCCGGTGTTGGTGCGCCAGAAATGTTGGCCTGTCAGGACGGAACTGCGGCAGGGCGTGCACGACGGAGCGCTGACATGGGCATTGCGAAAAAAGACACCCTGCTTCGCGATGCGGTCGAAGTTCGGAGTTTCAACGATATCGTTGATCGAGCCCGGTCCGTCGATCTCGCGGAGGATGGAAGCGCAACGCCCCCAGTCGTCCGCGAAGAGAAAGAGAATGTTCGGTTTCTTCTCCGCCGCGGCGGGAAGGAACAGCGCGAGAAGGCAGAGTATGGTTAGATTTTTCATCAATGCGGGCCGGCAATGCCAAATGCGTTACCAAGTTTGGCGGATGATCTTTTCACCCCGCGTCGCGCCGGACGTTGCCACCTGTTTCGATACAGGCTCCACACTCCGTCTCAACGAACATTGTTCTCGATCCACCTCCGTCCGTTGAGCTCCACCGACAAGGGGCCATCGCTCCTTGACACCGCATGTGGTAGCGTATTTGGTATCACAAGTGCTGCGAGCCGTCCTCGATACCAATGTCCTTGTTGCCGCACTACGGTCCTCGTCTGGAGCCAGCCACCAGATTCTTCTGGCAGCTGACCGGGGCGATTTCGAGGTGGCGCTGTCGGTTCCTCTCCTCGCCGAATACGACGATGTGCTGGTCCGCCCCACTTCCGGAATCAACCTACCAAAAAAGGCAGTGGATGCGGTTATCCGCCGGATCGCGCAAGTTTCGCACAAGCAACCCATTTACTTTCTTTGGCGTCCCTAGCTTCGTGACCCCAAGGAAGACATGGTTCTGGAACTGGCCGTCGCATCCGCCGCAAGCCACATCGTAACGTTCAATATCAAGGATCTCCTGCCCGCATCCCAATTCGGCATTTCCGTTGTCACTCCATCCACCTTCCTGCAACTTCTTCCATGAGCACACTGAGCCTCCGTCTCCCCGAATCGCTGCACCGCAACCTCAAGCAGGCTGCGGATGCGGATGGCATTTCCGTCAATCAATTCATCAGCCTTGCCGTGGCTGAAAAACTCTCCGCCATCCAGACCATCGACCTGATTTCCGAGCGTTCCAAAGGAGCATCCCGGTCAGCCTTTCTTCACGCGATGTCATTGGTCCCGCGCGGCGAGGTCATTGAAGGCGATGAATCGAGGGACAAGCCAAAGCGAACGAAGCGTCCTGCAAAATAGCAGTTGAGCCAACTGATGCATCGAGCCTCCCCTCACCCCTCCAGCTCCAGCTTGAGCGCTTCGAGCTCCTCCCAGCGCTGATAGAGGCGGGCGACTTCGGCTTTGGCGGCGTCGAGTTTTTCGACGAGGGCGGGGATCTCGGAGTAGTTCGCGGCCTGGAAGTCGGGATCGTGGAGTTTGGCCTCGATGTCTTCTGCGGCGGTCTCCGCTGTTAGAATCGCGGTCTCGATGCCTTCGAGTTCGGTGCGCTCCTTGAGGGTGAGCTTGCGCGGGCGCTTGGGGGTCTCGGCGGCCTTGCGGCGGGCTTCGGCCTCCTTGTTGGCGGCCTGCGCCTGGAAACGTTCCGCGGCTTCGCGGGCCTGGCGTTTTTCGAGGTAGTAGGAGTAGTTTCCCGGTTGAACGAAGACGCCGTTTTCCTCGAACGCGATGACTTGATCGCAGATGCGGTCGAGGAAATAACGATCGTGGGAAACGCAGATCACGCTGCCGTCGAAGTCGGCGAGCGCTTCCTCCAGCATGCGCAGCGAGGGCAGGTCGAGGTCGTTGGTGGGCTCGTCGAGCACGATGAGGTTTCCGCCGTTTTTCAATACCTTCGCCAACATCAGCCGGGCGCGCTCGCCGCCTGATAGAAGATCGACGCGTTCGTTGATGCGCTGGTCGTTGAAAAGGAAGCGGCGGAGATAGTTCCGCGCGCCGAGCGGCTGATCGCCGAACATGAGCTTTTCGTTTCCATCGGAGATTTCATCCAACAACGATCCGGTGCCATCGAGCTGCATGCGCGTCTGGTCGATGTAGTTCACCTTCACGCGTTTGCCGAGCACGGCCGTCCCCTCGCTGGCTGAGATCTGGCCGAGGCAGAGTTTCAAGAGCGTGGTCTTGCCCACGCCGTTGCGGCCGACGATGCCGGTGCATTGGCCGGGTTCGAGCTTGAGGTTGAGATGCCGGAACAACCAGCGCGGATGCGCGGCGCTGCCGACGTTGACGCCGGCATTTTCGAGCTGCACCACGATGTCGCCAAGCTGCGGCGGTGGCGGGATGAGCAAATCCATTTCCCTCTCCTCAGGCGGGGCTTCGATGCCTTCGATTTCGTAGAACTTGTCGAGCCGGTGGCGCGACTTCGTGCCGCGGGCTTTCACGCCGGAGCGGACCCATTCGAGTTCCTCGCGCAGGAAGCGCTGGCGGCGGCGTTCGGTTTGCTCGGCGATCTGCTGGCGCACCGCCTTGCCTTCGAGAAACGCGGTGTAGTTTCCCGGGTGGGAAAACGCGCGGCCTTGGTCGATCTCGATGATGCGCGTGGCGATGACGTCGAGGAAATATCGGTCGTGCGTGACGAAGATGACCGCGCCGGAAAACGCGCGGAGGTAGTCCTCCAGCCAGCGGATGGATTCGGCGTCGAGGTGGTTCGTCGGCTCATCTAACAAAAGAAGGTCAGGCTGGCAGGCTAGCGCGCGGCAGAGGGCGACGCGGCGTTTCTCTCCGCCTGATAGAGGGGCGGTGGGAGCATCGAGCGGCGGCGCGCCGAGCGCGGTGACGGTGGCCTTGATGCGCGTTTCGAGGTTCCACCCGTCCGCGTGATCGATGAGATGGAGCAGGTCGGCGAGTTCGGCCTCACTGCCGTCACCGGCTTCGTAACGGCGCACGGCCTCGACGATGTCCGCAGCTCCGGAGGCGATGTTTTCACCCACGCTGAGCGACGGATCGAGCTCGAACTCCTGCGGCAGGTAGCCGACGCGAAGCGAGCGGCGCAGCGCGATGTCTCCGGAATCCGCGGCCTGCACGCCGCTGAGAATCTTGAGCAGCGAGGTTTTCCCGCAACCGTTGCGGCCGACCATTCCGACTTTTTCGCCCTCGCCCACGGCGAAAGTGACGCCATCGAGCAGGTTCTGGTAGCCGTAGGTCAGGCGGATTTCGTTGGCGGAGAGCAAGGCGGACATGAGGCGGGGCGGAAGGTTTCCGCAGGGAGTCCGGGAAAACAACTCTGGATTGAATTTCAAAAATAATCCAAGAAAGCCGCGAATCCGTCGTTTCAACCCACCATGTCTCCCATCAAAAACGCAATCGCAGCCGGAATCACCATTTCCGCATCCGCATTCACCGCTCACGCGGCATCCACCGACCCGAGCGGCAAGATGCTTGAGAGCCTCATCGTCAGCTCCACCGCGCTCAAGGAAGAGGCGGAGGACGGTGTTTATGGGGAACCGGAGTGGGTCGGCCACCGCCGATTCAGCACCACCCGGATCTACGTTCAGAAGGACCCGGGTGAGATCGGCGTGGAGACCTGGTACCGCACCAGGTTCTACGACGGAGACCGCGTGACGCACCGCATCCAGCAGGAAGTCGAGATCGGCCTGCCTTACCGCATGCAGCTCGACATTTACGAAAAAGTCTTCCGCGACAGCACGGATCCCGAGGGCTGGGTGCAGGACGAATTCGCCGTGGAACTCCGCTACGCCTTCGCCGACTGGGGGAAAATCTGGGGCAACCCGACGCTTTACGAGGAATACGCCTTCACCGACGGCGGCCCGGACGTGCTCGAAAGCAAGTTGCTCTTCGGCGACGACTACAAGGGCTGGCACTGGGGGGTGAACTTCATCAACGAACACGCGCTCGACAGCGAAAACGACAACGAGTGGGGCGTCGCGCTCGGCCTTTCCCGCACCGTCATCGACAGCAAGTTCTCCGCGGGACTCGAAGGCAAGTGGACGCATCCGGAAGGAGATCGGGATGAATTCATTCTCGGCCCCTCCATCCAGTGGCTCCCCACTGAAAGCACCCACCTTGATCTTGTGGTCATGGGTGGTCTCAACAACGCTTCGCCCAACGCGGAATGCTGGCTGATCTTCGGTTTCGATTTCGGCGATGGTGAAAAAGGCAATGGTTACAAGCCCACCACCGTCGGCGGCGGCCTCTGATCAACCACATAGTTTTCGATTCGATTTCCACCCGATGCGCCGGCCCCGGTGCATCGGGTGAATCATTTTCAGCAATTTGTCGGATTGCCGCGCGGGCGAGACCGAATGCCGCTTGTTTCCTCCTTTGTTGATATCACCTGCGGAATCGTGGCGATGTGCGCAATTCGGCGTCGAAATCGGACAAGCAGCCGTTAGCGGGAACCTGCGGCGCTGTGGCAGTTTCCCGCCCTCATGCGACCCCTCATACTCTGCTCGTTGTTGTCCGCCTCATCCGCATTCTGCGCCGAACCTCCGGCGGAAGACCGAAAGGCGATCCTCTCCATGGCCGGAACCCACGCCGTCACCTTCGAGTTTCACGAAACCGCCGCCATCGCACCGGGATACAAGCTCAGGACCAAGCCCTACAAGGAAACCGCCACCGAGGTGGTCATCGTGGTGGAGGACGGCCCGGAGCGCGTCACGCTCCAAAATCTGTTAGTCGTTCCCGGCAAGGAGGGGAAACCCCATGTCATCAAGCACTGGGCCCAGATCTGGACCTGGCAGGACACCGATTTGTTAGACTATTGCGGTTCCGAGGAGGATCATGTGTGGAACAAGATCAAGCTCACCCCCGAACAGGCGCAGGGCACCTGGAGCCAGCTCGTCACCAACATCGACGACACACCCCGCTACGAGGGATATGGCAAGTGGGTGCATGAGAACGGCGAATCGTGGTGGCAGAGCGGCCCTACCCGCCGGCCGTTGCCGCGCCGCGAGTATTCCACCCGGGATGACTACGACTATCTCACCGTGACCAACCGCCACGCCCTCACTCCGGACGGCTGGCTGCACTATCAGGACAACCGCAAGGTGGTGGACCGCGAAGGAGAGGCCAGACGCGTCC
>DAISZP010000430.1:0-4766 GCA_036824745.1 Luteolibacter sp.
GGCCCGGCGGACGCGCGCCGGATCTTGAATCTAACTGATGGATCGGAGAAACCGCTAGGCGAGTGGAACACCATGACCATCGAGTGCAAGGGCGATCAGGTGAAAGTCACCGTCAATGGCACCTTGGTGAACGATGGCAGCAAAGCCACCGCAACCTCCGGCAAGATCGCGCTGCAAGCCGAAGGCTCCGAGGTCGAGTTCCGCAAGGTGGAGCTGACGCCGCTTTGATTTCCGGCGTGCGTTTTCCCCGGCGTCGGGTTTCCATGACTCATGCTTGTGGGAACCCATGCCATGCTGCCGGTCTGTGGTTGCCTTGCCGTGGATGGCATCGCGCTGAACCGCGGTGGCGGGCGGGTGTTTCCAGCGTGGACGTTGTGGCTCATCGGGTTCTTTGGAGTGCTGCCGGATTTCTGCTCGCCGCACATCGCGCTGGAGGACCGGCACGCGAGTTGGTCGCACACGGTTTGGTTTCTAGCAGGATTGCTGGTGCTGCTGCCGATGGCGGGTTCGTATCTCGAGCGCTCCTGCCGCTGGCAGGTGGTCGCTGCTTGTTGGGTCGCGGCGTTTCTCCATGTGGCGGCGGATACCATCTCCGGCGGCGTCGCCTGGCTCTATCCGTGGAAAACCGATGTCACCGGAGATTACTACATCCCGCTCGAATACTGGGTTTTGTCCGATGGCTGTTTCGTCCTGCTAACTTGGTTCCTGCTGCGGTCCATTCCAAAACTGGAAGGCCGGGCGATCCGCATGTCCTGCCGCGACGAGGTTTCCGATTCCTGAGATGAAAACCATTCTCTGCATTTTGTTAGGCTGCCTGCCGCTCCACGCCGGGACCGGCGAAAAAATCGTCGCCGCAGCGCGCAAGCAGGTCGGCGTGACCACTTCCTACGATCCCGCTTACGTGACGCTGGACTATCCGAACGGAGACATCCCGCGGGACCGCGGCGTTTGCACCGACGTGCTGATCCGCGCGCTGCGTGATGGTTTGTCCGCGGACCTCCAGAAGCTTGTTCACGACGACATGAGGAAAAACTTCGGCGTCTATCCGAAACAATGGGGACTCTCCAAGCCGGACAAGAACATCGACCACCGCCGCGTTCCCAATCTCCAGACTTACTTCAAGCGCAAGGGCTGCCAGCTTCCCAAGCCGAAGGGCGATGACGCCTCCGTATTTCAACCCGGCGACATCGTCACCTGCACGGTGCCACCGAATCTCCCCCACGTCATGGTGGTGAGCGACAAGAAGACCGCGGATGGAAAACCGCTGGTCATCCACAACATCGGGGCAGGAGCGCGGGAGGAGGACTGCCTCACCCGTTTCCCGATCACCGGGCACTACCGCTGGAAGTAAGCCGCGGGGAAAATTGCAATCGCATAACCCGATTTACCACTTGGAAGGCGTCGTGGTTCCGCGTGGAATGTCTTTGTCATGGCCTACCTCGACGAGAACTTCCTGCTTCATTCCGCCACCGCCCGCCGGCTTTTTCATGAGGTGGCGAAGGATCAACCGATCATCGATTACCACTGCCACCTCTCGCCGAAGGAAATCGCGACGAACCACCGCTGGAACGACATCTCGGAAATCTGGCTCGGCGGCGATCACTACAAGTGGCGTCTCATGCGCGCCAACGGCATCGACGAGGACCTCATCACCGGCGACTCCTCGCCCCGCGAGAAGTTTCAGGCTTGGGCGGAAACGGTTCCTTTCACACTGCGCAATCCGATCCATCACTGGACGCACATCGAGTTGCAGCGCTACTTCGGCATCGATCTGCTGCTCAGCCCGGACACCGCGGATGAGATCTGGGAACGCTGCAACGCCAGGCTCGCCGAGCCCGATTTCTGCGTTCACGGCATCTTGAAAAAGTTCGACGTCCGCGTGGTGGGCACCACCGATGATCCGGCGGATCCGCTGGATTTCCACGCGGAGATCGCCGCGTCCGGATTGAAGACCTTGGTGGCTCCCACGTTCCGGCCGGACAAGGCTCTGCTGGTGGATCGCCCGGATTTGTTAGGACCCTGGCTTGAGAAACTGGAAGGCATCTCGGACACGAACATCGCCCATCTATCCGATCTGCTCGCGGCCTTGCAGAAACGCCACGATGATTTCCATGCGGCGGGCGCGCGTCTATCAGACCACGGTTTGGAACGCATGCCGGCGCTGCACTGCTCGGACGAGGAGGCCGCGATGATCTTCGACAAGGCGCTCACCGGCAAGGCAGCCACTCCGGAGGAGAAGGAAAAATTCTCGTTCTATCTGATGGTGTTCTTCGGCCAGCTCGACGCCGCGCGCGGATGGACCAAGCAGCTTCACCTTGGAGCCGCCCGCAACACGAACTCCCGCGGCTTCGAACGCCTCGGCCCGGACACCGGATACGACAGCATCGGCGACTTCCGCCAGGGTTCCGCGCTCTTCACCTATCTCGACGCCCTCGCCCGCAATGACGCGATGCCGAAGATCGTGCTCTACAACCTGAATCCGGCGGACAACTACCTCTTCGCCTGCATGACCGGAGCCTTCCAGGACGGCACCTTCCCCGGAAAAATCCAGTTTGGTTCCGGCTGGTGGTTCCTCGATCAGAAGAACGGCATGGAGCTGCAACTCGACGCGCTCTCCAACACCGGGCTGCTCTCACGCTTCGTCGGCATGCTCACGGACTCGCGCTCGTTCCTGTCCTTCCCGCGTCACGAATACTTCCGCCGGATTCTCTGCAATCTCATCGGCGGCGAGGCGGAACGCGGCGAACTGCCGGATGATTTCGATACACTCGCCGGGCTGATCCGTGCGGTTTGTTTTGAGAACGCGAGGCGGCATTTCGAGTTTGAGGTGTGAGTTTCCCCCTCCCTCTTCCGGACATACCCGACCCTTCGTAACTCATACCTGACCCCAAATTGCAAAAACCGTCAGGTATGGCCACACTCAGGGTGGGTATTTTTAAATTTTGAGCGGGTATCGCCGCGGCAAGAGTGGGTATTTTTAAAATTTCACCCGGTATGGGGTGTTTTAGTGCAGGTATCCGGGCGCTCCGGCCAGGTATCTGGTTGGTGAGAGCGGGTATTTGATGAAAATGGGCGATTCCGCACCCGTCGCGGGTTTGAACCGGCGGGCTGCTGGGGGATTTGGGGTTTTGAAACCGGATTCTGGAGTTCCAATGGGGAACACAGAGCGGGAAGTGCGGTTTGAAACCGCCCGCCCCGGTGTCATGGCGACTTGAAAGGTCGCCACTCCCAACAAAAAAACGGCGGACCCTTGCGAGGTCCGCCGTTTGTGAATGCTGGCAGATGAATCAGCGGCCCTTGAGGACCTTCATCTTGTTGACGCCGAAGACGGCATCATCGCCCAGTTCCTCTTCGATGCGGAGGAGCTGGTTGTATTTCGCGATTCTGTCCGAGCGGCTCATCGAGCCGGTCTTGATCTGGCCGCAGTTGGTGGCGACGGCGATGTCCGCGATGGTGGAGTCTTCCGTTTCACCGGAGCGGTGGGAAAGCACGGCGGTGTAGCCGTTTTCCTGGGCCATTTCGACGGCGTCGAAGGTTTCCGTGAGGGAACCGATCTGGTTGACCTTGACGAGGATCGAGTTGGCGGTGCCGGAGTCGATGCCCTTCTTGAGGAACTGGGTGTTGGTGACGAAGAGGTCGTCGCCGACGAGCTGGGTCTTGGCACCGAGCTTGTCGGTGAGGACTTTCCAGCCGGCCCAGTCGTTTTCATCGCAACCGTCTTCGATGGAGATGATCGGATACTTCTTCTGGAGCTTGGCATAGTAGGCCACGAGTTCCTCGGCGGACTTCACGGACTTGTCGCCCTTCTTGAAGACGTAGGCTTTCTTCTTCTTGTCGTAGAACTCGGAGGAAGCGCAATCGAGCGCGATGGCGATCTGGGTGCCGACCTTGTAACCGGCGAGTTCGATGGCCTTGCAGATGGTGGCGAGCGCGTCGTCGGCATCCTTGAAGTTCGGGGCGAAACCACCTTCATCACCGACGGCGGTGGAGAGGCCGCGGTCATGAAGGACCTTTTTCAGGGTGTGGAACACTTCGGCACCGTAGCGGAGCGACTCGCGGAAGGTGGGAGCGCCGATCGGCATGATCATGAACTCCTGGAAGTCGATGGGAGCGTCCGAGTGAGCGCCGCCGTTGACGATGTTCATCATCGGCACGGGCAGGACCTTGGCGTTCGGGCCGCCGAGGTATTTGTAGAGCGGAATGCCGAGTTGTGCGGCGGCGGCTTTGGCGACGGCCATGGAAACGCCGAGGATGGCGTTGGCACCGAGCACCTTCTTGGTCGGGGTGCCGTCGAGTGCGAGCATGGCGGCATCGATGGTGGCTTGTTCGGTGGCGCAGTAGCCGAGGATGGCTGGAGCGATTTTCTCGTTCACGTTGGCAACCGCTTTGAGCGTGCCCTTGCCGAGGTAGCGCTTCTTGTCGCCATCGCGCAGTTCGACGGCTTCGTTCTCGCCGGTGGATGCGCCGGAGGGCACCGAGGCGCGGCCAACGGCTCCGCCGTCGAGGGTGACGTCGACTTCGACGGTGGGATTGCCGCGCGAGTCGATCACTTCGCGGCCGCGGATTTCAACGATGGTGGTGTAGTCCATGGTGTGTGTTTGCTTTTTTGGAGAAGTCGGGAGGTGGTAGGAGATTTGCTCCTTCGAGAGCAAGAAAAGCGGGAGAAACGAGAGGAATTTGGCAGAATCCGGCGTGTTGGCGCTTCAGGGGTTGAAGGGACGGATGGATTTGATGGTGAGCGTCTGCATGACCTCGGTGGCTTCGTC
>DAISZP010000431.1:0-4731 GCA_036824745.1 Luteolibacter sp.
ATCTGCAAAGGAACCCGCTCGGAGGGGACACATGGAGTGATTCTGGAGAACCGGAAGTTGATCCACGGCACCAAGATCGGAGAAACGCGGATGGTGAACGGGAAGGCGTATGTCTGGTGCGGTTCGTGGGATGAGAGAACGTATTTGTTCTGCAGGTCCGGTTGGCTGCCAACTGGCAATGTGAAGGCAGGCGCAGGTCCCAAAGATGCCACGGGCAAGTAGGCTGGCTCGAAAAAGGCGGGCGAGTGAGGCTTTCTGCTTTCCTGCTTTCCTGATTCCATCCCTCACTCCCCAGCCCTGCACCTCCCGCTCTCCGCTCTTTTTGCTTCCACGACCATCCCACTCCGTTAGGGTCTGCAGCAATCCTTCATGTCCGCTCGGAAAAAGACATCATCTTCTAAAATGAACAGCGCATATTCCGGTGGGGGCAGGATCTTTACGGCGCCCCTCCGTAGGGCGGCGCAGACTATGACTTCCAGCAGCAGATCCTGCAAAGCCTCAAGCTCTAGACCGGTCGCTGCGGCGTGCTCTGGCTCCACGTCGTCCTCTTCCGGCAGGAAGAGGCGGACATGTGCCGCAAGTTTATTGAGGTCGGTCTCATCGAGTCCGAGACCACCTCATTGCCGTATGAACTCTCCGGTTGGTTGGAAAGCTCGCGCAAAGTCCGTGATTAGCTGCGAATGCTCCTCTCCCCTTGATACCCCCTCATGAACCGGAAAAATAACCAACCCGTTACGATCATGGTCTCTTCCACCGTTTACGGCAGCGAAGAGGTCTTGGATCGAGTCTATGATTTGCTGACTTCGTTCGGATATGAAGTCTGGATGTCGCACAAAGGAACTTTGCCTGTTTTTTCAAACAAGTCCGCCTTTGAGAACTGTCTCGAAGGGGTTCGCCAGTGCAGGATCTTCCTTGGCATCATTGGCACACGCTACGGTTCCGGAATCGACAAGGACGACCCGAATTCGCTCTCCATCGTCCATCAGGAGTTGCGTCTGGCCATCGAACTGAAAAAAGCGCGCTGGTTGCTCGCCCACGAAAACATCCTCACTGCGCGCACCTTGTTCGCGAAGATTGGCCATCAAGGCGTGGACGGCCGGGCTGCGCTCCAATTGAAGCGCTCCGATGTTCTCGAAGACATGCGCCTCATCGACATGTATGAGGAGGCTACCTTCGACCGCCTGCCTCTGTCGGAACGCAAGGGCAACTGGGTCCAGAAATTCCACGATTTCAAAGACTCCGGGCGATACATGATGTTCCAGTTCCAGCGGTATCAGGAAATCGAGGCCTACATTCGCGAACACTTCGAGCACGGCTCGCCGTTTTCAGAAAAAGGAGGACTGCCATGAAACCGGAAAAACTTCAGGAACTTCTCAACCTCGGCGAAGGCCCGAGGGTCGAATACAAGGCCAATCTCCGTTCCATCGACGCTATCGGGCGCGAGGTCTGTGGTTTCCTCAACACCACGGGGGGCTATGTCGTCTGCGGCCTTGGAAAACAGGGTGCGGTCACCGGAGTGGTGCTTGCACCCGGTGAGTTGGCGGATTTCGAACGGCAGCTTCACGAGGGCTTGGCTCCCAAAACCCTTGTTTCCGTTTTCTCCCAACCTCTGCTCGAAAAGACCGTCGTGGTGATCGAGGTGCCGAAAGGAGCGGACATTCCCTACTCGTTCCGGAATATCATCTACCTCAGGGGAGAGGATTCCTCCGAGGCTGCCGATGCGGGAACCATTCGTGACATGGTGCTCCGGGCACAAATCGAACCCGAGCGCTGGGAGCGCCGCTTCTCCCTCGCAGACCTGGAGAAGGAGGTCGATGGCGCACAGATTGCCTCCACCGTGAATGACGCGGAAAAGGTCAAGCGCGCCTATTTTCAGGACAAGGAGAATCCCGTCCGCGTGCTGGAAGATCTCTCGGCTGCCCGTTACGGGCGGCTGACCAATGGCGGCGATGTCCTCTTTGCCAGTAATCCGGCCATCCGCTATCCTCAGGTTCGTGTCCGGGCGATGCGCTACAATACCGACAAAACCGGCGACACCTTCGGTGACATGAAATCCCTTGAAGGCCCGCTCCACGCCATCTTTGAAGAAGCCTATTCGTTCATCGTCAGGAACACCGCTTCCATCTCCAGATTCCGCCAGGGCAATCCGCAGCGCGAGGATGCTCCGATTTACCCGGAAGCTGCCGTGCGCGAGGCCCTCATCAACGCGCTGGCCCACCGCGACTACACCGCCCCGTCCGGCGGAGTGCTCATCCATGTCTATCCACGGCGGCTCGAAATCTGGAATTCCGGCGCTTTCCTCAATGGCGTGACTTCGGAAACCATTGCCTCGGGACAAATCTCGGTCCTGCGGAATCCCGATATCGCTCATGTCCTCTACCTGCGCGGCCTCATGGAAAAGACCGGAAGAGGGGGGCGGCTCATTGTCGATCAATGCCTTGCAGCGGGACTCCCACGTCCGGTCTGGGCTTCCGAAAACGCTTCGGGTGTGACCATTACATTCTTCACCACGCAAGATGCCATGGAAGTCACCACGCAAGCCACCATGGAAGTCGCCACGCAAGTCACCATGGAAGTTCAGTCGCTCATCAGGCATCTGATCGGCACCATGGGCCGACAACAACTTCAAGATGCCTTAAAACTTAAGAATGTCGAACATTTTAGAAAAGCTTACATTCTACCCGCGCTCGCGGCAGGTGTGATTGAAATGACGCTCCCGGACAAGCCCAAAAGCAGCAAACAGCGCTACCGCCTCACCGCCCTCGGCAAAGCTGTCCGGGCCATATCCAATCCTGAAATCCGTGGTTAAAGGTTCTTCAGAAACCTCACCCCGCCGGTCGCACCCTGCGGGTACGTCGCTTTGCTCCTGTCCAACTCGCTCCGCTCGGTTCCATCTACGACGTCCAGCGCGCCGGTGTCGACAAGGCCACGGTGCCGATCTATTGCGATAACCGTGAACTCTGTCGCTCGTTCCAACTGTCCCGATCCCAGTACAAAAAACATGGGGCGGGAAGGTCCACGCCCCATGTCTTGAGCGATTGCGGAGGTGTCTTTCTCAGGCTTCCGCTTCGACGGTCCAGGTGGAGCTGCCGTGGAGGAGTTCCTTCCATGAGCCTTCGCCTTTGACGGACTTCGCGGCGACCATCTGGTTCTGGATGAGCGACTCGTAGGTGGGCCGTTCGATCTTGCGGATCACGCCGATGGGAGTCGGGAAGTCCGGCAGGCCGAGGGTGGCGAGCATCTGCGAGTAAAGCGGGCTCGGATGATCGGGTTGATGGATCAGGATGTCCGGCGAGGAGGCGTCCACGATTTCCGGAACCAGACCATTGAGGCGGATGCCTTTTTCCTTGTTCTTGCCGAAGAGCAGCGGCTTGCCGGCTTCGAGCGTGAGCATGCTTTGGTCGCGGTTTTCCTTGGCATAGACCGGATCCCAAGCGGAATCGTTGAAGATCACGCAGTTCTGGAAGATCTCGACGAAGGACACGCCTTGATGTTCGTGCGCGGCCTTGAAGGTTTCCACCATGTGCTTGGGATTGTTGTCCACGGTGCGGGCGATGAACGTGGCTTCCGCACCGAGCGCGAAGAGCAGGGGATTGAGCGGGTTGTCCACCGAGCCGGTGGGCGTGGTCTTGGTCTTGGTGCCGACGGGCGAGGTGGGGCTGTACTGGCCTTTGGTGAGACCGTAGATCCGGTTGTTGAAGAGCAGCACCGTGACGTTGAGGTTGCGGCGCAGCAGGTGGAGCAGGTGGTTTCCGCCGATGCTGAGTCCGTCGCCGTCGCCGGTGACGATCCAGACGGATAGATCCGGGTTGGCGACCTTCACCCCGGTGGCCACGGACGGCGCGCGGCCGTGGATCGTGTGGAAGCCGTAGGTCTGCATGTAATACGGGAAGCGGCTGGAACAACCGATGCCGGAAATGATGACGAACTTCTCGCGAGGGATCCCGAGTTCCGGGAACGTGCGCTGGAGCGAGTTGAGGATGGCGTAGTCGCCGCAGCCGGGGCACCAGCGGACGTCGTTGGGAGTGACGAAGTCCTTGCGGCTCACTTCGGGAACCGGCGGGACGTTTTGGATTTCAGTGGCCATGGAAAATCAGTCGTTGAGGAGTTGAAGGATGCGTTCGCGGATTTCGCTCACCTTGAACGGGCGGCCCATGATCTTGGTCATGGAAACGGCGTCCACGAGGAACTTCGAGCGGATGATCATGGCGAGTTGACCGGAGTTCAGCTCCGGGATGAGCACCTTGTCGAAGCCCTTGATCAGCTCGCCGAGATCCGGCGGCAGGGGATTGAGGTAGCGCAGGTTCGTGCTGGTGACGCTGTAGCCTTCGGCTTGCAGGGACTGCGCGGCGGAGGTGATCGCTCCGTGCGTGCCGCCCCAGCCGAGGACTAACAGTTTCCCGGTCTTCTCACCGAAGACGCGCAGAGGAGGGATGCTCTTGGCCACGGCGTCCACCTTGGCGGCGCGCAGTCGGGTCATCTCGGCGTGGTTGTCGGAGTCATAGCTGATCGCGCCCTTTTCGTTTTTCTCCAGTCCGCCGATGCGGTGTTCCATGCCCGGTTGGCCGGGGATGGCCTGGGTGCGGGCGAGGGTCTCCGGATCGCGGGCGAAGGTGACGTAGGGTTGCGACGGATCGGCGAAGGGCTTGTCGATCGCAGGAAGTTCGGACTCGTCCGGAATCTTCCATGGTTCGGATCCGTTCGCGAGGTATCCGTCCGATAGAAGGATGA
>DAISZP010000432.1:0-4730 GCA_036824745.1 Luteolibacter sp.
TTTCTGCGAAACCGGAGGCGGGCGATCACCGATCCCCCGCATTCAACGGTCCCGGAGTGACTCACGGGTGCTTCACCCATTTTCCGAGCCGCCCTACCAAGCCATCGCGGATCGCCTCGAGGACCAATGGCGCGCGGCGCGGCCCATCCACCCGGGAAACGACTAACAGGTAGCTCGCCGCGATCGCCAGAGCCCGGATCCATCCGGTCTGGTGGAGTTTGAGCCACACCATGTTGCGCACTTTGTAGTAGAGTTTCCAATCGGCCAGCCCCTTTTCGAAGAAAAAATTCCACCCCAGCAACCGCAGATGGATCAGGTTCTCTGGTCCGGGGTGATCGAGAATTGAGCGAACCGCCGCAGCCTGGGTGAATCCATGTTGCTCGAACCTCCAGGGATATTCCTCGTCCTCGCCGCGGATGAAAAGGCCGCAGTGAACCCTGCCCACCGTCTCCCTCACTTCTCTCGGCAACAAGGTGCCGGTCCACATGATGCGGGTTCTGACAAAACCGGAGTCCGGCAGTTCCTCCGCGCCGCCTGCGAGTTGGAAACGGTCGCCGTCCAACACCTGCATCGGCCAGGTGAGGCGTCCGGTTTTCGGATCGATCTGGATCGAATGCCGCACAACCCGGGGATTCCACTCTCCCTCTAACAATTCCGCGAGCGCTTCGTTTCTCGGCCACGAATCGTCGTCGAGGATCCAGACCGCATCGCAACCCTTGCCGAACGCGCAGGACAACGCGAACTCCACCCCGCCGGCGTTGCCGAGATTTTCCGGCATGCGCAGCACCTCCAGTTCAAAGGGCAGGCCGGGCAGTTCCTTGAAGCGCTCCACCGTATTGTCCGAGGACACATTGTCCGCCACCACCACCAGATCCGGCGCCCGGGTCTGCGCCGCCAGGGCAAGCACGCAGCTCACGGCGGTTTCCGCGCGGTTCATCGTCGCGAAAACCGCTCCGATCCGGAGTGTTTGAGATCCGCTCATCAGAATTTCAACAGGAACTTCAATCCGCGGGCCGCGAATGCCAGTAATCCGTCCGCGATGCCTGTCAGGTAGGGATCGTCGCTCAGGGTGATGCCATACATCCTGCGGATCGCCCGTGATTCGAGGTGCTGGCGCTCGGTCGCCAGGATGCCCTCGAGATCGCGGGCCCGGGCGAGGTGGCGTTGCGAGGCGTTCGCGCCATGCAGCCGGAAATCCGCGACCACCACCGGATGATGCTCGAAGCGTTTGCCCAGCGAATCAAGCCGCGCGTAAAACTCGCCGTCCATCACATAGTGGAAATCCTCGCGCAGCCGGTATCCCGGGTCGATGACCGTGGATTTCCGATAGAACGCCGCGGTCGATCCCACGAAACAATGATGATGCACATGCACGAACCGCGACCAGGACGGCGACTTCACGTTGCGGAGGTGCTTCCCGCCGGCATCGATGAAATCCCAGTCTCCATAGACCACGTCCGCGCTGGATGCTGATAGAACCGCGAGCATGCGCGCGAGGACTCCCGGTTTCAACCGGTCATCGGCATTGAGCCACATCACCCAGTTTCCCTTCGCGCGCTGGAAGCCCTTGTTGATCGCATCGGACATGCCCTTGTCCTTTCCCTGCGACCAGTCCACATGGGAAAACCGCGCGGCGATCTCCGCGCTGTCGTCGCTGGATCCGCCGTCGATGACAAGATGTTCCAAGCTCACGCCCTCCTGCCCCGCCACGCTGGCGAGGCAGTCTTCAAGGAACTTCCCGTAGTTCAACGATGGGGTGATGATCGTGAAATCCATCTCAGTGATTGAGGGAAACCCGTTTGCTTCTCAATTTCCAGCATGGATCGCGGAGACTTCGTGGCGATCTCCATGCATCAACCGGAGAATGCGGCCAGCCACCTTGTCGGCGTGCAGCCGCCGGCTCCAAATCGATGAAATCGCGAGCGGATCGCGCTCGCCTCGCTCCCATGCATCAAGTTCCGCGGTCAGCGCGGCCACATGCGAACTCGCGGAATCGGAAGTTGCTAGATTACCCGATTTTTCCGAAACGAACCAATCGAAGGAAGTCATGGAAACGGATTGTTGGGCGACGACCGAGCACCCCGAACACAAGGCCTCCGCCGCCGCAATGCCGAAACTCTCGAAAGCCGAGGGACTGTAGAAAACCCGGCATCTGCGCAGCAATGCGGCCAGTTCCTCCCGACCGATCCTGCCATGCAGCGAAACACGTTTTCGGATTCCTTCGGTCAGTGACCGATGCCAGGGTTCCATTTCATCGTGGCATGCTCCCGCGATCTCGACGGTGACCAATGGATCGGATTCTAACAATCTACCGATCACTTCGATCAGTAGCCGCGGCCGCTTCTGGACGGAATCCTTCCATCGACCGATGCAGGCGATTTTCCTCTCCTTGCCCTCGCCATCGAAGCAAAAGCCGGTTTCGACCGGATGGGGGACTACCGCGATTCTATCAGCAAGTTCGTTTCCCCGGTAGCGCCGGCACAACACGCGATAGTGATCCGCCGCCATCGGGGAAACACAGGCGATGACGTTTCCATCGGACAGATGCTCCGCCCTCATCGGGTCCGTGAATCCCAGCCCCACGCTCAATCCGCGGATGGTCCTGAGCATGGTTTTCCTCCATGCATTCGGGGTGGTGCCGCCTCCGCTCAGGATCCATTGCTCTTGAAACCAAGGTTTCAACCCGACAATGGGACTTACCAACCCTCCGCTGTCCTGATTGAGCACGAGAAACGCGCCGGAACTCCGGATAGCCTTGGCTACGCGAGTGTAACGCGGGCTGCCCCAGGCATACAACACGACCAGTTCCGGTTTCCGGTTCCTCCACCAGCAGACATTCTCCAGATCCGCCGGATCCGTGCGGATGAGGTCTTCATGCTGGTCGGCATCGTGCGATGGCAAGGGCATCACCGCCTTGCAGGCGTGCCCGAGTGCTTGGAAACCCTTGCATAGCAGACCGCTGTCCCGGGCGAAAAAATCGAGCCCGCCTCCGAACGAGACTGGGGTGCAGGTGAAGATTGTCATCAGCGCCGCTCCATCTCACTTTGTGAACACCAGATTGCAATTGGCACCGTAGCGCAGCAGTTTCGGGAACGCATCGAACAAGGTCGAATCCAGACCTTGCACCAGGTTCGCGACGAATCCCAATCGGTCCGACAACGCCTTCATCGGGTAGCCGAGGAAATTGAACATCTGCACATCGCAAGAGCGGAATCCATGGTCCAGCATCCGTTCGAACTGGGAGAGATACAGATTGCTCTCGTCGCCCAGTTCGTGGCGGGCCATGCGCACGGCGCGGATCGCCGCGACTAACAGGTTGTGCCCCATCGGCTCGAACACGAAAACCAAACGCCCGCCGGGCTTTAGCACGCGCGACACCTGGTCGCACAGGCCTTCGGGATCGTGGGCCAGATGATGCAGGGCCGCCTGCCCCCACACGAGGTCGAAGGACACGTCCTGATAAGCTGATAGATCGAACGCGTTTCCCGCCACATAGGACAGGCCGGGCAGGCGTTTCAGCCGCTCCTCGATCTCCGGGCCGGACGCCGCGTAGAGATCCAGACCGATCACCTCCGCCCGGGGGAACGTCTCCGCCACCAGTCCGGCGAGTTTGCCGAAACCACCGCAGATTTCCATGGCGCGCCCGCCGTTCAGATCGATCCGGCACAGCTCGCTGTATCCTGCCAGAAACAACGGACGGTCGGAAACGGGGAAACCGCCGATCGCCGGAAGCATGGCCTCGGCCCTTGGATCGAAGGGCGGCTTTGGATGAATCAATCGGATGGACATGGGAGGAAAGCGGAACGGATGCGCGGATCAGGCGGCTTGGGTCTTCCTGGCAAACAAGGTGAACGCGGCCAACCATGCCAACAAGGAAATCCCGGAAACCCACAAGCCGAGTTTCCTCATCGGAGGATCGTAGCGCATTTCCAACGAACGGGGCCTGTCGCTTGATGGTAACACGACTTCCATACAGGCATCCGGCCCCCGTTGGACATCAAGCCACGCCTGCCCGCCGGAAACCCGGTATTTCCAGCCCGCCGCCTGGTTTTCCGCGATGCGGACGCATTCCACATCCGCGGGAACCTCGATCATCCGGCTGTTCTCCAGCCCGCTTCGTTCGGCGAGCTTGGAAACTCTAACGGAAAATCCGGTGTGGAAGGATTCGAGGTCCGCCTTGTTCCTGAATCCGATGTAGCGGGGCAGGGCGGTCGGATTCTGATAGAGCGCCATCGACTTGCTCTCCCAGATTTTCGTCCATGGCATGGGAACATCCGGATTGCCGCTCCAGGTGATCAAGTGGCTGACTCCAAGCCGCCCGAGCCGCGCCGCGTCGTCCGGGGTTTCGAAAGGGCGGAGCATGCCGTCGGGAACAATGCTGTCGTAGCCGTGGATCGAGGCGATGCCGAAAGCCGCAAGCGTGTTGGGAATGAACGGCGTGAGCGCCATGTGCGCGGTCGGATGGATGAGCGTGGTGGTTCTACCGTCCCGGCCGACCTTTTCGCGGAGGATGGCGGTTTCCGGAGTTTCCGCGAACAACGGCTGCCGCGATGGATCGGACCACACGACCCACCCGGAGGCGAACCACAACACTTCCGCCACACAGGCGGATGCGAGCAAGGCGTTTCCACCGCGCAGGTGCAAGATCGATGAAGACGCGGTCAAACGGAGGCTGATGATGCCGATGACCAAGAGGCCGAACGGCACTGCCTGATCCCAGCTCCAGATTA
>DAISZP010000433.1:0-4726 GCA_036824745.1 Luteolibacter sp.
GCTGACGTTGACGATCGAGCCCGAAGAGTAGCTGCGGGTGAAGGTGGTGGAGCCGCCGGAATTCGAATTGCGGTCCGGCGGACTGATGGCGACTCCCACGCTCGAGGACGGGGACGAGGCCACGGTAAGCGTGTAGTTCGGAGTGCTGCCGGTCACGCGGACATTGTCGAGCGTCATGTCCAGGTTGGTGGAGGTCGTCGAGGTGTCCGTGAAACTCAAGGTGGTCGTCGCGCTGTTGGCCACGAACGTGAAACTTTGCGGGAACCAGCGGCTGCCGCTGCCGTTTCCGGTGACGGTGATGGATTGGCTCAAAAGGCTGCCAGTCCCGGTCACCGAGACCTGCACGCGTTGGCTGCTGCTGTTGAAGGCCAGCACGCCGAGGTCGAAGTTGAGCTGATAGGTCTGACCCGACACCGTCGGGAACGATTGCGAGATGACTCCGTTCGGCACGGATTGTCCGGTGTTGAACGCGAGCAGTTTCGTGCCGTTCGTCGGAGCGTAGGGCGAGGCGGACTGGATCTGCATGTTGCCGCTCGTGGTCCAGCCGGTTAGATTGTTTTCGAAGCTGCCATTGGTAACGAGCTGGCCGCTGGAGCTGTTCACGGTGAGGGAAACGGTGACCACGTTGGAGTCGCTGGATCCGTCGTTGGCGCGGTAGCTGAAGGAATCCGATCCGGTGAACCCCGAATTCGGCGTGTAGGTGAAGCTGCCGTTCGGATTGAGCGTGAGGCTGCCGTTGATTGGAGCCGCGTTGAGCACCGCGGTCAGCGGATTGCCGTCAGCGTCAGAGTCATTGGTGAGCACGCCGATCGCAGGAACCGTGAGGGTCGAGTTCGCGGTGGCGGCATAAGAGTCGGCGATAGCGACCGGAGCGTTGTTGGATCCATACACCGCGTTGAGCGCGTGATTGCCATCCATGGCGACGCTGATGGCGGCGCCGGATCCCACCAAATCCACTCCGTTTTTCTGCCAGCGCAGGAAACTCTTGCCCGCGTTGGAAGCAGGGGCGGTGAGGGTGACGGACGCGTTCGCCGCGTAGGTTCTGAGGAAACCAGTGCTGCCGTTGCTGTTGCCCGCGATGTCGGACGGGCTGACGGTGACGCTGGCACCGGCGTCGGGCGAGGTCGTGACCGCGAGATATTTGCTGCTCTGCGGGCCGACCACCACGTTATCGAGGATCAGGTCCACGCTGTTGCTGGTGGTGGAGGTGTCGGTGAAGGTGACCGTGGTGGACGCGGTGTTGGCGGTGAAGGTGTAAACCTTGGAGGCCCAGACCGTGGTGCCGTTGCCCAGCGGGGTGACCGTGGTGCTGTCCGACACAAGCGAGCTTGATCCCTGAACCGCAACCTGAACGCGCTGGGAAGCGGTGGTGTATCCGAAGGCGCCCACATCGAACGAAAGCTGATAGGCTTGTCCGGGAGTGGTTGCGAATGTCTGGGAAACCGTGCCGTTTGGTGTGGTTTGTCCGGTGTTGAAGGCCAGAACCTTCGAGCCGTTGGTCGCCACATACGGGGAAGCGGACTTGATTTCCGAGTTTCCGGTTTTGGTCCATCCGGCGTAGTCGCTCTCAAAGCTGCCGTTGGTCAGCGCGCTCGAGGAGAAGTTGATCATCGAACCCGGAGCGATCATGCGCTGCTGGGCGCTGCGATCCTTCACTCCGGAAACACTAAGAGTGTAAACGATCCCTGGAGTCTGCGCGCTCGTGGTCAGCGTGACCGTGCGTTTTGCGGAATCCAACACCGCTCCAGAAATGCTGAGACCACCGGAGAGACTGAAATTGCCGAGGGTCGCGGCGGTGTCATCCACCGGCTTGCTGAAGACGACTGGCAGGCTGGTGGGGCTGGCTCCCGCGCCGATCTTGGCGATCACCGGAGGATTCGAAGTGCCGGAAGGCGTCACCACGGCGGCCACGGCCGGATACCAGGCGTCCGCCATCTTGTCGAAACCTGCTTGGGAAGGATGAACTCCGTCGCCATTGATGTCCCCGGAACTCAGGCTGGCGTGGATGTCCACGTAGGTCACCTGACGGCCCAGAGCCACTTGTTGCGCCACGATCCCCGGAATGGCGGAATTGTAAGCGACCTGCTGCGCTTCGATGCTTGGATTGTCCGTGCGGAGCGGAAGCGTGGCGACGACGATCTTCGCAAACGGCCGGCGCGTGGCGATGTCTCCGATCAAGTTGCTCAATCGCGTTTGCGCGTTTGCGACGTCATAGTTCTGCCAGAAATCGTTGGTTCCGATCATCAGCGTCACCACATCGGGATCTTCCACGCTGTTCAACCAGCCTGCGATGTTGGCTTGGATCTGATCGATTCTCGCGCTGCCCTGGCCCTGGTGATTGATGTCCGGAAGGCTTGGATTGCTCGCATCGGAAAACGTTCCTACGAAGTCCACGTTGTAGCCGGCATTGCTCAGCAACGTGTAAAGGCGGTTGCGATACGCGCCGTTTACCGGGTAAGTGCTGACTCCGGAAGTGAGGGAATCGCCGAGCGGCATGATTCTCACCGGAGCTTCCACGGCAAACGCGGTGCCGACGGCCAGAGAGGACAAAATCACACCAAGGGTGTTAAGAATCCGGAACGGGGTTCTCATAAGTAGGGGGGAGGGGAGGTTGGGGGTGTCGAAACTATAAGGGGGGCGGCACAGTTGACGCGGGAAGCGTGCCAAGGCAATCTAATTTTTGTTCATTGCCGGAGGTGGTTTGCGACCCGGCGACAATGAAAGCTTGTTGTCTCATAACTTGCTGGAATGGCCATCACGTGATCGCGTGATGGCTTGTTGAAATTCAGGAAATCGTGACATCGAAGGAGTTTGAAATATCCTGCGCTTTGGCGGTAAAACGGTGATTGGCAACCATGTGAGTCGGATCGAGCGCCAAGTGTTGTTCTGTTCTGTCCGACCGATTCTCCAGCAACTCCAAATATTGCAGAGTCGATGAAATTCAGGACAGTTTGAATAAATCCCATGATGCCAACTGGTCGCGTGATTCGAGCCGACAGCGGAAGGGGCGGCCAAACGACGGCCAAGTGCGGTGGGATGTGAAGTTGCGAATTCACCCGGGGGGAGTGATGATGAGATTCTGCGCGGAGTCCGACAGCGGATGCCGATGACGGCGGTGTCTGTAATCCAGCACCGGGTTTGGTGCAAGAACTCTTTCAACTCAATCTGAACAAGTCACGCGGTTTGGAATATCTCCAGGATCCTCGCAGCGACCTCATCAAGGCTTCCATTCGAGTCGATCACCCGCGCGAACGGTTCGTTCCTTAGCGAAAGAAAAATCTCCCGGCACTTTTGCAAGCTTTCCTTCTTTTCAAACTCGTTCGTGCAGTCCCCACGATGGCCGATGCGCTGGTGGGCGGTGTCCACATCGAGATCAAGTATGATTAAAAGATCGGGCACCGGAGCGAATTCTTCGTTCATCCGGCGTATTTCGATTGGATCGAATCCACGCGCGCCTTGATACGCCATCGTGGAGAAATAGTAGCGATCGAGGATGACCACCTTGCCCGCGGCGAGAGAGGTCTGGATTTTCTCCTCCACGTGCTGGCGGCGGTCGTTGAGGAAATACCGGAGTTCGTCCTCGGGCGAGAGTCGTCCGGTGGCGGCGGACTCGCGGAGTTTCCTGCCCCACGGGCCGTCGGTGGGTTCGCGGCTGAGCACTACCTCGCGGCCTTGTTTCTCAAACCACTCGCCAAGGCGTTTGACCTGGGTGGACTTGCCGGTGCCGTCGATGCCCTCGATGACGATGAAGAGGCCGTTTGCCATGGGTGTTAGAGGTAGCGTGAGCTGAGATGGGCGAGGTAGTCCGCGGTGGAGGGTTTCCCGCCGGTGGCGTTTTCCATCAAATTCGCTGGATCGAGTGTCGCGCCATTGGAGTGGACGTTTTTCCGCAACCAGGCGAGCAGCGGAGCGTATTCCGTGGCGTCGATGGCGCTGGCGATGGATGGATCCTTCCGCGCCGCGGCGAAGAGTTGGGCGGAGTTGATGTTTCCGAGCGTGTAGGTGGAGAAATAGCCGAGCCCGCCCATCGACCAGTGGATGTCCTGGAGGCATCCTTGGGTGTCGTTTTCCGGCGTGAAGCCGAACAACTCGCGGAACTCTTCGTTCCATGCGGCGGGCACATCGGCCACGGCGAGTTCACCATTGAGCATGCGGCGTTCGAGGCCGAAACGCAGAATGATGTGGAGATCGTAGGTGGCTTCGTCGGATTCCACGCGGATCGGGGAAAACTCCGCGCGCCAGAGAAAGGCGAGGAAATCATCCAAGGGAAAGGAAGCGAGTTGCGGGAAGATTTCCTGAGCGGCGGGATACCAGCGGTTCCAGAACGAACGTGAGCGGCCGACGTGGTTTTCCCAAAGCCGGGATTGGGATTCGTGGATGCCGAGAGAAACCGAGGACCCGGAGGGCAAGCCGAAGTCGTCTACCGGCAAACCCTGTTCATAGAGCCCGTGCCCGGCTTCGTGAAGGACGCCGAAGAGCGAGGAGGTGAAATCGTCCTCATCGTAGCGGGTGGTCAGGCGGCAGTCGCGCGGTCCGAGCGTGGTGCAGAACGGGTGCGCGGTGGTGTCGATCCGGCCGGCGTTGAAATCGAAGCCGACCGCTTCGGCGACGAGCGCGTTGAGTTTCTGCTGGGAGGCGACCGGATAGGGCCCCGCGGGCAGTTTCGCGCCGCGAGTTCTCGATTTTTCCACGGCTTTTGCCGAAATGTCGGTCATCGAGCGTTTCA
>DAISZP010000434.1:0-4724 GCA_036824745.1 Luteolibacter sp.
CCTCGAAGTCCGCGGCGCGGATGATCCTGGGCTGGATGACGGAAGCGGGCATGGTGACGCAGGTGGCGGCGGATGGCACGGTCCGCGGGATTCTTCCGGGTGAGGATCCGCAGGCGCCGCCGCTTCTGATAGGCTCACACCATGACACGGTGATCGATGCCGGGAAATACGACGGAGCCCTCGGCATCATCAGCGCCATCGCCGCGGTGGAAACCCTGCGTGACGAGGGCATCCGACTTCCGTTCGACGTTCATGTGTTAGGGTTTTCCGATGAGGAGGGCATCCGTTTCCACAGCACCTACCTCGGCTCCAAGTCCGTGGCGGGTCTGTTGGACGGGGATGCGCTGGCGGCGGTGGATTCCCACGGTGTCACGGTCGCGGAGGCGATCGAATCCGAAGGCATCCGCGATGGCGTCACACCGATTCTCTATCAGCCCGGAAGCATCCGCGGCTACATCGAGCTGCACATCGAGCAGGGCAGGGTGCTTGAAAGCGGGAACCTCGCGTTGTGCGCCGTTTCAGGAATCTCCGGGCAGTCCAGGCTCGTGGTGGATCTAACTGGCAGGGCCGACCATGCCGGGACCACGCCCATGGCGCTTCGGCGCGACGCTCTAACGGGTGGCGCCGAGTGTATCCTCGCGGCGGAGAAACTCGCTGCGGAAAACCCGCCGTTGGTGATCACGGTCGGACGAATCGAAGTGCATCCCGGTGCCTCGAACTCGGTGCCGCAGAATGCGAGATTCACCGTGGACCTCCGGCATCCGGAGGATTCCTCGCGGAATCAGGTTATGGGAAAACTGCATGAAACCTTCCAGTCGATTGCAGAGGCGCGCGGCTTGGATTTCAACTGGTCCGTCGCGCAGGACAGCGATGCGGTTCCCTGCGATGCCGTACTGACTAGCCGTCTGCTGGATGTGCTGAAAACCCAGACCGACACCGGGATCTGTCTGGCGAGCGGTGCGGGCCACGATGCCGTCGTCATGTCTACCCTTGGTCCGGTCGCGATGATCTTCGTGCGTTGCCGGGACGGGCTTTCCCATCATCCGGACGAATATGCGTCGCCGGAAGACATTGCCAGCGGCATCACCGCGCTGGTAGGTTTTTTGAAATCCTTCCAATACTGAGCATGGCCGACTTCGAGAAAATTTTCCACGGACGATCCCCCGAGGGGGACCGCTTTTCCATCGGCGTGACGGGAGGCAGGGTGGTGGCGGCGGGCACTTCGGTTTCCGGCAGCGCCGACGAGGTGGTGGACTTCGGCAGCAAGTTCATCATCCCGGGCTGGATCGACGCCCATGTGCATTTCAACGAACCCGGCCGCGCGGATTGGGAAGGCTTGGAAACCGGTTCGTCCGCCTTGGCCGCCGGTGGTGGCACCATGTTCATCGACATGCCGCTGAACTCGTCCCCGCCCGTGGCCACGGCCGCCTTGTTAGAAGAGAAGCGCCGTATCGCCGAGGCGAAGTCACGGCTCGATTTCGCGCTTTGGGGTGCCTTGATCCCGCAATCACTCCCTCACCTCGAATCGATGGCCGCCGCGGGCGCTGTCGGTTTCAAGGCCTTCATGTGCCACTCCGGCTTGGATGAGTTTCCGGCGGCGGATCACGCGACACTGACAAGTGGCATGAGGATTTCCGCGGCGCTCGGACTGCCGGTCGCGCTCCACGCGGAGCTACCGTTCACCGTGCCGGTTCGCGCGCGGGACATGGCGGCGTGGATCGCCTCACGGCCGATCCAGTTCGAGCTCGACGCCATCCGCACCGCTCTCGACATCGCCGGGGAAACCGGGTGCGCGATCCACATCGTGCACGTCACCTGTCCGGAAGGCATCGATCTGGTGACCGATGCGAAACGCCGGGGCGTGAATGTCACGGTGGAGACCTGTCCGCACTATCTGATCCTAACAGACAGGGACGCCTCGCGCATCGGAGCCGCCGCCAAGTGCGCACCGCCCTTGAGGGACGCGCTCGCCGTCCGCGATCTCTGGCGCAAGGTGAACTCTGGCGAGATCGACACGATCGGATCCGATCATTCCCCAGCGCCGCCGGAGATGAAACAAGGCGACGACATGTTCTCGATCTGGGGCGGCATCGCCGGCATCCAGCACGGACTGCCGCTCCTGCTGGACCGTTCGTTTTCAGTCATTCCGCTGATGTCGCGGAATGTCGCGGCGCGCTTCCGATTGGGAGGAAAGGGCGTGCTCGAACCGGGTTTCGACGCGGACTTCTCCGTGATCGCTCATTACAACGAGAAGCCCGTGGAAACCGCGGACTTGCTCACCCGGCATCCGATTTCACCTTATGTCGGCATGAAACCGAAGTTCTCCGTGATGCAGACCTGGCTGCGCGGGCAGCCGGTGACCCGCGAGACACGCGGCCGTTTCATCCGCCCGAATCCGATCTAACCCATCAAACGCCATGCACACACGCACCGTCATCAAATCGCGGCACGCCCTGATCGCTCCGGATGGACATGTTCCCTCCGCGTTCCAGGGCTGGTCCGGGCTCAGCGCCCACGTCCTGATCTCACCGGCCATGGGCGCGGGATTCAGCCAGTTCCTGCTCAAGTTCGAGACCGGCGATGGTGTCGCGAATTTTCCGCCGGATGAAAACGAACACGTGATCCTCGTCGAGGCGGGCGAACTCTACATCAACTGGGAAAAAGGATCCACCACGCTGGCGGCCGGAGGTTATTTCTTCGCTCCGCCGCACACGATCCTCCATCTCCAGGGCCAGGAGGGCAGCCGCATCACGGTGTATCGCAAGGTCTATCAGAAACTTCCCGGCATAGACGCGCCGGACATCCTGTTCGGAAACGCGCGCAAGGTTCCGGACGAGCCTTTCATGGGAAACGAGCGCGCACGTTTGCAAACCCTGCTGCCCATCGATCCGCGCTTCGACATCGCGGTGAACATCTTCACCTATCAGCCCGGGGCCACCCTGCCGTTCGTGGAAACGCACATCATGGAACACGGACTGCTCATGCTCGCAGGGCAGGGGATCTACCGTTTGGAAGACAGCTACTATCCCGTCCAGGCGGGTGACGCGATCTGGATGGCTCCCTACTGTCCGCAGTGGTTCGCCGCCATCGGCGATCAGCCCGCTTCCTATCTCTATCACAAGGACATCCACCGCATCCCCTGACCGACGCCGTGCCTGCCGAACTCCAGATCCGCTCCGAACGCTTGCTCACCGAGCTTTCGGAACTTTCTAACATTTCCGCCCATCCCCTGCCGGCGGTCACCCGGGTCTTGTTCTCGCCGGAGGACATGCGGGCCCGGGACTGGCTGCGCGCGAAAGCCGTCGATGCGGGCTTGGAGTTTCGCTCGGACGCGGTGGGAAACCTGTTCATCCGGCTCGCGGGTTCGGATCCCGGACTGCCCGCCGTGGCCACCGGTTCCCACACCGACGCGATTCCCAATGCCGGCGCTTACGACGGCACCGTCGGCGTGTTGGGCGGCTTGGAGGCGCTTCGTTCCATCAAGGAATCGGGGTTCGTCCCGCGCCGCTCCATCGAGTTGATCATGTTCACCGCGGAGGAGCCCACGCGGTTCGGCATCGGTTGCCTCGGGTCGAGAATGCTCGCGGGCACCACCACCGCGGAACAGGCGGCGGCGCTCAAGGATTCTAACGGAGATGGATTGGAAAGCCTCCGCCCGGCGGAATATCCGGGCGCGCTGGAATCCGTCCGCCTTCCCGCCGGGCACTACGCCGGATTTGTGGAACTGCACATCGAGCAGGGACCGCAGCTCGATGCGAAGGGCATCGATATTGGCTTGGTCGAGAAAATCGCGGCACCCGCCGCCTTCCGGTTGAACTTCACCGGCACCGGCGGACATGCCGGGGCCGTGCTCATGCCGGAGCGCCACGACGCGTTCCTGGCAGCGGCCGAAACCTCGCTCATCGTCGAGCGGGCCGCGCTTGAATCCGGATCGCCGGACACCGTGGGCACCACCGGCAAGGTCCAGGTGCTCCCTGGTGCGATCAATTCGATCCCCTGCGAAGTGATGATGGAGATCGACTTCCGCGACACCGACCTAACAGCGCGTGACACCGCGATCGAACGCATCCGCAGTGAAGCGGCATCCGTTTGCGCGAGGCGCGGTGTTTCACTGGAATGGTCCTGTATCAATTCCGATCCACCGGCGCTTTGTTCCCAGGGAATCCTCGGGATCGCCGAAACGATCGCCGCCGGGCGCGGGCTGACCTTCACCCGCATGATCAGCCGGGCCTATCATGATTCCCTTTTCATGGCGCGGATTTGTCCGACGGCCATGTTGTTCATTCCCTGCCTCAACGGCTGGTCCCACCGCCCGGACGAATACGCCTCGCCGGAAGCGATCGCTAACGGAACAAGCCTGCTGGCGGCCACACTGATGGAGATGAGCCGATGAAGAGCCCGTCCCTCATCCGAATCAACGGCGAGCCGGTCGATGTATCCGGCGTTCCCCTGCATGTCAGCATTCTTGAGTTTCTCAGATCGTCCGGCAGGACCGGAACGAAGTCCGGCTGCAATGAAGGCGATTGCGGGGCCTGTACGATCCTCGTTCTGGATGAGTCGGAACCGCCGAAGGCGATCAACGGGTGCCTGGCCCTGGTGCATTCACTGGTCGGTCGCGAAGTTCTAACATCCGAAGGGCTCGCGGGACCTGATGGAAACCTCCACCCGGCGCAGGAGGCGATGGTTTCCCACTACGGCTCGCAATGCGGATACTGCACTCCGGG
>DAISZP010000008.1:0-31031 GCA_036824745.1 Luteolibacter sp.
CCAACCCAGATCCTAACCAATTGAATTTGTTCTAGTTACAACCGGACACCCGTGCTTCAAACCATGAAAGATCAAACTGCCAGCCATGCGCACTGGCATGCACAATATGCCTGCTGCCGGTTGGTTTGTTATCGGTCACTAAACGGTCCCGGTCAGCCTCGATAGAATCGGTGAGTTGCTGCTGAAGCTCCAGGCCAGACGGTCCGCTACAGCACTGTACACATAGCATGAAGAGGATTATGATGAGGGGGATGGACACGCGCATCTTCAAATCCTTTGCTAGCGTTTGAGGTGCGACCGATGGCGCAATTGAAAAGCTTGTGGCCGGTTGTTGGGTCATGACTTTGTTCGCCGATTCCAATTACCTTCCCCAAGGTTCGTCTTTCGGTGGCTCTTGTCCCGTCTCCTCGTACGATCTCTGAAGGGCTTTGTCCGCCGGCCACTCCACATCCGGAGCTGTTACAAGAATCCGGAAGGACCGGGGAAATCCTCCTCGAACGTAGTCATCCCACAAGAATTCGCGCACGGCGCTTCGAATCACTGGATCCTCACGAGTAAGCGCTTCTGAAAACTGATTGTCACCAAGGCTCGTCAAAACCTCTTTCATATTTTCTGACACGCCCTCCGCATCCTCTCCCCCGTTGACGTAGGGAAGCATCAATTGAGCTTTGGCGGCGGCAAAGAATTTGGTCAGAGCATCAGGATCACCAGCCTTGGCTGCCTCTCTATACTTTCCGGAATCACGCCATGGCTGGCGAGTGGGATCCGGGATTGGCAACTCTGGCGCGGTCCCACACCCAACCACAATTAGAATTCCGGCAACTGCGAACAACTTTGATGCCTGCATTGATTTGGCGAACACTGTGGATATCCCACTCTTGCCAAGGAAAGCACGAATGCTTGGCCGGGACGGGAATTCATTCGTGCCGAGGATGGGCGGGGATGGAAGCGGGGTCAATGGAAGAGTCCGGCGTCGCCTCTGGCCATGCCGGGATGCACGCGAATAAGCCGAAGTGAAGAGGGATCAGGATTCAGCGGCCGGGGTGGCACTTTCCAAGGTACCGTGGTGGCGACAGGTGGACATGCTTGACGCCTCTCACCGCAGGCGGCCACTTTTCCCCCAGTCGACGTTTATCCCGTATTCGATGAAACCGTCCGCGCAAAAAGCCAGCCGCAAAAACCGATCCGCAGTGAAAGCGGCGTCGCGCCTGGCGGATCGCCAACTCATGGATGCCGGGGAAAATCCGGAGTGCATCCAGCGGGAAAACTCGATTTTTCCTCCCGGTTATTTTGACCGCCACCGGATTCTGAATTTCTCCTCCGCCATCGGCAAATGAGTGCCTCCGGGGCAGGAGTTGAGGCCTATTTGGGATAACTCGGATTACTCCGGGAATCAGGAGCCGAATACTTCCTGGAAGGCGGCCAGGCCGTCAATTTCTGGGCGGAATACATCGACTCCCTGAGCCAAACCAAGCCCCTGAGCCCGATGCGTCCTTTCACCTCCAAGGATTGCGATATATGGGTGAGCCCCCGCACCTGGAAGGCTCTCAAACGCAATTCAGCCATCCGACCGGGAGATTCCCCGGCAGACGGGCAACTCGGAATCCTCACCCTCAGCGAAGACCCTCCACGGTTCGTGGATGTCCTCTCCTCTGTTTATGGCATCGATGTGAAGGAATATCCGCGCCTGATGGAAAGGGCGTTGGATGACGGAACAGTGAAGGTGATTGATCCGATCCATTAGTTTCTGAGCAAATGCCACTGCTTGCTCAATCTGCCGCAAGCGGATCGTCAGGACGATCGCCATGTCCGGATGATGGTCCTGATCGTTCCGGAATACCTCTCGCTTCTCATCGGCGATGTCGAAACGGGAGTTCTATCCGAACGCGCCGTGCTTAAGGAAATCAGGCTGGTGAAAAAGATAGCCTCCACGGCGATCTGCCGCCGTGCCTTGGAAAAGGCGGGAGGCGGGACAGTGGCGTTGATTCCGTGGAACCTCCTCGCATCGTTGAACTCGGAATTGCTGGCCAAATACGCGCATAGCCAACGGCCGGACTGATCGCTCCAGATTCCTTGAGTTCAGGTGCTGGCATGGAGGAAGATGTCTTTCACCTTTTGCTGGATCTGGGCCTCGCTCATCTCCGGATGGCTGCGGCGCAGGGCGCAGGATTTGAGCTTCCTGGCGGAATGATAGAGCGCGAACGCCGTCCGGAGTTTCTGCTGGCCCGTCATGCGGCGCAGGGTCGCACGGTATTCAGGAGTCATCTCGGAGGCCATGCCGTGAGGGTAGTCGTCCGTCGGGTTTCCTTCAAGTGGGGAATCCCGCCGATGGAACGGAACCCGAGCCCGGGACAGGGACGTGAAAGGAGCGAATCTGTGGGATGTTCGGTGTGACCTATTCGTAATGAGGCACGGTAAACCGTGAACTCAGACGATCCTCTGTTGGTGTCCGCTGCCGGGGTTTCAGCGAAAACTCTGGCAATGGGTTCAAGCGCCTTCAGGAGCGATCATTTCCAGCACCTCCTCCGGTGAGACGCCGGCTTCGCGCAGGGCGTGGATGGAGAGGGACTCGCCGCGCTTTGCGAGGCGTTTGCCTTCGGAATCGAGGATGAGGTGGTGGTGGAGGTAAAGCGGCTCGGGAAAACCCAGCAGGACTTGGAGCAGGCGGTGGACGTGGCTGGAGGGCAGCAGGTCCTCGCCGCGGGTGACGTGGGTGATGTGTTGGAAGGCATCGTCCACGACCACGGCGAGGTGATAGGCGCAGCCGATGTCCTTGCGGGCGAGGATGACGTCGCCGAGCAGATCGGGATCGGCCGCGATCGTGCCGTGGCGGAGATCGGTGAAGGTGAGGGGGCCGGTTTGCAGGGATGCCTTGTGCGAATCCAGCCGCCAGGCGTGGGCGTGGCCGGCGGAGGTGCGGGTTGCGGCCTCGTCCGGAGTGAGATTGCGGCAGGTGCCCGGATAGTTCGGTCCTTCCGGTCCGTGCGGGGCGGAGACCATGCGGGCGACTTCGGCTTGGATTTCCTTGCGGGTGCAGAAGCAGGGATAGACGAGGCCGGCGAGGCGGAGGGTATCGAGCGCGGCCTGATAGGCGTCCGAGCGGTCCGTCTGGCGCAGCGGGGTTTCATCCCAGGTGAGGCCAAGCCAGCGGAGGTCGGTCTCGGTTTCCTGATAGAAGTCCTCGCGCACGCGGGTGGCGTCGATGTCCTCGAAGCGGAGGAGAAAGCGTCCGTCCGGTTCGGAGCGCGCCAGATCATGGGCGACGCGGGCGGCGAGGGCGTGGCCGAGGTGCAGCCTGCCGGTGGGGCTGGGTGCGAACCGGGTGCGGATGGACATGGCGGTTTCTGGCACGCGCGGCGGGGCCGGGCAAGTCCGCGGCTTGCATGCTCCGGGCGTGGTGATAGCGATGGGCTTGTGAAAAATCCTGTCGGCCCGGAAACATTGCGCGAGTGGTTGATGCTCGGCCACAACAAGGAACTGGTGCTGGGGACGGCGGAGTGGATCGGTGGCAGCAGGAAACGGTTTGAGGAACTCGTGGGGTTCATGGTTTCCGAAGATCCGGTTCTATCAGCGAGAGCGGCGTGGGTGTTTGGAATGTGCGTGGAGGCGCATCCTGGCTGGCTGGCTCCGGTGTTGCCGTCCCTGCTGGACCGGATCGAACGGCGGGTGCATCCGGCGGTGACGCGGAATTTGTTCCGCTGCCTGCAGACGGCGCCGATCCCCGGCGAGCTTGAGGGGCGGATTCTAGCAGCGGCGATGGCGGCGCTTGGCGGGCCGGGACCGGTGGCGGAGAAGGCGTTCGGGATGACGGTGTTGAAACGCCTCGCGGGAGGAAATGCGGAGCTGATGGAGGAGATTCGCTTGCTGGTGAGGGAGCAGTTTCACGAGTCGAGTCCGGCGTTCCGGGCGCGGGCGAAGCGGGAGTTTGGCATCGGCAAGGGCCGGTGACCGGATTTTGCCGAATTCCGCGCCTCGATTTGCGGTGGAAATCGCAGTGGTTGACTCACGAACCCAAGGGGATTGTGATGGTAACGGATCAAAGGGATCCTCGATTTAAACCCGCAACCCATTACGATCATGAAAGACTACCGCGCTCCTGACATCCGCAACTTTGCCGTCACCGGTCACGCCTCGACCGGAAAGACGCTGCTCTGTGAGGCGATGCTGGTTTGCGCGGGAAAGATCACCCGGGCGGGAACCATCGAACAGGGGACCACGGTTTCGGATTTCCATCCGGATGAGAAGGAGCACGGTCAGTCGATCCACGCGACGGTGATCGCCGAGGAGTGGTTGGGCCGGGAACTGAACATCATCGACTGCCCTGGCACGCCGGACTTCATCAGCGAGCCGCTCTGCGCGCTGCGCGTGGCGGACTCCGCAATGATCGTGGTGAGTGGCGTCAACGGCGTGGAAACCGGCGCGGACGAGGTCTGGGCCGCCGCCGCCGCCTACGACATCCCGCGATTCCTGGTGATCAACATGCTGGATCGCGAGCGCACGCGGTTTGATGAGATTCTGGAAGAAGCGCGCGAGCATTATGGCGCGCGGGTGTTTCCGATGACGGTGCCGATCGATGAGGGCCCCGGGTTTTCCTCGGTGCTGGATGTGATGCGTTCGGAAGTGATCACCTTCGCCGCGGATGGCAGCGGGAAGTATGATGAAAAACCCGCCGAAGGGGCGCGGTTGGAGAAGGTGGCGGAGCTGCACCGCCAGTTGATCGATTTGGTGGCGGAGTCTGACGATTTGTTGTTAGAAAAGTTCTTCGAGGACGGGACTCTCACCGAGGAAGACCTGCGGGCGCACGTGCACGAGGCGGTGCAGAAGGGTTTGGTGGTGCCGGTGTTCGCCGCGTCGGCGGTGAAAAACGTCGGCGTTTCCCGGATTTTGGATTTCATCGCGAAATATGGCTCGTCTCCGGTGGACCGGGCGACGGTGGCGGCGAAGTCTTCCAACGGAGCGGACGTGACGGTGGCGCTCGATGACGGGCAGACCGTCGCATTCGTCTTCAAGACGATGCACGAGCACCACGTGGGAAACCTTTCGTTCTTCCGGGTTTACAGCGGTGATGTGACTTCGGGCTCGGAGTTGATCAATGCGAACCGCGGGGATTCCGAACGCATCGGCCAGCTCTATCGGGTGAACGGATCGGCGCGCGAGCCGGTTTCCTCGTTGCATGCGGGAGACATCGGCGCGGTGGTGAAACTGCGGGCCACCCGCTCGGGTGACACGCTCTGCGCCGCGGCGCGCCAGGTGACGCTGCCGGTGGTGGATTTCCCCGAGCCTAACACCCGTGGAGCGTTGGTCGCGAAATCGAAGGCGGACCTCAACAAACTCGGCGAAGGCCTCGCCGCGCTGATGGAGGAGGACCCGACCTTCGAACATCACTTCGATCCGGATCTCGGGCAGACGATCGTTTCCGGCCAGGGCTGGCTGCAACTCCAGATCATGGCGGAGGAACTGAAACGCCGCTTCAACGTGGAGGTGGAGTTGGTGGAGCCGAAGGTCTCGTATCGCGCCACGATTTCCGGCCGCGGTGAGTCGAAATACCGCCACAAGAAACAAACGGGCGGAGCGGGGCAGTTCGCTGAAGTGTGGATGCGCATCGAGTCGCTGCCTGCCGAGAGCGGCCTGGTTTTCACGCAATCGCTCGTCGGCAGCAACGTGGACCGCGTGTTCGTGCCTTCGGTGGAAAAAGGCGTGAACACCGCCTGCGCCGCCGGACCTTACGGCGGATTCCCTGTCACCGATGTGAAGGTGGATTTCTACGACGGCAAGCAGCACCCGGTGGATTCCAAGGACATCGCCTTCCAGATCGCGGGCAAGGCCGCGTTTTACGAGGCCTTCATGATGTCGCGGCCGAAGCTGATGGAGCCGGTGATGGAACTGCGCATCAAGGTGCCGTCCGACGCCGTGGGCGGCGTGCTCGCCGATCTATCAGGCAGACGCGGCCGCATCATGGGCATGGAAACGGAAGGCCGTTTCGAGGTCGTCGTCGCCCAGGTTCCGCAGGCGGAACTCTATCAGTATTCAAGCCAGCTCCGCGCGATCACCTCGGGCCGCGGCCGTCATCGGGAGAAGTTCGTGCGCTACGAGGATGTGCCCAAGGAACAGGAACCGAAGATCATCGCCGAGCACGGACGCAAGACCGCCGCCGTGGATGAATAGGCGGCGCGCAGTTTCCGCGTGACCACAGGCTCCGCGCGGGGCAATTTCCGCGCGGAACCAACGATCACCACATGGGAAACTTCGCCGCTTTCGAACAAAAGATGACCGCCGCCGGAATGGGCGACGCCGCGATCCGCGCCTTCCGGCGGAACTATGACGCGCTTCTCCGCAATGAGTCGGGGATGATTCCCGAGGACAGCATCGAAGCGGCCACGGGCTTGTCGTCTCTGGACGATCTCGCTTCCGCGGCTCCGGCGGATGCCGCGCTGCTCGCGCAAGCGGTGGTCATCAAGCTCAACGGCGGCCTCGGCACCAGCATGGGCCTGCAAGGTCCGAAGAGCCTGCTTGCCGTGCGCGATAGCGTGAATTTCCTCGATCTCATGGTCCGCCAGATCCTCGATCTGCGGAAAACCAGCGGCGCGCCCGTCCGCCTGCTGCTGATGAACAGCTTCAGCACCAGCGGGGACACATTGGACCACCTCCAGCACTACGTTTCGAACGGACTTGCCGATGCCTCCGAGGTCGAGTTGATGCAAAACCAAATCCCGAAAATCGATGCCGCGACCCTCGACCCCGTGAGCTGGCCCGCCGATCCGGATCTCGAATGGTGCCCTCCCGGCCACGGCGACCTGTATCCGGCGCTTGTCGGCAGCGGTTGGCTGGATCGGCTGCTCGCCGATGGAGTGAAATACGCGTTTGTTTCCAACTCCGACAACCTCGGCGCGATTCTTGATCCGGTCATCCTCCGCCATTTCGCCGAATCCGGCGCGCCATTCCTCATGGAGGTCACCCGACGCACCGCCGCGGATCGCAAGGGCGGCCACCTCGCGCGCCGCAAGGCCGACGGGCGCTTGCTGCTGCGTGAAGTCGCCCAATGCCTCGACTCGGATCTCGATGCCTTCCAAGACATCGACCGTCACCAGTATTTCAACACCAACAGCCTCTGGCTGCGCCTCGATCTCCTGAAACAGGAACTCGCCGCCAACGCCGGGGCTCTTCCGCTGCCGATGATCCGCAACAACAAGACCGTGGATCCGCGCGACAAGAAATCCACCGCCGTGATCCAGCTTGAGACCGCCATGGGCGCGGGCATCGAATGTTTCGATGGCTCCATCGCCCTGGACGTGCCGCGCAGCCGTTTCGCTCCGGTGAAAACCACCGGCGACCTGCTCGCCCTGCGTTCCGATGCCTACGATGTCCTCGAAAACGGCCAGGTCCGCCTGCATGCCTCGCGGGAAGGAAAGCCGCCGCTCATCGTGCTTTCGGACGAATACAAGCTCGTCGATTCCATCGAGTCGCTCGGAGTGCCGTCGCTGATCGGCTGCCGCTCGCTGAAGGTCACCGGCCCCGTCCGTTTCCTCCCCGGCGTCGTGATCGAGGGCGATGTGGAGTTCAAAAACCCGGGCTCCGACCATCGAGTAGTCCCGGCTGGAACTTACCGGGATCAATCCGTTGAACTCTGAGCCAATCGAAATCTTAGCGATTTTGTAAGGATTTGGTAATTTTCCAGCGGACGGGTCTTGCCAATTTCCCGGCAAGCCTCTACACCCCCGGCGCGATGGCCAGCGTTGGATCCCTTCACCTCCCCAAAAGCGGCTTTGATGCCGTCATTTTCGACTGCGACGGCACCCTCGTCGATTCCATGCCCGCCCACTTCGAGGCGTGGTGCGAGGCCCTCTCCATTCATGGTGCGGGCGGCGTTTTCAAGGAAGACGTCTTCTTCGCCATGGGCGGCCGCCCGACCCTCGATATCGTGGTCGAGCTCAACGATGAGTACAATCTGAAGCTCAATCCCGAAGCGGTGGCCTTCGCGAAGCGCGAGGCGTTTCTCCGCAGGCTCGGATCGATCACCTTGATCGATGAGGTCGCGGAATTCGCCCAATCCCTGCGCGGCAAGGTCCCGATGGCGATCGCCAGCGGCGGCTCCCGCATGGTGGTGGAGAAAACCCTGCGCATCGTGGGCATTTCCGACTGGTTCGATGAAGTGGTGACCGCCGATGACGTCACGGACGGCAAACCCGCTCCGGATATTTTCCTCAAGGCCGCCAAGTTGTTAGGCGTGAACCCCGTGAATTGCCTGGCGCTTGACGATGCCCCCGCCGGCATCCTCGCCGCCCAGCGCGCCGGCATGCAGGTGATCTCGATTCCCTCGCCGCTCGCCTCGCCGGTGCTTTGAGTGGGAGTGGCGACCTTTCAAGTCGCCATGACACCGGGGCGGGTGGTTTGAAACCGCCCATCCCTTCACATCCCTCCCAGCATCCCCTTGAGGTTGCCGAAGAAATTGTCCAGCTCGTCGGTGGAGGGCTCGGCGCCGAGGATGTCGTCGTAGCTCGTGTGCTCGAGGTGTTCGTCGTCGAGTTCGCCGATGAAACTGCTCGGTTGGCAGCCGATTTCCTGGCCCCACTTCATGCGTTTGGTGCAGTAGGTCATCGTCAGGTTGTCCTGCGCGCGGGTGATGCCGACGTAGAGCAGGCGCCTCTCCTCATCCTTCGTTCCTTCCGCGATGCTTCGGGTGTGGGGAAGGAAACCTTCTTCAAGCCCCACGAGGAAGACGATCGGGAATTCCAGGCCTTTCGAAGCGTGAAGCGTGATGAGCGTGGCTCCTTGTTTCTTCTCCAGATCGTCGTCCTCGCGGTCCGAGGCCAGCGCGCTGTCGTCGAGGAACGATTGCAGCTTCTTGCCCTTGGAAACATGGGCCTGCAGCGAATCGATCACCATCTGGATGCCTTCGCCACGTTGTTGGCGTTCGTTCTCGGTCTTGCATCCGCGCTCCAGCCACTGGAGGTATTCCATCTCCTTGAGCATGCCGCTCAGGACTTCGGCCGGATTTTCGTGGTTGAGGTCGATGCGGTTCTTCGCGCCGGCGATGAGCGCGACGAAGGCTTCGATCGCCTGCCGGGCTTTCGGGCCGAGCGTGTCGGTGAAATTCGGATCGCAGAGCGCCTGCCAGACGGACTCGTGGTGTTCGCGGCTCCACTCGGTGGCGAGCACGGCGGTGGTCTGGCCGATGCCTCTGTTAGGCGCGTTGAGAATGCGCAGAAGCTGCACGTCCGCGTCCGGCGAAACCAACAACTGGGTGTAGGCCAGCACATCGCGCACCTCGCGGCGGTCGTAAAAACTCTGCGCGCCGACCATGCGGTAGGGGATCTTGCGTTCGCGCAGTGCGAGTTCGAGCTTGCGGCTCTGTCCATTGGTGCGGAAGAGCACGGCGAAGTCCTCCCACTTGCGGCCGACCGCGCTTTTTCCCGCGAGGATCTCTTCGGCGATGAATTCCGCCTCCTCGTCATCGCCCGGCATGGCGACCACCCGCACCGGATCACCGCCCATGCGTGTGGAACGCAGGATCTTCTCGCGCCGGCCGAGATTGTGTTTGATCAGGCTGTTCGCCGTGTGCAGCACCGCGTGGGTGGACCGGTAGTTCTCCTCCAGCCGGATGATCCGCGGATCCGGGAAGAATCGCTCAAATTGCAGGATGTTCGCGCTCTCCGCACCGCGCCAGCCGTAGATCGACTGGTCGTCGTCGCCCACGACGCAGACATGATAGGGAGGACCGACGAGCTGCTGGAGAAGCTGCATTTGCAGCGCGTTGGTGTCCTGGAACTCGTCCACCGTCACTCGGGTGAACCTTGTGCGGAAGTGATCTCTAACATCCGAGTGCTCGCGCAGGATTTTCTCGGCGAAAAGCAGCAGGTCGTCGAAGTCCACCGCGTTCTGCGCGCGCAGTTCGTTCTGATAGGCCACGGCGAGATTGGCGAAGAAATCGTCCTCCAGCTCCGCGGGATCGAGTCCCTTGTTTTTGGCGTTCGAGATCGCGCCGAGCACGGCCTCGGGTTTCACCTTCTCGTCCGTGCCGCCCATGCGGACGAGCAGTTGTTTCATGATGCCCACCTGGTCCGAGCCGGAGCAGATTGAGAAGTTCTTCTTGTAGCCGAGCTTGTCGATGCCGCCGCGCAGCAGGCGCACGCAGAGCGAGTGGAAGGTGCAGACGGTCATCTCGTTCGCCGCCTTCTTGGAAACCATGCCGCCGATGCGCTCGCGCATTTCGCTGGCCGCCTTGTTGGTGAAGGTCACCGCGAGGATCTGGTCCGGCGGGATTTTCTTCTCCAGCATGTGCGCGATCCGGCAGGTGACCGTGCGCGTTTTGCCCGTGCCGGCTCCGGCGAGAATCAATACCGGCCCGTCCAGCGCGGCCACGGCCTGGCGCTGGGCTTGGTTCAGGGAGTCGAAGGAAAACGAGGAGGCCATCGGCACGCGGACTCAAGCGGATGTGACGCGGCATTTCAACCGCCATGCCGGGGATTTTTTGCGTTTCCCCACACGGTTCAGGTGACGGTGTTTCGCGGCCTCAATCTTTGAACTCCACGCGCTCGTAAAGGTCCTTGAGTGGCAGATCCGCGCCGATTTCCGGAAGCGCGATCGTCGCATCGAGCCCGGTATGGCGCTCGATCACGAATCCGCCTTCCGGCAGGCGGCGGTGGATGGTGACGGAGGGGGTGTCTACATCGACGAGCAACAGCGCCTTCAACGACGAGATCGTCAGATAAGCGTCGCGTTTCTCGCCAAGATCCGTCCGCCGGGTGGATTCGCTGAGCACCTCGATGATGACGACGGGTTGGTTTTGGAAATGGTCCGTGTCCGGGTTGGTCTGACAAACCACCATCGCATCTGGATAATAGAAGCGCGTGTGGTCTGGAAGCTCGATGCGGACCTTGGTGTCGCTATTGAAGGGCTGGCAGGATTTTCCGCGTAGGGAGGCATGCAGGGATGCCAAGGAATTCAATGCAATGTTGTTGTGCCGGATGGTGGCTCCAGCCATCGTGTGGACGGTGCCGCCGAGATACTCGTGCTTGGTGTCACTGACTTCCTCGCCAGCGAGGTAGTCGGCGACGGAGACGAAATCCGGTTGTCTGACGGCGGTCATGGCGGGAAATTACCAAAGTGGCGGCCGTTTGCAACCGCCATGCCTGGCTGTGTGCGAATCGTGGGCTCGCGACGTCTCCGAATCCCGTTGGGATTCGTTGGTGCGTTTCACCCGAGGATCTGCGCGAGCACGTAGGGCAGGATGCCGCCGGCGCGGTAGTAGTCCTTCTCGACCGGGGTGTCGATGCGGACGATGATGGGAACATCAAACGGTTGGCCGCTTGCAGGTTTCACATGAAGAGTGGCCTGTTGCATCGGCTTGAGGTCGTTGTCGATGCCGAGAATGTCGAAGGTGGCGTCGGCGAGGTCCTTGACCTTGTCGTAGTCCGCCTTGTCCACGAAGTTGCAGGGCAGCACGCCCATGCCGACGAGGTTGGAGCGGTGGATGCGCTCGAAGGACTTGGTGACGACGGCTTTCACGCCTAACAGGTTGGTGCCCTTCGCCGCCCAGTCGCGGGAGGAGCCCATGCCATAGTCCTCAGCACCGATGACGATGGTGGGCGTGCCTTGGTTCTGATAGATCGCCGCGGCGTCGTAGATTGCAACTGTTTGAGCATCTACGGAAACCTTAGCTCCTGGAATGGGAGAAGCATTGTGAGCACTCGTCGAAAGAATCATTTCATATTCCGAATCGTAGATCTTGGTGACACCACCCTCGATGCCGGGAACCATCAGGTTCTTGATGCGGACGTTGGCGAAGGTGCCGCGGGTCATGATGCGGTCGTTGCCGCGGCGCGAGCCGTAGGAGTTGAAGTCGGCGAAATCGACGCCTTTCTCGGAGAGGAAACGTCCGGCCGGACTGTCCTTCTTGATGGCGCCAGCGGGCGAGATGTGATCGGTGGTGACGCTGTCCCCGAAGATGCCGAGGGGCCGAGCGCCCTTGATCTCAACGATGTCGCGCGGGGTGGGGGAGAATCCGTCGAAAAACGGAGGTTCCTGAATGTAGGTGGACTCGCGGTCCCACTCATAGACGTTTCCTGTCGAGGATTTGATGCCGTTCCACTTCGGATTCTGATCGGCGAAGCCGGTGTAGAGGCGTTGGAAGACGTCGGGCTTGAGGGACGAGTTCATCGCTTCCTCGACTTCCGCGGAAGTGGGCCAAATGTCCTTGAGGAAAACCGGGTGGCCTTCGTGACCGTATCCGAGCGGTTCGTTCTCCATGTCGATATCGACCGTGCCGGCGATGGCGAAGGCGACGACGAGCGGCGGTGACATGAGGAAGTTCGCCTTGATCGATTGGTGGACGCGGGCTTCGAAGTTCCGGTTGCCTGATAGAACGGAGGCCGCGATGATGTCCTCGGACTTCACGACATCCTCGATGCCGGCATCCAGCGGGCCTGAGTTGCCGATGCAGGTGGTGCAGCCGTAGCCGACGGTTTGGAAGCCTAGCTTGTCGAGTTCCGCCTGGAGGCCGGTCTTGTTGAGGTAATCGGTGACGACGCGCGAGCCGGGTCCAAGCGAGGTCTTTACCGAGGGTTTCACCGTTAGGCCTTTTTCGTTGGCCTTCTTCGCTAGCAAACCGGCGGCGAGCATGACACTCGGGTTGGAGGTGTTGGTGCAAGAGGTGATGGCGGCGATGAGCACGGAACCGTGGGTGATGGAGTCCATGATGCCTCCCTTGCTATCCACGGTGACTTCCCATGTCGGATACTCCGGGTTTTCATCGGGTTCGGAAACCACGCCGACTTTCGCGCCGAAAGCCCTGGCCGCTTCGGAGACGTCATCCGGTTTGTCATCGAGCGTGGTGGGAAGTCCTTCGGGGGCTTCGGTGTTCACGACAGGCTGCTTGTTGTAACCGTCCGGCGCGGGGGCTGTTAGGAATGAGGCCCACTTCGATTTGAGTGATTCGATTTCAATGCGGTCCTGCGGGCGCTTCGGTCCGGCGACGCCGGGTTTGACGGTGGAGATGTCGATCTCGACGATCTGCGAGAAATCGAGCGCGTCCTTCTCGGTTGGAATGCCCCACAGACCCTGGGCTTTGTAGTAGTTCTCGACGGTCTTGCAGAGTTCGGGGCTCCGACCGGTGCCAGCGAGGTAGCCGGTGGTGATTTCGTCGATGCCGAAGAAACCCATCGTCGCGCCGTATTCCGGGGCCATGTTGGCGATGGTGGCGCGGTCCGGCAGCGAGAGGGCCTTCGCGCCGGGGCCGTAGAACTCGACGAACTTGCCAACGACCTTCGTTTTACGCAGCACCTCGGTGACGAGCAGCACTAGGTCGGTGGCGGTGACGCCGGTGGCGAGTTCGCCCGTTAGATACACGCCGACCACTTCCGGGACGAGGAAGGTGACCGGTTGGCCGAGCATGCCGGCCTCCGCCTCGATGCCGCCCACGCCCCAGCCGACGACACCGAGACCGTTGATCATGGTGGTGTGCGAGTCCGTGCCGACGAGGGTGTCCGGATAGAACACGCCGTCTTTTTCCAACACGCACTTCGCGAGGTATTCCAGATTCACCTGATGGACGATGCCGATGCCGGGAGGCACGACCTTGAAGGTATCGAAGGCCTGCTCGCCCCATTTCAGGAACTCGTAGCGCTCGCGGTTGCGGTGGAATTCGAGGTCGAGGTTTTTCTCCAGCGAAGAGCCGGTGCCCGCGTAGTCCACTTGCACCGAATGGTCCACGACGAGGTCCACGGGCACGAGTGGTTCGATCATTTTCGCGTCCTTGCCCATTCGATGCACCGCGGAGCGCATCGCGGCGAGATCGACAAGAAGGGGGACGCCGGTGAAGTCCTGGAGCACGATGCGCGCGACGACAAACGGGATTTCGTAATCGCCTGGAGACTTCGCGTTGTAGTTCGCGAGGTTTTGCACATCCGCCTCGGTGACTTTCAGCCCGTCATTGTTGCGCAGCAGCGATTCGAGCACGATCCGGATGGAAACCGGGAGCTTTGAGAGATTTGGAAAACCTTGCTCGGCAAGGGAGGGGAGTGAGTGGAATTTGCCTACGGTGCCGGATCCTGTTTGAAAAGTTCTGAGAGTGTCCATACGAGATTATCCATACAGCAATCGCGACGGATCTTCCAGAGGCATTCCGCAATTCTATCGGCGGATCGGGTCGGCACGGAGCGCGTTCATTCGGAACGCCGAGTGCGGCGGACATTCTTGTCCGCCGAGCTGATGGATCGCCAAATCCTGGCTCCTGTCCTGCTGACAGAATGTCAGCAGGACTCAGCCGATCACAGATCGGCGCTCCTTGCGTCAGGAAACCGCCACCAGTTCCTTCACCGGCGGGGCGAAGGTGGTGAGGTCGATGCCCTCCACGGCGGTCTTGTATTCCTCCAGGCTCGGCGTGCGGCCGAGGATGGCGGAGAGGACGACGACCGGGGTGGAGGAGAGCAACGACTCGCCCTTTTTCCGCTCGGAGTCTTCCACGACGCGGCCCTGGAAAAGGCGGGTGGAGGTGGCCATGACGGTGTCGCCTTTTTCGGCCTTCTCCTGGTTGCCCATGCACAGGTTGCAGCCGGGGCGTTCGAGATACATCATGTTCTGATACTCGGTGCGGGCGGCGTTCTTGGGTGCGCTGTCGTCGAACTCGAAACCGGAATATTTCTGTAGGATGTCCCAGTCTCCTTCGGCCTTGAGTTCGTCGATGATGTTGTAGGTCGGTGCGGCAACCACCAGCGGCGCGTTGAATTCCACCTTGCCCTGCGCCTGTTCGAGGTTGCGGAGCATTTTGGAAACGATCTTCAAATCGCCCTTGTGCACCATGCAGGAGCCGACGAACCCGAGATCGACCGCTTTGCTGCCTCCGTAGTAGGAAAGGCCGCGGATGACGTCGTGGGTGTAACGCTTGGAAACGTCCTCGTTGTTTACGTCTGGGTCGGCGATCATCGGTTCGTCAATGAGGTCGAGGTCCACTACCATCTCGGCGTGATACTTGGCGTTCGCATCGGGGGCGAGCGGTGGTTTTTCACCTGAACGAATGCCTGCGATGCGGGCGTTCGCCTTATCGATGAGGCCTTGCAGGACGCCGGCTTCGTTGTCCATTCCCTTGTCGATCATGATCTGGATGCGGCTCTTGGCGATTTCCAGCGACTCGATGAGCGTTTCAGGTTGGGAAATGCAGATGGACGCCTTGGCTTTCATCTCTGCGGTCCAGTCGGTGAAGGTGAATGCCTGGTCGGCGGGCAGTGTGCCGATGTGCACCTCGATCACGCGGCCCTGGAAGACGTTTTCGCCGAATTTTTTCAGCATCTGCGCCTGGGTGGCGTGTACGACGTCGCGGAAGTCCATGTAGTGCTTCATCGTGCCCTTGAAGGTGACTTTCACCGATTGCGGGATGGGCATCGTGGCTTCACCGGTGGCGAGCGCGAGGGCGACGGTGCCGGAGTCGGCGCCGAAGGCGACGCCCTTCGACATGCGGGTGTGCGAGTCGCCGCCGATGATGATGTCCCAATCGTCCACGGTAAGGTCGTTGAGCACCTTGTGGATGACGTCGGTCATCGCGTGATAGCCATCTTTCGGGTCGCGGGCGGTGATGAGGCCGAAGCCCTGCATGAAGGACATCAGCTTCGGGATGTTGGCCTGCGCTTTCTTGTCCCAGACGGAAGCGGTATGGCAGCCCGATTGATAGGCTGCATCGACCGTTGGGGAAATGATCGTTGCGGCCATGGCTTCGAGTTCCTGTGAGGTCATCAAGCCGGTGGTGTCCTGCGAACCGACGATGTTCACTTTCACGCGGACATCGGAGCCAGCGTGCAGGGTGAGGCCTGGTGTGGTGCCGACTGCGTTGCGGTTGAAAATTTTCTCCACGGCGGTGAGGCCTTGTCCCGGATGGGAAACTTCCTTGGCTGGGGCGAAGACGACGGGCGCTTCGATCCCCAGCGTCTCGGCGGCGAAGGTCTGGAGCTTCTTGCCGAAGACGATGGCGTAGGAGCCGCCCGCCTTGATGAACTCGACCTTCTGCGGGGTGAAGGCGGAAGAAATGTCGGCCAGCACCTTGCCGTCGCCGTAGAGTTTCTTCTCCTTGGTGTTGATGGTGAGGACGGTTCCGGTTTCGACCGAATAGGCCTGCTCCAGCACCGGATCGCCGTTGGCGTCCTTCACGACCTTGCCTTCGGCGTCGGTTTTTTTGACCCAGTTCTTCAGATCGAGGCCGATGCCGCCGGTCACGCTGACGGTGGTGAGGAAGATCGGGGAAATGCCGTTGGTGCCCGCGACTATGGGGAAGATATTCACGAAGGGCACGTAGGGGCTGGCCTGCTTGCCGGTCCAGAGCGCGACGTTGTTCACGCCGGACATGCGCGACGAACCGACGCCCATGGTACCTTTTTCCGCGATGAGCATGACGCTCTTGTCGGGATGGAGTTTCTGCAGCGCCTTGATGGTTTCCTGGGCCTCGGCATTGATCAGGCACTTGCCATGCAGCTCGCGGTCCGAGCGTGAGTGGGCTTGATTGCCGGGGGAAAGCAAGTCGGTGGAAATGTCGCCCTCGGCGGCGATGAACGTGACGACCTGGACTTCCTCCGGGACGTCCGGGAGCTTGGTGAAGAACTCGGCGGCGGCGTAGCTCTCGAGGATCTCCTTCGCGACCGGGTTGCCGGCCTCGTAGGCGGCCTTGAGGCGCGCGGTATCGGCGTCGTAGAGGTAAACCTGGGTCTTGAGAACTTCGCCTGCCTGTTTGGCGATGCTGGCATCGTCGCCGAGCGCGAGGTTGAGCAGGGTCGTGATGGAAGCGCCGCCCTTCATGTGGGAAAGCAGTTCGAATGCGAAGGCTGGGGAGATTTCCGGGACGACCGATTGGCCGAGGATGATCTCCTCCAGGAAGGCCGCCTTCTCGCCCGCCGCGCTGGTGGTGCCGGGCAGGGTGTTGTAGATCAGGAAGTTGAGCGACTGCTTCCGGTGCTCGTTCGCGGGGTCCTTGATCTGGGCGATGATCTCGGCCAGCAGATCCGCGCCATCGATGGGCTTGGGATGCAAACCTTGGGCTTTGCGTTCCTCAATTTCTGCCAAGTAGTCCTGATATAGCTGCATGTTCTTGAATCGGGCGATGGGAATTCTCTGGGAGATCAGGCGACGCAGGGGGCGAGGCGACTGATGGTGCGGGTGTCGCGAAGCGGCATTTGTGCCATACCGCGTGGCGAAGTCGCGCGGAGGGTAGGAAAGGCGGGGGATTTGTCAAAATCGTTCGCTGGCGGGGTCCGGATTCTGAAAACGAACTGCGGGGTTGCTAGAAAATCCCGGGTTTCGTAAGTCATTCCGGGTGACCTTGGTGGCGGAATTGGCGGCGTTTGCAGGACTGATGGTGCTCGGGCAGTTCAGCCCGGGGCCGGACATGCTGCTGCTCACCCGCACGGCCCTGAAGGAGGGGAGTGGAAACGGGGTGAAAATGGCCGCCGGCATCGCCTGCGGGCTTTCGGTCCACGCCACGCTGGCGGTGGGTGGCGTGGCGGTGTTGTTACAGAAGTTTCCCGCGGTCCGCTTGGGTTTCCAATGGATCGCCGGACTCTATCTGCTTTGGCTCGCGTTCCAATTGATCAAGAGCGCCTTCACTCCGTCTGGTGAAGTTTCACGGACCGAAACACCACAGTCATCTGGTTCGCCATTTCTGCGCGGCGTCCTTTGCAACCTCTTCAACCCGAAGGTCGCGCTGTTTCTCGCAGCCGTTTGCGCGCCGTTTCTATCAGAAAATCATCCCGCGTGGTGGCCTTGGGCGATCTGGGGGATCATCGTCGGGCTTGGCATCAGCTTATGGTCTTTGTGGGTGATCCTTCTCCAATGGCCGCCGCTACGATCCCGCTATGAACGGTCCGCGCGGTGGATCGACGGCGTGTTCGGATTGGCGCTCGGCCTTCTCGCGGCGCGCTTGATGATTCCCTGAGAAAAACGAAAAGGCCCCGCGGTTTGCGGAGCCTTTTCCTGGAAATCTGTCAGCCGGTCTTACTGATAGGACGGCGACTTGTGCTGGTTGAAGTAACCATCGCCGACATACATGGTGCCGTTGTAGTCCGGAAGCGGACCGGAATCCGGAGGCAGCGGGATGTTTCCATAGGTGCTGTCCTCGGGCTGCGAGTAGGCGATGCTCACAGGCGTTCCCACCTTCACGAGGCGGAAGAACTTCGGCGCGAGGTTTTCATGCATGCGGATGCAGCCGTGGGTGCACGGCGTGTGTTTGATCCAGCCGGTGTGGAATCCGTAGTTCGGCTTGAACTCGCACCAATAAGGCATCGGCGTGCCCTTGAAGGACCAGCCCGCGGGTTTCTTTGCGAGATAGGTTTGTTTCACTTGGTTGCCACTGTAGGCGTAGCCGTGGGTGTTCGCGCGGTGTTTGTGCTCCTTGTTGAAGATCGTGAAACTCCCTGTGGGCGTGGATGAGCCCGGAGCACCCACGGAAACGGGCATCGCGAGCAGCATCTCGGAGCCCTCCATCACGTAGACCCGCTGCTTGCTCAGCGAGACTTTCACGCGCACCGCGGAGGGATTGCTCGGAAGTTTCGCCGGGCGGTCATAGGCGTGATAGGCGGCAAGGCTGGAACCGCCGGCCGAAGGCATGTTGCCGCACGATGGAAGGAACGCCGCGGAGGCTAGCGCGGCGGCGAGGATCAAGGGTGCTTTCAAATTCATGGTGTTGGGGATTGGGGCGAGGGTTGCGATGTTTTGGAAAAAGGCAAGACAAGGAGTGTTTCAGCGGGCGCGTTCCCATGAGTCCACCTTGTTCTCGATGAACCACACGGAAGCGATCCGGTAAGGAACGTAGGCGACCTCCGGGCCGATTCCGTATCCGGAATACAGGTAGGGATTGTAGTAACGGTAAGGGCCGTATCCGTAGGCACCGTAGAATCCGTTCGTGGGCACCGCTTGGGTTCCGGCATAGTCCCAGCGCTCCGCAGCGCGTCCATTTTTGGAGCCTTGGAATGCCTGCGACGGCCGGCCCCATGCGAGATAGACGGCGTCCTGCGGCATGCCGCGGGTAATCTGGCCTTTCTGGACGAGTTCCTTGTGCTTCTCACTGAGCGAATCGTATTTCCCGGGCTCTTTCTGGATCCGATATTGCGGCGTGGCTGGCACGCAGGATGCCAGCATCAGCCCCGCTGTAATTGCGCCGAACCATTTCTTCATGACCCCTCTCTAGGGGAAAGATCCATCCCGCGCAACTTCCCGATTGCGGATTTTCCACGACTTCGCAAACAAGCTTGCCAACGCCGAATTCCAACCCGCAATCTCGCGCCGAAATCTTCCCTCACCACCCATGTCAGACCTTCTTGAAGCCGACGATCTCACCGATGCGTTGAAGAAATGCCCCGAGTGGGAGTATGAGAAAAAAGCCATCACCCGGACCATCGAGTTCGAGGAGTTCAATGACGCCATTGATTTCGTCAACGACCTCGCCGAGATCGCCGAGGAGGCTCAGCATCATCCGGACATCACCATCCGCCACACCAAGGTGACCTTGAAACTCACCACCCACGACGCCGGCGGCGTGACGGAGCTCGACATCGAGCTCGCCCAGCGGGTGGACAATCTCGTCGATTGACCCGCTCCCGTGGCGGTGGCAGGGTTTCATCGAAACCACGGCCATGAACACGGACCAACAACTGGAACTCTGCCGGGCCTATTTAAAAACCTCCGCCATTTCGGAAAGCCGCGGGAAGGGGCTTGAAAAGCCGGATGGCCCCGTCGTCACCATCTCCCGCGCCGCGGGTGCCCGCGGATCCGCCATCGCCGGACTGCTGGTGAAACAACTCGCGGACGATCCGGCGATCCCGAGCCTCCGCCCGTGGACCTTGTTTGATCAGAATCTCCTCCAACAGGTCATCAAGGATCACCGTCTGCCGGAAAACACCGCCGAGTATTTTCCCGAGGACAAGCCCGACGAGATCCGCCACATGATCGGCGAGTTGTTAGGGCTCCATCCTTCCTCCAGCACCACCTTGCGCAAGATCGCGGAAACCATCCGCCGCATCTCGAAGGCCGGAAACGCCGTGATCGTAGGCAGGGGAGGAAACTTCATTACCCAGGACATCGCACGCTCTGTCCACGTCCGCCTGGTCGGTTCCGAAGCCGCGCGTGTCCGCCATTTCGCCCGCAGAGCCGGCATCAGCGAGGAGGTGGCCGCCGCCGAAGTGGCGATGATCGACCGCGGACGGAAACGCTACATCAAGAGCAGCTTCAAGCGCGATATTGAGGATCCGCGTTCCTACGACCTCGTGATCAACACCGACCGCTTCACCGACGGGCAGGCCGCCTCGATCATCAGCCAGGCCTTGCGCCGGCGCTGTGAAGTCTAACGGTCCAGCAGTTCCAGCTTTGCCTCGGCGAAACGGATTTCCCGAAGAAGTTCCTCGCGGCGCATGTCCATCCCGCCCGCTTCCTCGGCTTGCAGCGCCCGTTGATCCCCTTCCAGCGTTCTGCGGACTTCCTCCGTATCGATCTCATCCTCCGCCGCCAGATCGTGGACTAACAGGCTCACCATCTCCTCCGTCACGCGGGCCACGCCGGTTCCCGCGGCGAATCGTTTCACGCCCTCGCTGGATTCCGCCCGCAGGATGCCGCACTCCACCAGCACGATCATCGGCGCGTGCCCGGGCATCACGCCCACCTCACCGTCCGGAGATTGGAACACCACGCATCGCAGTCCGGACAAACGCAGCGTTTTTCCGGGGATCAGGATTTCCAGCGCCAGATTCATGGCCATCTATCAGCGGGGCAGCATCATTTCCTCGTCCTTCATTCCAGTGAGCTTGCCCAGCCCCTTGAGCAGGCGTTGCAGCGTGAAAAACAGGAAAACCAGGATCGGCACGCCGATGACGAGGAAACCATATCCTGTCACCTTGCCGATCCGCTCGTTGAACATCTCCCGCGCGTTCGCCGCCGCGTGGTCCAGATCGTGCAGGAAATACACCGCCAGTCCGAAGTTCAGAATCATGCTCAGGAAGAACGACGCTGCGAAGAGCAGTGTGGCTCCCCACAACACTCGCCGGTAGTCCGTCTCCTTGCCGATCTCACGCACGCGGTTTTCGATCTTGGGGATGTCGAATATCGAATCGGTGTAGAGAAAGGTCCGCAGCAGCGGGCTGGATGTGTAGTGCGAACCGATCACCGCCAGGCCCAGCATCAGCGGGATCGACGCCTCCTTGATGCCGAACAAGACATCCGCGTGCGGTTTCACCGTGCCGTCCTTGTTCCAGAGATAGATCGTCAGCCCGCCCGTCAGCAGCACCGAGAGGAAACCCAGCGCCGAGAAGAAATTCGCCTTCCGCGTTTTCGCGAAGTGCCAGATGCCATAACCGATTGGAAAAACCAGCGCCACGATCAGCGCCTTCATCGGCCCGATGTGCCAGGGCCGCACTGCCTTGCCGATCGCCTGTTGGAATTCCGGATCCTTGCTCAGATAGCTCAGCGCCAGGACGGGGATCAACACGTTGATCAGAATGTTCGCGAGCGGATGCTCCGGGTTTTTTGGCTTGTCAGGGGCTGCCATGGACTACGGGCAGGAAAGCAGCGCGGAACGCCCGGGGAAATCAAAAAAATCCGTGGATTTTCACCGCTTGCCGCGGTGGTCAGGATTGGGTAGATCCCTATACAGTTTCGCGATCAAGAGTTGGCAAATTGCCATGTCCCTGGAATTCGATGTAATCCATTGTCACACACATGAACCACAGTGAGCCGCATCCATCTTCCGCCACCGGAATGAACCAACCGAATGTTCCGCTTCGGGTGAGCCGTCGGGAGATGCTGCGGACTATCGGGATTGCTTTGCCACTGCTGGTTTCTCCAACGATTTTCGCCGCGGAAAGCACGAGCGATTGGAATGACCAGTCGATGCAAAAGGCGGCGTTCAAACTGATGTGCTGGCTCGAAGCCAATTTCAATGCGAGGGCGGTGGCGTTGAAATCCCACTCACAAAAACCATTCGATCTGGGCTATGACTACCTTGCACCCACCGAAGACCGGGGCAGGCTCCGGGATCGGAAATCGTTTGAAGAAGGGCGTCTCCCGCGAAGGGCTGCGGAGGAACATATGAAGAAGTGCCTCGCCGAGTTCGAGCGCGTCCGCGTGTCGCTCGCGGCAGCTGAGTGCGAGGCCGCGAAAACCTGGCAGCCTATCTCGGACAACCTCATCGTCAGGAATGGCCGTGTCTATGACATGAGCATCACCGCCGGGCGCCTGACCGTGGTGCTCGATGGCAGTCGCAGCATGACCCCTTATCTGGAACGCTTGCGGGCGGAGATCAGAAAGGATTTCCCGGATGCGTACATCGTCGAGGTCAATGGTTGTCACTTGGATCGAAGGGATGAAGTGCCATGGTTTTTCTCCGCTCCGATCAGCGGAGTGAATCCCTTCACTCCAGACCGGCACATTCCGCGTGTGCCGACTGGAGAAGAACGTCCCTATTCGGTTTTCACCGGTTGGACCCGCTCGCTTCCGAGCGCGCTCACGGCCATGACCGAATTGATGCATGCCGACGCGATCTACTGGTTCTGCGACTTTGATGACAAACATGATGACGAGATCATCAAAGAGATCGGCCGCAAGATTCTCGCCAGGAAAACCAAGCTTTACGTCCACACCGTGGATGAGCGGCCTCCCGCAAAGGTTTCCCTTCTCGCTGAAAAATCGGGCGGCGCGGTGATCCGGAAGCGGATTTAGCATATGGGCAACGGATCGCGGTCCTTGGTCATGGAAGATCTGGATTTCGCCGCTTGTCGCGGAGATCAGCATTGGGTAAATCAGAGTTGTTTCGCCGGTTTTGTCATTCACTCGCAACGACGATGAAAACGATGCTCATGATTCTCGCGCTTTCTCCGGTTCTTGCCTTGTCTGGAGAAAATCCCGTTCCCAAGGATCCGTTTGCGGCTCCTGATCCCAAGCGGGCGCAATCGGATCTCTCAATTTCAAAGATCGATCTGAAGGCGGGACAAAGTCTTCATGATGCGATCCAACAAATCACCGCAGGCCTTTCGCCCGAAGCGCGGAAGAAGTTCGTTGTGGACATTCCGGAAGCGGAACTTGGGAAGATGCGGATTGAGCGTGACCTGCGTGTCCATGACGTGCCGTTGGTCGTGGGATTGCTTTATTTGCGACAGGTCGCCCCCGTGGGATGCTCGCCACGGCATGGAGTTTGGCACATCAGCACCGAGCGCCCGGAAGATGTCATCGCGGTGGAATACAGGATGCGCAAATCGGGCTTGTTTGAGTTGGGAATCAGCATCGAACCCAATGGGATGCTTCTCACGAAGTCGGGGAGGATGTGGCCGTCAGGAGTGTCATCAGGAAGCGGCGAATGGAAGGCCACCTACACGGCTGACGAGCCAGAAGCCGATGGATTGGAATCCGGCGTGCTTCGCGTGCTGGCAACGCGGAGGTTTCATGATGAAATCGATGCGCTGCTGCTGCTCAGGTCGCGGGGCTACAACGGGCTTTCGTTCGGCGGGTGAAATCGCAGGATGGTGAATGTGTTTTCGAACATCGTATCGTGTTCCACGAGCACGAAAAAAGCGGAGCCTTCGCAGGCTCCGCTTCGGGTTGATGGGTCGGACTGAAGCCCCGGAGGACGGCGTTCTTCAGACGGTGCCGAAGATGGTTTTGCCGGAGGACTTGAGGTTGTCGCAGGCTTCCTTCATGCGGTTGCAGAGGCCTTGCTCGGCCTTTTTCAGATAGGAGCGCGGGTCGTAGTTTTTCTTGTCGCCCACTTCGCCGTCGATCTTGAGCACGCCTTCGATGTTCTGGCAGATGTGCGTCACGATCGGGCGGGTGAAGGCGTATTGGGTGTCGGTGTCGATGTTCATCTTCACTACGCCGTAGTCGAGGGTTTCCTGGAGATCGCTCTCGGAGGTGCCGGAGCCACCGTGGAAAACGAGGTCCATTTCGGCGGCGGCGCCGTGTTTGTCCATGACGGCCTTCTGACCATCGCGCAGGATGGAGGGCTTGAGTTTCACCGCGCCGGGCTTGTAGGCGCCGTGGACGTTACCGAAGGTGGCGGCGAAGAGGAAACGGCCGATTGGTTGAAGGGCTTCATACACTTCGAGCATGTCGTCCGGGGTGGTGTAGAGCTTTTCGCTCGGCAGGCCGGAGGTGTCGTGGCCGTCTTCCTCACCACCGACGCAGCCGGCTTCGACTTCGAGGATGATGCCGAGATCGGCGCACTCCTTGAGGAGTTCCTTGGAGATCTTGAGGTTCTCGTCGAGCGGGACGACGGAGCCGTCGAACATGTGGGATTGGAAAAGCGGTCCTTTTCCGGCGGCGATGCGCTTGCGGGAGGCTTCGAGCAGCGGCTTGAGGAAGCCATCGACCTTGGCCGGGTGGCAGTGGTCGGTGTGGAGGGCGATGAGCACGTCGTATTTCTCGGCGAGCAGGTGGCAGGCCTCGGCGAGCACGATGGCACCGAAGGCGGCATCCTTGACGCCGGTACCGGAGGCGAACTCGCCGCCGCCGGTGGAAACTTGGATGATCCCGTCGGATTTCATCTCGGCGAAAGCCTTGAGCGCACCATTGATGGTGGGCAGCGAGGTCACGTTGATGGCGGGGTAGGCGTAGCCGCCTTTCTGGGCGGCATCCAACATGGCGCGGTATTGCGCGGGAGTTGCGATTGGCATAACGGCGCTCTAGTAAGCAGGACCCGGGCCGACGACAAGCCGTAATCTGTGACTCGTGGAACCGCTCCCGTTTGGCTTGCCAAGCGGATTCCGCCCGTCTTGTGTCTTGTCACCCGATGAATCCCCCACAACCGATCATCTGCAAACCGACTCCCTGGTTTCTGCTCCGAGCTGTCGTGATGCTCCTGATGTTCGGGATTTTCGCGGTTTATTTCTACTACGACGGCACGGTGGGCTATCGGAAAAAGAACCTCGTTTACTTCCTGCATGAGAGCTTCAAGACGGCCAACGACCAGTATTCGAAGATGAACTCGGATGGCGGTCTCACGCCTGCACAGTGGAAAATGCACGCAGAAAAGCAAAACGTGCAGTTCCCCAAAGACACCTCGATTCTGCCCGCGGATCTGAAGCTTCCGGTGCTCTGGCCCGTCCAGCTTCACGATGCGGATAAAATGAAGTCGCTCGGCTGGAACAACCTCTGGCTCGAGTATTCGAAGGAAAAAGGCTACCCTTCCTCGCCCGCGGAGCATCCCTACGATGCCGGAAAAATCCATGAGCAGATCGTCGTTTTCTGGATCTGTTTGGCCTTGGCGCTGGCCGCCGCGTTTTTCCTGATCCGCACGCTCGGCCGGAAAATCACGGCCGATGCCGAAGGGATCACCCCCGTCAATGGGCGCAAGGTGCCCTATCAGGACCTGAAATCGCTCGATCTCCGTAAATGGGACACCAAAGGGCTCGCCTACATCGACTACGACGGAGCTTCCGGCAAGGGCCGCATCCGCATCGACGGACTCACCTACGGCGGATTCAAAAAGGAACAGGACGAGCCCGCGGAACGCCTGATGCGCCTCATCCGCTCGAAGTTCTCCGGTGAAATCATCGAATACGCCCCGGTCGCGGCCGCTGGCTCGTCCGATGGCGCTTCCACACCTTCCTGAGCGGGTTTTTTCCTGCATCCGCGTTTTCCACTTTCCCGTTGATTTTCGGGATTGCAAAGTCCGCCCGGCTGGCGATAAGCACCAGCAACGCCAACCACCAACCACTGAACCTCATGTCAGATAAAAGCATCGAAGCCCGCGTAAAGGACATCATCGTCGACCAACTTGGCGTCAACGCTGATCAAGTGACCACTGAAGCCAAATTCGTCGAGGACCTCGGCGCCGACTCGCTCGACACCGTCGAACTGGTCATGGCCTTTGAAGAGGAATTCGACATCGAAGTGCCGGACGAAGAAGCTGAGAAGCTCCAGTCCGTGGGCGACGTGATCACCTACATCACCAGCCAACAAGGCTGATCCGGTAGGCGGACGCTTTCCCGAGAAGGGCGGACTCCCCGGTGGTGTCCGCCCTTTTCCATTTTGCAATTCCACGAATCGGCACGAAACTCGGCCACCCTCATGCAGCATTCGCCGGACGACATCCACTACGCGCTGGAAACCACCAAGGTCCTGCGCGAGCCGGATCGTCGGATTGACACCTTCGGCGAAACCCGTTTCCAGTTCCAGCTCCTCAGCGAGTTGATGGACCGCACGGGTGAGGTTCGCATCCGCACTGGCGAGGTGGAGGCCCAGCGCCCGCGGATTCTCCGGCCCGAAGCCTATCGGGACATCGAACTCGAAGGCTTCAACCCCTCCGCCAAGGCCCGTTTCGACAAGATGGTGGAAAAGTTCCGCGACGAAGGGCGTGACCTCGCCTTCCTTCAATACGGATTCCAGTTCCGCCGCGGCGAAGTCCACGAGGAAATCATCCACGACACCCTCGACGCCGTGCGCGAGCGGGTGCTCGACGACATCCGCCGCACTGGAAATCCCTCCCTCGCCATCATCGAGGGCGTCGACGACGCCTGGGAAATCTCCGTTCTGAAATTCTCCTTCGAAATGATCATTCGCTCGCACGAGATCAACGCCTTCGACTTCAAACGCCGCGGATTGATTTGATCACCCTCCTCACCATGAGCCTTTGGACGCTTGTCAAAATCATCGCCGCCCTCTGCGTGGCCGGGGTGATGGCCTTCACCGGCATGCTCGCCTGGCACGTTTCCGTCAGCCCGCTCGGATCCCCGTTTTCCCGGATCATACCTAACCGCATCGCCTCCAACGAAGGGCGCTCGGAACTCGAGTTCGTGAAAATGCTCGAATCCGCGGAGCTGCCCGACGTCGATCCCGGAGAGAAGGCCTTCCAAAAAGCCCACGAGCTCCTCGCCCTCGGCAAACTCGATGAAGCCCGCGAGAAGCTCAACTCCATCATCACCCTCTATCCGGCCTCCGCTTCCGCGCCCATGTCCCGCCGCATCGTCGGCGAAATGAACCTCGATGACATCCTTTCCTCCGCCCACATGGCCGGAAAGCAGAACTACGTCGTCAAACGCGGCGATTCCTACCTCGCCATCGCGGCCAAGCACCAGACGTCCATCGATTGCATCATGCACCTCAACTCCATGATGGAACTCCGCTCCATCCAGCCGGGTGACGAGCTGATCCTGATGCCGCTCAATTTCAAACTTCTGATAGAGCCGCAGCGCAAAACCGTCACCCTGATGGAAGGTGAGCGTTTCATCCGCGAATACCAAACCCTCCACTTCGGAGCCATCCCGCCCGGAGCCCAGAAATCCACCATCAAGTCCAAGGGCGCCGAGCTCGACGGCAAGGCTGTGAAAGCCGAAACCAAGGGCTACCGCGCCTCCAACAAATCCATCACCCTCGCCAAACCCGCGATCCAGATCCGCGGCTGGGACGGGGTGGGGGACCGCCCCGGGGCCGGTATTTTCCTGAAACCTCAGGACATCGAGGAAATCAGCCTGCTCACCCGCCCGGGCAACGAGGTGGAGATCCGCTGATTTCCGCCGAATCTCCCGCCTTGCATCCCGTCTCCCGACCTCCGAGACTCGCCGCCATGCAGCTTCTCGAATTCGAAAAACCCGCGGTCGAACTCGAACGCGAACTCGAAAAACTCCGGACCAAGTCGGCCTCTCAAAACATCGACATGTCCGCCGAAATCTCGATGATGGAGGCCAAGCTGGCCGAAACCCGGGCGCGGATTTACGAGAATCTAACACCCTGGCAGCGGGTCCAGATCGCACGCCATACCCAGCGCCCGTTCATGCTCGACTACGTCTCGCTCGCCTTCACCGGATTCCGTGAAATCCACGGCGACCGCCACATCGGCGACGATGCCTCGATGCCCGGTGGTTTCGCCCGCATTGGCGGCCGCCGCGTGGTGGTCATCGGCCATCAGAAGGGCCGGGACACCAAGGAAAACCTCAAGCGCAACTTCGGCAGCGCGCACCCGGAAGGGTACCGAAAGGCGCTGCGCCTCATGAAGCTCGCGGAAAAATTCGGCCTGCCCGTCATTTCCATGATCGACACTCCCGGGGCCTTCCCCGGCATCGGCGCGGAGGAGCGAAACATCGCCGAAGCCATCGCCTTCAACCTCCGCGAAATGATGCTGCTCAAAGTGCCCGTCATCGCCGTTGTACTCGGTGAGGGCGGATCCGGTGGTGCCCTCGGCATCGGCGTCGCGGACCGCGTCCTCATGCTGGAGAACGCCTACTACTCGGTCATCAGCCCGGAAGGTTGCGCCGCCATTCTCTGGAAACACCGCAAGCACGCGCCTGAGGCCGCCGAGGCCATGAAGCTCGTTGCGCCAGACCTCATGAAACTCGGTCTCATCGACGATGTGATCGCCGAGCCGAACGGCGGGGCACACCACGATCACAAGGCCACCTCGGATGCATTCCAGGAAGTCGTCCTCCGCCATCTGGCCGAACTCGAAAAACTCAGCACAGAGGACTTGCTCGACCAGCGTTACGCCAAGTTCCGCGCATTCGGAGACTGGCAGGGCAAGGCCTGATAAAACTCAAGGTCCGGGAAATTTCCGGCATTGTTAGAACGTAGAAGCACCCCATGTCGATCAAAGTTGGAATCATTGGAGCCGGAGGCATGCTCAAGTATCATGCCGCCGGATTTCGCAAGGCCGGAGCCGAAATCATCGCCGTCGCGGACGCCGCTCCCGGAGCCGCCGCGCGCGCAGCGGAGTCCATGGGCATCGCCCATGCCTTCGAATCGGTCGAAGCGATGCTCGCCACTCCGGGACTGGACGCGGTCAGTGTGATTGTTCCTAACAAATTCCACGCGCCACTCGCCATCCAGTGCCTCAACGCCGGCAAACACGTCTTCTGCGAGAAACCGCCCGCCCTCAGCGCCGCTCAAGTCGAGGAGATGATCGCCGCCGCCGACAAGGCCGGGAAAAAACTGATGTTCAACTTCAACAACCGCGCCCGCCCCGAGTCGCAGGCGATGGTTTCGTACGTGAAGGATGGCACGGTCGGGAAAATCAACTCCGCCCAGGCGAAATGGATCCGCCGCACCGGCATCCCGGGATTCGGCGGCTGGTTCACCACCAAGGAACTCTCCGGCGGCGGTCCGGTCATTGATCTGCTCCACATGATCGACCTCGCCCTGTATTTCATGGGCTATCCGGAGCCCGCCCACGTGCTCGCAAACACGTTCGACACCTTCATCACCGACAAGGGATTCAAAGGTCCCTGGGGCATTCCTGATAGAGCGGACGGCGTGAACAACGTCGAGGCCGCCGCCCATGGATTCGTCACCTTCAAGACCGGCCAGGTGCTCACCCTACAGGTTTCATGGGCGGAAATGATCAAGCGCGAGGAAGTCTCCGTGGTCTTCCAAGGCACCTCCGCCGGTGGCAAGGTCGAACGGCTCTTCGGCCGCGACGGACTCGATGACACCGCCATCGACACCTGCGAACTCTACGTCCAGGAAAACGGCAACTCCGTGAACCGCGCTATCGTTACGCCCGCATGCGAGGACATGGGCCGCATCAATTCCGCCGCGAACTTCATCGAGGCCATCGAAGGCAAGGCCGCCCCGCTCAACACGCCGGACGAGGCGCTCAAGCTCATGAAGATCATCGACGCGATCTATCAGTCCGCCACCACCGCCGCGCCGGTCGCGCTTTAATCCCCGGCGGCGGTCCCTAGTCGCCATCGTTCAACCTCCTCCCTAACACTATGAATCGCAAACTCCGCATGGGAATGGTCGGCGGCGGACGCGGCGCCTTCATCGGCGCCGTCCACCGCATGGCCGCCAATCTTGACGGCAAGATCGAACTGGTCGCCGGCTGTTTCTCCTCCGATCCGGAAAAATCCCGTCTATCAGGCCAGGATCTCTTCCTCGATCCGTCCCGCGTCTATGCCTCCTACGAGGAAATGGCGCGAAAGGAAGCCGCACTTCCACCGGACAAGCGCATCGACTTCGTCACCATCGTCGCCCGCAACGACCTCCACTATCAGGTCGCCAAAGCCTTCCTCGAAGCCGGCATCCACGTGATCTGCGAGAAACCCCTCGCGTTCTCGCTTGAAGAGGCGAGGGAGCTGAAGGCCATCGTCACGAAGTCCGGCCTCGTCTTCGCCCTCACGCACAACTACACCGGCTATCCGATGGTCAAGGAGGCCCGCGCCATGGTGAAGGCGGGGAAACTCGGCAGGATTCTCAAGATCGTCGCCGAATATCCGCAGGGCTACGCCATCACGGCGCTCAAGGACAGCAGTGATGGCGCGATCTCCAACTGGCGCATGGACCCAAGCATCGCCGGTGTCTCCAACTGCATCGGCGACATCGGTTCACATGCGGAAAACCTCGTGCGCTACATCACGGGCCTCGAACTCGAGGAAATCGCCGCGGACCTCAACACCTTCATTCCCGGTCGTCCTCTCGATGACGACGGCTCCATGCTCTGCCGCTACGACAATGGCGCCCGCGGCGTGCTCTACGCCTCGCAGATCTCCACCGGCGATGAGAACAACCTCAACGTCCGCATCTACGGCACCGAGGCCTCGCTTGAATGGCATCAGGAACATCCGAACGAACTCACCGTCAAATTCGCCGACCGTCCCCGTGAAATTTGGCGTCGTGGCAACAGCTACAATGGCGCGGAGGCTAACAAAAACACCCGCCTGCCCTTCGGCCATCCCGAAGCCTTCATCGAGGCCTTCGCCAACGTCTATCTCGCCGCCGCGGAGGCCATCGGCGACGCCATCCAAGGCTCCTATCCGCGGGCGGGAGGCTACGATTTCCCGTCCATCGACGACGGCGTGGCCGGCATGGCCTTCATCGAAGCCGCCGTCGCCTCCTCCAAGGCGAACGCGGCGTGGACGAAGGTGGCCACGGCTTGATTTTATCCGCTGGCGCGATCCTTCGCGACAGGCGATGCTCGGCCATCGTCTGCCGTGTCCGATCTCTTCACCACGCCCGCCGCCTTGTCGCAGAAAACCGAGCCGTCCGAACCGCTGGCGGCGCGGATGCGGCCGCGCACGCTGGATGAGGTCGCCGGCCAGCAGCACATCCTCGCGGAAGGGAAACTACTGCGTCGCGCGATCGAGTCGGAT
>DAISZP010000435.1:0-4704 GCA_036824745.1 Luteolibacter sp.
CCGGAGTTGGTGAAATAGACGACCTTGAGATTGCCCGGCATCTTGTCGGCGAGTTCCTTCGCATAGAGCGCGATGTTCGGGTGCAGATAGATCGTGGTGGTGTGTTGGATCGTTTCGTTCTGCGCGTTCGCCGCGGCGACCACCTCCGGGTGGCAATGCCCCACGCTCACGGTGACGATGCCGCCGAAGCCATCGAGGTAACGGCGGCCGGTTTCATCGAAGAGATACTGCCCCTTCCCTTCCACGATCATCACCGGCTTCTTGTAATAATGGAAGATACCGGGGCTCACGTGCGCTTTTCGCAAGGCGAGCACTTCCTCGGGCGAAGGACCGCGGTAGGGTTTCGGAATGTAGTCAAATGCGGGTAGAGTGGCCATGATGTTCGGATTCAGTTGGATGGTGAGATGCGGCGGAAAAGCAGATAGAGGACAAAAGCGAGCGCGAATCCGACGAACCATGCCTGCCGGTAGCTGGCTAGTAGGATATCCGGCACCGATGCGCTTGCGATCATCTTGGTCTGCGCGAGGAAACCCGGAAGGTTCGGAAGGACCGAGAGAAGCACGGCAAGCAGGGCGGCGATGCCGAAGCCGTTCGTGAAGCGGTAGGGACCATCCGGCTGATAGAGACCTGCAAGGTCGAGCTTGCGGCGGCGGAGGACATGGTAGTCCGCGATCAACACCCCTGCGATGGGACCTAACAGCGCACCGTATCCGATGAGCCACGTGAAGATGTAGCCGTCCGGAAGCGCGACGAGTTTCCACGGGAGAATGACGATGCCTAAAACTGCCGCGATCATGCCACCCATGCGGAAGCTCACCCGCCGGGGTGAGAGGTTGGAGAAATCATTGGCAGGCGAAACGATGTTCGCCGCGATGTTCGTAGAAAGCGTGGCGACGGCGAAGATGATCAGCGCGAGGGCCGAGAGCCACTTGCTGCCGATCTTGCCGACCACCGCCACCGGATCCCAGATCGCCTCGCCGAAGATGACGACGGTCGCCCCCGTGACCACCACGCCGACGAAGGAATAGAAGGTCATCGTGGCCGGCAACGCCGCCGTCTGCCCGATGATCTGCGCGCGCTGCGATTTCGCGAAGCGCGAAAAGTCCGGAATATTGAGCGAGAGCGTGGCCCAGAAGCCGACCATCGCGGTGAGCGCCGCGCCGAAACCGGTCCAGGACGACTTGCCGACGGAGACCGCGGCGAGCGCCGGACCGATTCCACCGGCTTTGCCGATGGCCCAGAACATCATGAGCAGACCGGTGGCCAACAAAAACGGAGCGCTGAGTTTCTCCAGCCATTTGATCGACTCGATGCCTTTCCAGATGAACCAGACGTTCATCAGCCAGAAGATCAGGAAGAATGCGAACTGTGCCGGACTGATGCCCAGCACGGGAAGCGGGGAACCGATCGACGCATCGAACCCGAAAACAATAGCCGCCGTCGAATGCAGCGCCGCGCCACCGAACCAGGTCTGGATTCCGAACCATCCGCAAGCGACCACTCCACGCAGGATGGCCGCGATGTTCGCGCCGCGGGTGCCGAAACTCGAGCGCAGCAACACGGGAAACGGAATGCCATAGGCCGTGCCCGGGTGGGCGTTGAGCGTCATCGGAATGAGAACGATCAGATTCCCGAGAAAAATCGCCAGCATCGCCTGCCACCATGACATGCCGCCGCCGATCAAACTGCTGGCCATCGTGTAGGTCGGAATGCAGACGGCCATGCCGATCCACAACGCGCCGATATCCCACGCGCTCCAGGTCCGCTTATCCAGCGAGACGGGAGCCAGGTCCTCGTTGACGAGCGGGCTGTTCATGCTCCGGGCTTCCTCGCGAGAAACTCACCCCAACCGGCGCTGCCGCACCACACGCCGTCGCGAACCATCACCTTGCCGCGGACGGTCACGGTTTCCGGCCTGCCTTTGACTGGCCAGCCTTCGAATGCCGAATAGTCCGTGGCCATCGAGTGGGTTCTAACGGAAATCTCGCCGCTCCACTCAGGATCCCAGATCACGATGTCCGCATCGCTGCCCACCGCAATGACACCCTTTTTCGGATAAAGCCCGAAGATTTCGGCGGCGCGGGTGCCGGCGGCTCTAACAAACGTATGCAGGTCGATGCGGCCGGTCGCGACGCCATGGGTGTAAAGCAGTTTCACGCGCTCCTCCACGCTGGGGATACCGTTGGGGATGAGCGTGAAGTTTCCCGCCTTGCCGGTCGGTTGGAAATTGGCATCGACGCACTTGTCCGGGTCCGGATGGCCCATGTGCTTCTGTGTTTGGAAATCAAACGGAGCGTGGTCGGTGGCCACGGTGTCGATCAGTCCTTCGGCAAGCGCTTTCCACAGATAATCCTGATGTTCCTTCGGGCGGATCGGCGGGCTCATGACGTATTTCGCGCCCTCGAAGTTCGGCTTTTCCGCATAGGTGTTGTCGAACACCAGATATGGAGCGACGGTCTCGATGGAAACCTTGATCCCACTCCTGCGTGCGGCATCAAGAATGTCCACAGCATTCTGATTGCTGGTGTGGACGACGTAGATCTCGGCACCTGTTAGCCCGGCGAAAGTTACGAGGTGGTGGCAGCCTTCCGCCTCGACGGAAACCGGTCGCGACGGTTCATGCCATTCGGGGCCGGTTTTGCCTTCGGCGAGCAGTTTCTTCTGCGTCTCGGCGACCAGTTCGGCGTTCTCGCAATGGGCGGTGACGACCACGCCGAGTTCGGCGGCGAGCGATAGTGTTCGGTAGAGTTCGGTGTCGTCGATCCCGAATGCGCCCTTGTAAGCGAGGAAGACCTTGAAGGAACCGATGCCCTCGTCCTCGACGATGGCGCGCAGGGCATGTCCGGTTTCCTCATCAAAGCGGGTGACACCCATGTGGAACGAGTAATCGCAGGATGAGATTCCGGCCGCATTGGATTTCCACAAGCGGATCGCGTCCATCGGATCATCGCCGCGGCCGGGACAGCACATCTCGATGAGCGTCGTGGTCCCGCCCATCAGCGCGGCCTTGCTGCCGGATTCCCAATCGTCCTTGGAAAACGTGCCCATGAACGGCAGGTAGATGTGAACGTGCGGATCGATGAAGCCGGGAAACACCAGCTTGCCGGAGGCATCGATGATCTCGGCGCCATCTGGTGCTGCTAGATTCCGACCGATCTCGCGGATGACCCCGTTTTCACAGAGAATGTCGGCTTGCAGGCGTTCGGTCGCGTTGACGATGTCGGCGTTTCGGATGACAAGGATCGAGGACATGGTGGGTTTTTGAAAATCTCATTTCGCCCACACCTCGCCGTCTCCGAACGAGAACCAACGGGTGGTGGTGGTTTTGCGCATCGTGTAGAACTCGACGCCTTCCTTGCCCTGGATGTGGAGATCGCCGAAAAACGAATCGTTCCACCCGGTGAACGGAAAATAGGCGAGCGGCGCGGGCACGGCCACGTTGATGCCCACCATGCCGGCGCTGACATTGCGGCGGAACTCGCGCGCGGCTTTTCCCGAATTGGTGAAGATGGCCGCGCCGTTTCCGAAGGACTGCTTGTTCGCCTCGGCGATCGCTTCCTCCAGCGTCTTCGCACGCATCACCGCGAGGACCGGCCCGAAGACCTCGGTGCTCATCAGCGGGTTGTTAGGTGCGACCTCATCGATCAGGGTGGGACCGAGGTAGAAACCTTCCGGAGCTTCATCGACCTTCGATTTCCGGCCGTCCGTTAGAACTTTCGCGCCCGCGGCTTCACCCTGGTCGATCAAACCCGCCACGCGGGTGCGATGCTCGGAGGAAATCACGGCCCCCATGTCCGGCTGGCCGCTGGCGACGTCGGTGGGGCCGATCTTCATCGATGCGACGAGATCCGCGAGCGGAGGAAGCAATCGTTCCGCCGCCTCACCGACCGCCACCGCGGTGGAGCCCGCCATGCAGCGTTCCCCGGCACAGCCGAAGGCTCCGTCCTTCACGGCCTCCACCGTGCGGTCGATGTCGGCATCCGGCATGAGGATGATGAAATTCTTCGCCCCACCGGCGGCTTGCACGCGCTTTCCGTTAGACGTTCCCTTGCGATGAATCTCGCGGGCCACCGGGGTGGACCCCACGAACGAGATCGCCTTCACATCCGGATGTTCGAGCAGGGCGTCCACACACTCACGGCCGCCGTGCACGATGTTCATGACGCCGGGAGGCAGGCCCGCTTTCTCTAACAATCCAACGATCCGTTGCATGGTGAGCGGAACCTTTTCGCTGGGCTTCAGGATGAACGTGTTTCCACAAGCGATGGCGACCGGCCACATCCACATCGGCACCAGCGCGGGGAAATTGAACGGGCAAATGCCAGCCACCACTCCGAGCGGATGGCGGTCCGTATGGCAGTCGATGCCGCGCGCGATGTTCTCCAGACTCTCGCCCATCAGCAGCGTCGGGATTCCACAGGCGAACTCGACCACTTCGATGCCACGCCGGAGATCGCCGCGTGCTTCGGATAGAGTCTTGCCGTGCTCGGTGGAAATGCCGAGGCAGAGTTCATCGAAAGCATCCTCCAACAGGATCTTCACCCGGAAAAGCACCTGCGCCCGTTCGTTCGGCGGCGTGTCACGCCATCCGGGAAACGCCTTCTTCGCGGATGCCACCGCCAGATCGACATGTTTCCCGCCGCACATCGGCACCGTGGCGATCACGCTTCCGCGGGAGGGATTGAACACCGTGGCATCGGCCAC
>DAISZP010000009.1:0-30894 GCA_036824745.1 Luteolibacter sp.
AATCCAGCGACGGCAAATCCCGCCTCCGCGAGGTCCAGGTGGCGGGGGTGGTGGTGATTTCGCCGGTGTCGCTGATTTTGACGATTTCCTGGACCTCGCGGAGGCGGGATTTGCCGTCGCTGGATTTCAGGCCATCGAAGATCTGGCGGCTGGCGGCTCCGAAGTGCGGGGAGGCGGGTTTGGTTTGTTCCTCGTCCTTGAGCAGGAGGGCGAGCGGCTCGTAAGTGCTCTCGGAGAAGGCGCGGTAGCCGGTGATGGCATCGGGCGGCTGGTAGGTGCGCAGGGCGCGGCCGGTGGCATCGTAGGCGGTCTCGGTGAAGGCAGTGGTGGCGGGGATGACGGAGAAGGCGAGACCGCCGGCGGAGAAATACGGGAGGTAGGATTTCCAGGGGGATTTGCGCTGATTGTAGTCGGTGGCTCCGGTGACGACGGCTTGGCCGGGCAACTCGCTCTCGCTGCGGGACTGGAGCTTGCGGCCGAGGCCATCGAAGTAATCGCGGCTGTCGATGGTGCCGCCTCCGGCGGTTTCGCGGCGGCGGGACTCGATGTAGTTCAGGATGCCGCTGGCGTGGGTCTGGGAGAGGAGGTAGCTGTAGGAGGCGGTGGGGGCGGCGAGGGTGTCGCCGGGGCGGATCATGTCGGTGAGGCGCCCGAAGGTGTCGTATAGGAGGGTGGTGGTGTGGAAGTTGAAATCGGTGAAGGTTTCCAGGACACCGAGGCCGACATCGTAGGTGGCGGTGGCGGTGAGGGTGGGCTGCGCGGGATTTCCGGTGTGGACGGTCTCGGTCTCGGGGTAGGTGTGGATTTTCGGGTCGTAAACGAAGCTGCGGTAGTGGCCGGGGCTGTGGTTTCCGGGGGTGCCGAGGGGATCGTAGATGCCGGTGACATTGCCGTAGCCATCGAAGACGCTGCGGCTGGCGGAGAGGTATTTGTTGCCGACGATGTCGTGCCAGCGGCGTTCGAGGGTGAGGTTGCCCTTGGTGACGGAGCCGAGGTTTCCGCCGCCGAAGTTGGGGTCGTCGTAGAAGTTCTGGGTGCGGGCGATGACGGTGCCGTTTTCATCCTGGACTTCAGTCTGGATGGGGGCGTCGAGCAGCCATGCGGCGAGGCCACTGGGGTAAGCAGCGCTGAAAGTGGTGACTGTAACGCGTTCGTCGTCCCAAGCGGAGCGGTTGGCTCCCTCTACGCGGCCGTAGTCGGCGGTGCGGATGGTATTGCCGAAGTCGTCCACATTGAACTCGCGCTGGAGCGTGACGGCTTGGGCGGCGGGGCCTTTTTCGAGGACGGTGGTTTCCTCGAAGTCCTGGTAGGCGAGGGTAACGCGGCGGGTTTCGGTGGGGGCGAGGGCAAGGGCGAGTTGGCGGGAAACCCAGCGGTGGTTGACGCGGGAGAAGACGGCTCCGGTGGCGTCGTCGCGTTGTTCCATGAAGCGGGGTTTGCCTTTGAGGGCCTCGACATCCGAGCCGGTGTGGAATCCCATGTCGGTGACCAGCGTGGGGGCACCCTGGGAAGGATTGCCGATTTCCCGTCGGGTTGCTTCCTCGAAGCCGCGGAATTCCTTTTCCATGCCATCGTAGTAGGCGTTTCGGTAGTAGATTTCGGAGTGGTAGTTGTTTCCCCGGCCATCGGATTCGACCATACCGCTGACGACGGGAATCGGGATGGGGCAGAGCACGGTCCAGGCTCGCGGGGTTCCTGCGGCCTCTACCATGTAGCTGACGCTGGATCGGTAGCCGAGGCTGATACTGCCTCCCAGTTCATTGGTGGCGGAGGTGAGCAGGTGAGGCTTCGTATTGGGGAGCAATTCGAGATATTGGAGTCTCTGAGCGGCGCTGCCGTCTGAGCGGCTCCAGACGATGTCGGTGGAGCCGTTGCCATTGATGTCGGCGAAGCGAATTGCGGTGATGCCTTCTTCGTAGGCGGGGATCTGCGGGCCGCTGATGGTGATGGGGGCTGAGAATCCGGTGCCGCCGTCATTCAGCCAGATTTTCACGACCTCGTAGTCCACGTAGATGCAGTCGCTCCAGCCGTCCTGGTTGGCGTCGATGGCGGAGAGGCCAGACACGCCTCGCGAACCGAGGTCGGACTCGCGAGGGCCGTTTGCCATGATCAGACGGGTGCTGAAATTTCCCCAACCCAGGGAGTAATGGACAGCATAGCCGCCTTGCTCCTGGGTTCCCGGCTTGACGAGGTCGGTCAGGCGGTCGCCGTTGACATCGGCTAGCTGCCATCCGTCTGAAAATGAAATCGAGTCGGGAGCCGGTGGTGGATTGGGAAAGACGTAGTTGGGAAGACCCTGGGCTTGGCGGTTGATGAGGTAGTCGAAATGCCCTGCGCCATCGGTCAAGATGAGGTCCATCGCCTTGTCGTTGTTGATGTCGATGAAGCGGACGTTCGGGCTGTCGAAATCGAAGCTGCCGGGGATGTCGAAAACGGTGGAGTTGCTGAAACGGACAGGCGTTTCGAAGGAGCGGAAATTGAAGGTGGTGTCGTCTTCGACGAGCAGGCGGGTCTTGCCATCGCCCCGGAGGTCGGCGAATTGGGTGCCATTGACGCTGAGTGGGGCGAAGGGTGAGTTCTGGACGATCTGGAGGTTACCCCAGGCGTTCCCTTCACCCCTGTTCAAAGCCGTGAGATATTGACCGTCGTTCTGGTCGAATACGACGAGATCCGGCAGCGCGTCGGCATTGACGTCGGTGAACTCCATTTGGTTTGCCGCCAGATTGTAGCCGGGGACGTTGGTCACGCTGACCATTCGGGAGCTGTTGGCGAACTCGGATGGGCTGTAGTCGAAGCGATGGGGTGGCAGGAAATCGACGTTTGCCGCAGCGTTGGTGCCGAGGGAACTGCGCTGATCGCCGAACATGGTGATGCTCTTCAACAGGCTCACGCGAGCGCTCGGGTCGTAGCCCACACGATAGGCAGCGAGACGGCGGGTGCCGTGCGAGATGGTGATTTCGTTGAGTCTCAACCTCGTTTCGGAGCGGAAACCGGGCCGGTAGTCGAGAATCGGGTCGGGCCGTCCGGCACTGTAGGCGAAGGAGGCGGTGAGGGTCTCGGATGGCAGGCTTGTGTGAAGGCCTACGGTGACGGAGGAAAGGTAGATTTGGCCGTTGTCTTGCTGGTAGGTGTAGGTGGCTTGGTTGCCGTTGGTATCGGTGAGACTGGAGATTTGCCAAGCGAAGGTGCCGGATGGACCGGCGAGGCGGGCATTTGCGGATCCGCCCAAGACCATCACGCTGCCGTCGGGGAGGCGGGCAATCCATGAGTCGTTGGTCTGCCACTCGAAGCGGACGGACTTGCCCTCGTTCTCGCTACGGTAGGCACCGTCCGCGAGTTTCACCAGTTCTTCGCCCGTGGAGTCGATGATGGTGTCTCCCGCCACATACCTAGGGAGGCCCTTGTCGGTCTGTCGTTGAAGGCGCGGAACGTCAAGTTTCCAGCCCATGCCGCAGGAGCCGTTGCCGTTGCCGGAATTGTAGGCGAGTGAGAGTGATGGTGCGGCTTCGCCACGGACTTTGGGAAGCTCGATGGGAATGGAGTATGTGAAGGTGCCAGTATTGAGCTGGGCTTCGAAGGACTCGCCAAGTCCGTCGATGGAGCCTGGTCCGGTGGGGAGGGAGATTTTGGAGGGGGAGACGCCGGACTTGTCGACACCGCCGTTAGTGGTTTGGCCTCCCAACAAAAGAATGGTCGTGATACCCAACCAAACTTGGTGGGGGACGAGTCGTTTTGTATGACCATGCCAGCAAGAGATCATTTGAGAGCCTTGATGGTGACCCTTGAATAGATCTCCGACGTGTTTGGGACTGACGCTGCCTTACCGCACAACCCCCAGCTTGAAGGCTGTCCGTCGGAACCATTGGAACTGGAGTTCACTAGTTCCCTGATGTAGTGAACCAACTGGAAACTCTCTGTCTGAGTCACAGTGAAGATCGCAGAGACCTGCATTGCTCCGGCAGCTGAAGCCTCCAGATACGAATGATACTGCTGTTCCAGAGCATGACTGGAAGTCAGGCCGATTAACTCCCCGCTGCTCATTCGCTTCAGGGCAGACCGGTGCATGGAACCGTAGGTGAATGAGTTGTTCTTGCCCCAGATGCACAGAAACGGCACCTGGGCACTCAATTCGTAGGTTCCTGGCGTCAACGCAATCGTGTCCGCCTCATTGCTGAATCCGAAGTTGTCTCCAGAAACTGATTCAATGGTATTCAATGTTCTGACCTGCCACCCACGGACGCCTGTTTGAGGCTGGGTTCCCGAAGGCAATTGTTCCGACAGAACAATGAATGAAGGGTTGAGTTTGCTGGGTGGAATCGAAGCGACTGGGATTTTCTCGGTGGTAACCGATCCATTTGCGATTTTTGCGGAAGAAACGGCACCATCAACGATTTTCGCACCAGTCACTGAATTGTCTCCAATGGTTTGGGCAAATCCTGCTAAGTTCGCTCGAAAAGCAAACGGCGAGGTCATCCATTGCTGCCGAGGCAAAATCTCCGATGGATTCGCGATAGGTGCACCCATCACGCCCTTGGTCACGGTCATTCCAAGGAAAAGATTGGTGTTGTTGAAGGCGGTCGCGAGATCCGCCGTCACCGCTCCATTGATCGGAATTCCAGAGCTTGAGCCGAGGATGACATTCAAGCCTCCTTGTTTCACTGGAACTCCGGAATAGCGAGCGCCCCAGACAGGCGCGGCACCTCCTATGGCGGCAGACCACAGACGAATTTCAATCTCGTAGCCAGTGCCATCCGGGGCCGGATTGCCGTTCGCATCGGTCAGGCGGCCCTGGTAAGTGACCAATGGAGGAACATTCTGTGAGAAGCCGCAAACGGACAGAGCGAGCAGTAGAATCAGGAACTTCATGAGGCCGGGACGAATTGGGGGAGGATGAGTTTATGCGCCATGACTATTGCTCGGCGTAGGAACTCAACGCAAAGGACACCCGAATATCCCGGATCTTATCAAGTTGGTTGAGAAGATTGCGGTTCGACTGGGTGTCGTTCGAGATGGTCAAGACCCAACGATCATTGGCCGGACTCCGTTCGTGCAATTGAGGATTTCGCAAGTTGGCGGGGGTCCCATTCACCGAGGCTTGGATGGTTGCGGCACGCTTGTCCCTGCCGAACTGGAAAACGAGGTTCTGGAGACCATTGGGATCGGCCGTGTAGCCCCGCTGGCGGACATAGGAGGCGCCTTCCGGCGATAGTGTGGCTGTGACGGTGGTTCCACCACTTCCGATGCCAGTGATGTTGGCTCCCAGAATGTCAATTCGAACGCCAAAGGCCTCTGGTTTTGTATCCGAGTAGAAGATGACCGAGCCATATTGGGTGGCCGTGAAAAGGGGGTTTTCAAGACGATCAAAGTAGCTGAAGAAATCGTTCGGATCGACAATGTTGGATGGACTATCCAAATCCGCCCAGCGATTGAAGGTCAATCTGAAGGGAAGCTTCAAACTCGCAATCCGGGTAACCGGGTCAAGTGAGGTATTGGCCCGTAGAAAGGCTTTCCAAGCATCGTCGCTAAAGGTCTGCGTGGCTCCGGCCGCAGTGACCCCGTTGGTAGTGATCGACTGGGCCTCCCAAGGGAAATTGAAGGTTGCGTCGATCTCGCCATTGGCGGTTCGGATTACATTGTTGTGCTGGTAGATGTAATCCCGGAGACTGACCACGGTCGGAATGCTTTGGGTCCTCGCGCCGAGGTCAATGGTCACAAAATTCATTTCTGCCTGGAGCCGATCCAGCAGGTAATTGAGCCGACGACCCGTGCGAGCCTTGCGAATTTCGGAGTTGATGGAATCGATATTGTTGCGACGTGTAGAACCAAGAGCCACATAGCTGGCGGCCCGCCCCGTCAGAAACGCCCACTCTTGGGCGAAAAGGAAGCGCTCTTCCGCTTCGCGCACCGCGCGATCCCGGATGATGCGGAAATCGGGGCTGTTGAGAGGGTTGGTATTCACGAGACTGTAGGAAGCCGCGTGTTGCTGCATCAGGTAGGATACCCGATTGAGCATCGTAGAAAGTTTGGTGTATTCGCGGTCCACGCGAAGTTCCGCCATCTCGATCTGCAACTCGGCTGACTTTGCCTCCAGCATGAGGGCGCTTACCGCTTCTTCGGTGCGATAGCCGTCCTCTTCGATCTGTTGGAACTGCATGCCGGCTTTTTCAAGGTAGGCGAGTTCTTCTTTCTTGGCGTTGATTTCTCCGAGGCGGCGTTCAAGATCGGCTTGTGTGCGTAATTCCTTGATTGCTGCACCAGCGCCTGAGTAAGCATCCGCTATGCCTCCAGCAGTTAAGGCCAGGTCCACGACATTATTACCAACAAGATCAACTGCATTTTGAGCAAGTGCCAGCAGGCTTGCGCCACCAGTGTAGGGCGCGCTTACAATCGCCGCCACATTTGTGATAATGCTTGGTAGAGATTGAAAGATCGCGCCGAAAAGCCCTCGTTTTTTCTTTTTTTTCGCCAACCTTGCCTGATACTCCGCAAACTTGGTTTTTGCCTCAATTGTGTCCTTGTTCAATTGATCCACCTTTTCACCCGTCGCGAGGATCACGTTTTGAATCATGTCCTGCCGACTGTCCTTAATCAGTTGCCATGTGGCTGTCTTCTGGTCGATCAGTTTGATCACATTTTCCAAATCGAGAAGAGCCTTTTCCATTCCTTGTTCGGCAGCGTCGATCTCAAGCCACTGCAATCCGATTTCGCCCTGCTCGGCGATGACTCGGTTTTTCCAACCCGGACGTTGTTCCGGGGGGAGAATGGCACCATCAATATCAGGCACAAGTGTAGGCACTCCATTGATGGTCTCCGTTTTGTATCCACACAGTTGTCCGAGCTGGGAATTGAACTGATCGTTGATCTCGTTCTGCCGCTGAGCAAATGACTGAAGATTTGTGTCAAGCTGTCCAATCGAACCATTTGCAATGGTGTCTGAATCCACTGAGGAAAGGGCGAGCGGTTTGGCAAAGTCGATCAGCCCTTTGAATGTCGTGGGATTGCTGAGAATGCCGGGGTCGAAGAAGAACGGTATGTATTCCGGTCCGTAGGCGTTCGACTTGATGCTGAGGGAAGCATCCAGCCCCGTGAATGTGAGGGACGCTTCCTGAACTGCATTCCGGAGGTCACGAAGATTTCCGGCGAAGGAGCGGGCCGGGGCGAACTCAGCCGAAGGGAACCAGGGATTGGACTCCAAGACACTGCTGCTCAGGAGACGGTAATCCATGTTTTGGACGTCTTGGTTGATCGCGCTGATCAAGCTTCCCATGGGAACGGGGGCGGAGAGGGTGGGCGCAGCATAGCCCTTGAAATACTTGAGCTGATAGGAACGCAGCAGGGTCTCCCCTTTGTAGCCCATCGACCTTGCGAATGCAGAACACAGAGAGCGTTGCGAGTCGCGCAGCTGGATCGCGATCTGGCTGGCCTCGGTGACCCCTGGTGGGAGGACTGAAGGAAAAGCTGCCGCAAGATTGTCCCCAATTCCTGTCATCTCCACGAATGTCGAAATGGCGATCTCATACATTCCGGATGCGTTTTGTAGGGTTGCATCCTCACGGTCGGTAGCTGTTGGGTTTCCTTGCTCCTCTCCAGGAACCGATGGGACATCGTTGGGGCCATTGATGATGCGTTCCTTGGTCGCTCGCGCAAAGGCGTTATTGCCCGCGTAGGTGTAAGGGACCATCAGGTCACGCACAGCATTGATGAAATTGATCTTGGCCTGGAGGTCGTTTGGATAGGCCAGAGCAACCGCTCGGAAGTAGTCCACCGCAGCCTGGACTTGAGTCGCGTTGAAATTCTGAGTGCCGGGAGCTTGCCCACCCGTCGCGACATCGACCACCCCGGGGAACACGATCTGCCAGTTCCCCGGAACGCCGGTGGTTTTGTAGAAAGTCCCGGCGGCCAGCACGGATGAAGCGGCGGAATTCAGTTCTGTGCGAGTACTCACACCTCCTTCCGAAGTGGGCCCACAGTATCCGAAGGAGGATTCGGCGAGGAAGAACTGGCTGGATGAGTCCTTGGGAATGCTCCCAGCCGCGTTGGGGTAATTTGCCACATTTCCGCCCGAGACAGACGGGGCAGCGGCAGCAAAAGAGGGGCTTTGGCTCGGCATGAGCGGTTCGAGGTGGAAGCGCTCTCCCGCATTCAGTGCGGTTAGGGAGATTCCAAAGACTAATGCAGCCAAATGGGCTGAGAGGCGGGAGGGAAAATTCGAATTCATGGCGTGTATGAGCGAGGGGGCTGATTCAGAGTGCGGGGTCCGCCTGGGTAAGCGTTATTTTTGAGGTGGTTTGGAAGGAGCCTGATCCGGTGAGGTTCGAGAAGTTCAGGTTCAACGGCACTTCGAATGACGGCACCGAGGACGGAGTCGCGTCGAGTGACACGGTCTGAGCAGGGGTGATCAGGACCGTGACGGTGCGTCCGAGGGCGGCGGAAGTGGCGAGTGAGACAGTGGCGCTGCCGGAAAACTGTGGAACGTCTCCGGAAAGGGTATAAGGGAGAGTGAATCGGGACGAAATCAAACCGCCATCGCCCGGATCAAAGATCGCTTGTCCGTTGGACCGAAGGGCGATCCTAAAATTCTGGCCGTTGAGCGTGGTGGTAGCCGAGCTGCCTTCCATGAAGCCCTCGTAGATTCCATTCATTCCGTCGGTGATTTTGATATGGGCGACCTGGGGAAGCGTTCCCGAGTCCGCGACTTTCGGCGTCTCGACAGGCCGGCGGAGCGTGATGAACACGCTGGCGTTTGTCTGGATTCGTGGCTTTTGTAGAATCGAAACAGGAATCGAATAGGTGCTTGCAACCGCGTTTACAGCGACGTTGCCAACACTGTTGGTCGGAGAGATGGACGAAATTGAAAAGTCCGTGTTGGGATGGGCCGTTCCGGTAACGAGGAAGCCGAAAGTGCCGACAAAGGTTCTCGTCAGGCGCACCGGGACATTGGCAGTTAGTGGGGTAACTGATTCGGGAATGGGCGCTTCGACAACCATAGCGTTGCCGCGATCTACGTAGACGAGAGGTGGTTGAGCAACCTGAGGAGTCCAAATCTGATTGGAGGACGACGTGGACTCGACCCAGTAAGCACGCTGTTTTTCGAACAAGAATACGGAGTCATCGCTGATGCCATTGTTTGTGAAAGAGGCGTAGGCAGGTGAACTCCACTGAAACAAGCGTTCGAACCGGTATTGCGGACCGTTCAGAATGTCTTCGACTCCAACCACTGATGGAGCGGTCGAGGGCAGTGGGAATCCGACAAAGTTCAGACCCGGATAGAGTGTGACCGAAGGGGCTGCCGGCGTTGTCCCATTGACGGTCAATGTTGCGGCCGCGCTCATCCGAACGGAATAGCCGCGGCCTGGAGAGACCGGTGGCATCGTGAGTCCAGGAAGAACGTTTGATGTTGTCGCGTCAGAGAGCGAAGGATTACGGAAAGTGGTCCAGATTTTTGTCTGGTTGTCGAAGGTCGACGCCTCGACAAAGCCATTGCCCAAGGTTCCAAATACCGCCGACGGGGAAGGATTTGTCGGCTGGACGGTGAAGGAAATGAGGTTTACGCCCGGCAACAATTGTATCGTTTGGGTGTCCGCCATCGCGAAATTGAATGGCAAAGCTATCGACAGAATGCTGTAAATCAGCGGCGACGAGGGTAACAATGACTTGGTCCGGTTAGAGGGAGCCTTTGTACGAAAAACAGCAAAAATTTTCATTGGTAATTTTCTTACCGACGCAGGGAGAAATTCGGCAAGCCATTTGTTCAGAAATGTCATTCATGCAATGGTTTGCGCCCAAGTTGGTAATCGAAACCGGCAAACACGGTTATGAGGCTCGTTCTTGGGAGGCGGAAGGAGACTTTTTTGCGGGGGGGGGGAGATGCAGCGGTTTTTCCAATGTCGTTTTGGGGGCTTGACTTGATCACCCTGATTTTTTCCCCAGAAGGGTAAAGGGAAGGAACGGTCCCGCTATCGGCGCATGGCTATGAATCTGAACAGTTCGGGGCCCGGACTTCGCGCATGGAGGAGGTCACAGAAGGCCTTCGAGCGGCTTGGAAAGCAGGGTTGTGCGCCAACAATCCAAGAGCTGAAGAAAGCCGAAAGGAAGGCCTTGGACGCCCAAGGTCGGGGGCCGGGAGACTGGTCCATCAACGATGTGGCCGATTCGGTGCTGGAGAGGCTGCTCGAAGAAGCTGGGCACACGAAGGAGATTGGGGAGGGATTTCAGGAATTTGGCGCCAACGAGGAAAAGCGTTACGCTGCCGGACAAGCAGGAAAAGTCAGCAAAATGGAGAAGGAAAAGCTTCAGGTGGTTGGTGGTCCAGAAATCCAGCTCACCTCGGTCCCGATTATTTTCGTCTGCAACAACTGAGATTCTTTGACTTCGGGGTGTAGATTAATCCTCCGCCGGTCCGGTGTGGAATGATTGATGTCGTGTAGAGGCGTTGTGACTTTGTTGCAACTTTAGTCCCCCTAAAACACCCGAAAGCGGCCAAAAATGACCAAAATTAACCAAAACAAATTCCCCTAAATTTCCCCATAAAGCATTGATGTGTAATGTTTTTGTGGATTTGAGGTGGTGGGCCCGCAGGGATTTGAACCCTGGACCAAGGGATTATGAGTCCCCTGCTCTAACCGCTGAGCTACAGGCCCGGGATGTTGCCGGGGCGGCTTTTGGTAGCTTCCCGCTGGCATGGCTGGCAAGGGGATTCCGAGATTGGGAAATCAGGGGAGTTTCCAGGAAGCGCGGTATTTTTCGTATTCCGCTTTGGGCAGGAGGACGTAGAGGGGGCGTTTGGCGGGATCGAGTTTGGCGATGAGATCGCGGAGTTTCGCCTCGTCCATGGTGGTGCAGCCCGCGGTGGGTTTGGTGCCGCCGCCGCGCCAGATGTGGAAGAAGATGGAGGAACCCGCGCCGGGGACGACTTTGGGCGGGGCGTTGTGGGCGATGAAGAGTTTGAGGGCGTGCGCCGGATCGTCCTGCTTCATCTGTTGTTTCTTCTCCCAAGCGGTGGAGGGGTCGTGATCGAGGATGAGATTCTTATTGTAGTGCGGCGAGGCGGGGTCTTCCACCCAGAGGTCACGCGGGGTGATCCTGCGGTAGGGCAGTGCGGGGTTTTTCCGGATCTTCGCATCGTATCCCCAGACGCCGCCCAGCGAGAAGACGCCGGCGGGAGAACGCCAGTCTCCTTCTTTCTTCGTGGAGGCTCCCGATGGCGGGGGATTCAGGCCGGATCCCCAGACGAGTCCGCTTTTTCCGAGGCGGGCTTTCCATGGCGCGCCCTCGGCGATCCAGCGGCCGCCGGATTTCTGATAGAAGGTGAGCGTGGCGTGGGAGCTGTCCCACGAGTCCGCGATGCCGACGAGGCATTGCGTGGAGGTGGAGGGAAGGGTGAAGCCGAGGGCGGAGGCCAGCGTGATGGAGAGGACGGCGAGCAGACGAAGGAGCATGGGCATGAAGTGGGATGCGGGCTTCAGTGTTTCTTGAAACTGGTGAGGGTGGCGCGGACATCCCCGATGAACACGGCGGCGCGGAACTCGATGGGGATGCGGTTCTCATCATCGCTGAGCCAGAGGGTGGCGTCGCTGGTGAGTTTCTGGTAGGGCTTCAACTCCAGGGTCTTGCGGTCGATCTTGCGCATGCCGACGCTCATACGGATGGCGTCGCGGTCCATGTGTTTCTCGCGGCCGATGACCTTGGCGCGCAGCAGATAGGGAGTGCCGAAGGGATGGACGACGATATTGATGCGATCGCCGTTTTCCAGCTTCTGGCTGCGGATGTGCATCATGGCGGAGAAGATGTCGTGGGTGGGTGAGAAGCGGAACACACGTTCCTGTTTCGCCTCCGCGCCTCTGCTGTTAGGCTTTGTGATCTCGGTGGTTTCCACCCGGTCCGGGAAGTGCCGTGTGGTGGTGGTGACGGTTTCCTTGTTGTCCTTTTCCACGGCATGGAAGTAGCCGGGCATCATCGTGACGGGATCGAGCTCCGACCAGAAGTGGTTCTGATAGGGAAAGAGGGTGGACGCGGCTCCGAGGCTGGATGCATTGGAGCGGATGACGTATTTCCCCGGTTTTTTGACATCCTGCGGGGCCACGTCCATGTGGATGCGGCCGGAGTTCACCATGCCCTTCCAGCTCAGGATGAGGTCCAGCGAGCAGGAGGGAAGAGGCGCGTGATCGCCGGGGGTGGCGGGAGTGAGTTCCTGTTTCCAAGCAGGATCGGCGGATGCCGCGCCGAGGGCGCAAAGCAGAAGGACAAGGGGGCGTGCGGGCATGACTTGGATTCCGACGGTGTGGATCACCGGGAAATTCACTCCCTTGGCAGGCGTGTCAAATCCGGAAGGGCCCGCGGGGGATTATTGCGTGGGCAGCATCACGGGCTCGGCACGGGGCGGAAGCACTCCGGGTGAGTCGTCGAAGCTGGTGTCCTCGCGGTCCTCGCTGACGGGCAGCGGGCGGAATTGTTCCGAGTGGGTGTCCACTCGGAATTCGAGTTTCATGAGATCGCGGTTGGTCTCGGCGACCTGGTCCAGCAGATCGCGGTTGCGGTTTTCAAGGTTTTCGATTTTGGCGGTGAGCGCCTCGAAGAAGGCCTTTTCGTGGGAATCGAGTGTGACGGGGCGGGAAGCCGGCGCCTTGGCATCGGCGAGGACAGGAGCCTGTGCCGGCGCGGCCTTGCTCGGGGCGGGCTGAGGTTTCACCGGGCTGATGACGGCAGGAGCGGACTGGATTTTCACAGGAACGCCGGCGTCCACCGCGGCGACGAACTGCCGCACGGACCACCAATGGCTGATTCCAGCGGCGGAAGCGGCGGCCAGGGAAATGCCGCAGATCACGGGAATGGTGGAGGATTTCATCGTTTTGGATGGTTGATGGTTTTCACGGGTTCCGCCACGGGTGCGTCTTGTGGTTCCGGCTTGGGAAGGGAAGCGAGGAGTTGTTGGAGGTGATCGACGACCACGCCAAGTTGTTTGGAATCTTCATCGTGCTGCTGGATGGATCGGGACAGGACCGCGCCGACGGTGGACTCCTGGCTGTAGCCGAGCGCGGGATTGTAACCGGGCTCCATGACGGTGAAGGCGTTCACTCCGTCCGCATCCGGCACGAGGACATGAGGCTTCACCGTGAGCGTGTATTTCCTTCCCGGGGCGAGCTCTACCTCGCGGGTGAAGGGAGGGGCGTTCTCCGAGTCTTCCAGCCGCCACCCGGAGGGTGGTGCCGAAATGGGTTTGGCAGGAAAGGGGGCGAGGATTTCGATTTTGGCGGGATCCACGGAGCCGGAGCCGGACTGGAGTTTTTCAACCCGGACCGCCATGCCCTTCTGGGGGGGCGGTGTTGGGGACTGGGCGGCTGGAGTTTCGGCGGGTTGGGGTTCCGCAGAGGCTTCCTTGATGAGTTCGGAGCCTTCGGGCGGCTTGCCGGTGACGAGCACTGGTTTTTCCTCAGGCGCGGAGGTGTTTTCCTGAGCGCCGGTTTGTGTTTCTGGCGCGGCATCGTCCTTGGTGAGGTCCACGGTGACTTCGTTCGCTTTGCGGGAAGTCTTTTCGTTGAACTCCTGGATCGCCTGTTGGACCGGGTCGTCCGGTGGTTCCGGCGACATGTTCTGGGCGCTGGCCCAAACGGGAGCGAGCAAGCTGAACGCGGTGATGAGGGTGCGGGACTTCATTTTCCGGAAGGTTGGATTTGGATGGAGCCGTTGGAGAGTGAATCCGCGAGGCGGGGACTTTCCGCGGTGTCCACTTGATTGGCGGGCAACGACGGGCTGTCCGCGCGGAGATCGTGGGCGGGAAGTGACTCGCCGATGAGGCGGTTCCAGGCATCAAGCAATTGCATGCCCTCCGCGCGCATGGACTGGGATTTTTCCTGATAGTCCATCAAGCGGGCAAGCAGGTCGCGTGCCTGGGCGACTTCGTCAGGAGTCCAGCGGAGGCTGCGGCTCTGATAGAGAACGGGGACTTCGAGATCGATGCGATCCACATGGCCGCCGGGCGCTTCAGCGGTGAGGATGTGCTGGATGCGGAGGTTGGTTTCCTCGAAATTCGTCGCGTGGGACGGGGGAAGAATGGACCTCCGGGGATTCGCAGGCGAGGTGTTGATGGGGGCCGGGTTGTTGGAATCGCCAGGCAGGCGATCTTTGTCGGGCAGGAGGCTGACGGACTTGGTGCTGGCTGGATTGCTTGCCGGGGCGGACCGGGTTTCCGGTTTGGCGGCGGTGGTTTCCTTGTTCCCCGCGGCGACGATGACGGGCTTGGTGATGTAGAGGAGGCAGAAGGTTCCAGCCATGAGGGTGCTCGCCATGAGCAGCCAAGGGTATGCGCGTTGCACGGGGCTGGAGGCGGCGCGCCGGTTGGTTTTCGAGAATGAACCGGAGGCAGCGCTCAAGCCGGTGGGCAACGAGGGCATGTCTTCCTGGGGCGTCCGCGTGCCGGCGATTTTCTGTGCGGGTAGAGGTTTCATGGTTGTTTGGGGGCCGGTGCTTTGTTTTCCGGTTTTTCTTCTGGATCCGGCTGTTTGGATGCGGAGGCGGGCGGAGTCGGCTCGGCGGCCACGGCATAGTTGACGGTGGTCTGATCGGAAACGCCGGGGAAGGTGGTGATGGTCATGGATTCCCGCGTCAGGCGCAGGTGCCGCAGCACTCCACCGGTCTGGCTCGTTGCCTGCAAGCCGGGAATCACTTCCAAGGCACCCCGGCCTGACCGCTGCCTGCCGATGCCATCGGAGCGATAAATCGTGAACATGGTGTGCGATTCATCGTTTCCCTCCGCGGCGACTTTCACCCGGGTGCCGTCCGAATAGACCCGGAAGTGGATCGGCTTGATGGGGATCGGCGTGAGCTTGTCCCCGGTGACCTTGAAATGCGACTTCAGCAGGAAGTCACCGACGTGTTTGAACTCATCCGCAGCGGCAAGACCGAGCGGCAGAAAAATGGCGGTAATCAACGAAAGTGTTATTCTCCCACGTCCCATAAGGAATCATTCGACTTGCCGGATGGATCATAGGCGGTGCCGGATCCGGCGTTTACGACGGGGGGAGTCACGTTGACAATGATACTGAGGTTGGTGTTGGTCAGCGACTTCACTGTCGGAAGAGTCGCGGCACCACTGGGAAGGTAGGGGACGATGTCCGCGGCGACGATCGATGCCACCGTGCGAGTCGGGTTGTCGGAGAGGAACATGCGCTGGGCCGAGTAGACGGTCCGCAGGGTTTCACCCGCTTCGCGACCAAGCCGCCACGAGGTCATCTGGCGGTTCACAACAAGCCCCGAGCTCACCAGCGTGAGCATGACAAGAATCACCATGGACATTTCCAGCAGGGTGAAAGCGTCTTGTTTCGATGGGTAACGGCGTGCCACTTTCATGACTTGGATTGGTTAATGGATCTTGAAGGTTTTGACCAGTCGGAAATGGTTGATGGTCAACCTTTGAAAATTTCAACGGCTTCAGCGAAATTCGCCCGGAATTCGGGGTCCTGAACCAGTCCCTTGAGGTAGAGGAGAATGAAAAACGCGGCTGTGGCGTACAAGGTCATCGAGAATAGCCACCAGGTGAGGGATTTGTCCTTGGGTGCGATGAAGGGAACATACCAAGCGTCCCGGTCCACCACCTGGGTCGTGTACATCTGGCTGTTGTTCTTGAGTTGGTCGATGAACTGGTTGGCGGCCTTCTCACTTGAAGCGATGAACATGTGCTTATAGCGCTTGCCGGGAGATTCCGCCTGCTCGATGAAACGGATGCCGGGAGGAATGTTTTCAGGATAACTGAGGGTCTGGATCTGCGTCACATACACGAACTTCGCGCGCAGCCAGCGGTCGAATCGGGTGAGTTGCATGGTGGTATCTGGTTTGAATATTCGGATGGGGCGCGGGGATCAACCGGCCGCCTGCATCATCTTCGGACCCATGAGGAAGATCGGCAGGAAGGTTCCGACGAAAACCGCTCCGATCAACATCACCGCGATGATGAGAACGATGAAGCTGACCGTCGCGGAGAAGGCCGTCATGTGGTTCTCGGAATCCTCCTCATACATCAATGACAGCATTTCCAACTGTGCGTCGAGCGAAGCGGACTTCTCGCCGATGGCCAGCATGTGGGTCACCTGTGCGTCCACCGAAGTGTATTTGGCGAACGCGGTGGAAAGGGGGACGCCGGAAAGCTCATACTTGTCCGCGGCATCGCGCAGCTCCTTGTAGAAGGGTGTGCTTTTCACGCTGTTTGCCGAAACCCGGATGGACTTCGCCAAATTGATTCCGTTGGCGTGGAGCAGGTGAATCGTCGAGATGAAGGTCATCTGGCGGATGCTCATGATCAGCAGGCGAAGCAAGCGCCAGCGCGACATCCCGAAGCCCAGAATGATGTTTCTCACCTTCGAGGACTGGGAGATTGTGATGCCGATGGCGATCAGCGCGCCGACCACCATCGGCCAGACCGCTTGGGTGAAGTGAGCGACTTTGAATGAGATCGCCGTCATGCCGTCCGGCTTCGCGCCCACGCCATTCAACATCTCCTCCACCTGGGGGACGATTTTCACCTGCGAGGTGATGAATGCGCCGAGCAGGACCGCGATAATGACGCCCGGAGTGACCGTCGCTTTTTTGAGTTGTTTCGTGAAGTATAACTCCGTCTTGAGTCGCTCCGCGAGGGATTTGAACGCGTGATGGAGTTGGCCAGCATCTGAGCCGGCCTGGATGAGACCGATGACCGTCTCGCTGAAACGGCCGCTGCGGCGGAATGCCTCATGCACGTTGACACCCATGGCGATGTCCTCGCGGATTTTTGTCAGGGAGTCCACCATGCCTTTGTTAGGAAGTCCATGGGCGTAGTATTTCAGCGCGTCGCTGGTATTGATCTGCGCGCGGAGCATCGAGGCGAGTCCGCGGAAGAGATCGACGAGTTCCTTCTTTTTGAACTCTTTGATCTTCGCAGGTTGGTTCAGGGCGGCGAGAAGCCCTTTCGGCGGCGCTTTGGGTGCTGCTGCCGGGTTGGAAGATGGTTTGGCGGTGGCTGCTGCGCTAGTCATCGGTGTAGGTCATGTCGATGACCTTGCTCACGGCGGCAAGGTCGGTTTTTCCTTCTCGGAGCAGCCGGAGGCCGCTTCGCCGGAGGTTCGGCAGGACGCCTTCCTCGGCGACCCGCACTTCAAGTTCGTAGGGAGTCATTTCCCCCTTGGAAAGCATGTCGGAAATCTTCGGGGAAATCGGAATGATCTCCAGGATGGCGGTCCGTCCGCTGTAGCCGCTGTTCCGGCATTCCTGGCAACCGCCTTGTTTCGCGACAAACAACGGGAGCGTGCCCCATGTCGCGTCCAGGCTGAAGGTTTTGCGGTCGAATTCATTGATGCCGTTGGTCGCCTCCTTGCAATACGGGCAGAGGAGTTTGACGAGACGTTGCGCGCATGCCGCCTTCAGGGTTTGCGCGATCTTCCAGCGCTCGATGCCGAGCTGCTCGAAACGCTCGATGATCTGCGAGGCCCGCGGGGTGTGAATGGTTGTTAGAACCTTGTGCCCCGTGACCGCTGCTTCGATGGCGCGTTCCGCCGACTCAAGGTCGCGCCCCTCGCCCATGAGAATGATGTCCGGGTCCGAACGCATGAAGGATGCGATCATCGGCTTGAATTCCTTCGGGCTCTTCAAGTCACAGTGGGTGATGCCGGGAACCTCGTCCTCCACCGGGTTTTCCAGGGTGAGGATGTTCACTTCCGGCCGGTTCAACTCACGCAGGATGGCGTTGAGAGTCGTGGACTTGCCGGATCCGGTAGGACCGGACATGACGATGATCCCCGCGGGGATTTTCATCACTTTGTTGAGCGCGAACATCGTCTCGTCATCGAAGGCGAGGGTTCCCTTGCCAAGAGTCACGTTGATGTTGCTCTTGTCCAGAAGTCGCATGGTCACGTGGTAACCGCGGTAGGTGCGGTGCCGTTCGTAGCGGATGTCGATCGGTCGGTGGAAATAGGAGATGGTGAAGCGTCCTGAAATGCCCGGAGCCGTATTGCGGATTTCCGTTGGCAGTTTCATGAGATTCAGGAGGAAGGCGTCCAACCGGTCCTTCAGTTTCATCGGGATCTCCACCTTGTCACCGATGTCGCCATCAATCCGGAACGCATAGTAGAAAGTTTCCTTCTCGACCTTGAAGTGAATGTCCGAGGCGCGTGATCTCACGGAATCCGCCATGATGGTCGCGATCAGCTGCGCCATCGGTTCGCTGTAGTCGGTGGTGACATCGAAGTCGTGGATGCCGTCATCGAGGTCCTCCACATCGATGGCTTCCAGTTCCGAACGGCTCGGGCCGTTGTTGGTGCCGATGGATTCAATCGCCCGGCTGATTTCCGATGCCAGCGTGACAATGCGGATGATTTCGAAATTCGGGAACCGCGGCGCGAGGTATTCTTCCGCGAGAGGGCTCCAGGGATTCGCCACCGCGACGATCACTTTGTCCGGTCCGGACATGCAGAGCGGGGCGAAGAATCCGCGGGTCATCACCGTGGAGTCGCAAGTGGCATGAAGATTGCCATCACAGAACTCCGCCACTTTCGGAAAGAAAGGAAGGCCGTTGATTCGGGCCACGGCTGCCATGAAACTGTAACGAGTCACCCGGTTGGGCACCTGATCCTGGGCCAGCTCCGCATAGCTCGGATCATGACTGGCCAACTCGCCCATGATGCGCCGGCTGATCAGGTCGTTGAAGGTGATGCCGTCGAATTCAATCATAGCTCAAAGTGTTTCCGTGAGAGGAAGGTCCAACTTTCATAGTCCAGCCGCGCGATGGTGACAAAGGGCCGGATGCCAAAGCGGCGGAATACCGAGTTGCGGATTTCCTCCGCCAATATCGCCGATGCCACCGGATTGGCGGATGCTGTGCCGATCGCATCGGTGTCCTCCGCATAGATCACCGGAGAGAGCAGCGCCCGTGCGATCCGGTGGATGTGGTCGAAGGATTCGTAGAATGCGGAAGGAGCGATCAACTTGCCTCCGAAAGGAATCAGCGGGGGATAGGGTGAAACGGCGATGGATACCTTGGCGCTGAGATCGAGAATGGCCCGGCCGATGTGCTCTTCATCGTGTCCTTGGATGCGAGCGATGACTTCCAGCAGATCCGAGGGCTTTCCCATCGCGTGGAACTCGCGCGCGGCGGCGATGCCATGGTTGAGTTCCGCCACGCTGGCAGCCCGGCACTCATGCAAGGCGGCGGCGGTTTGTTGGAGACATGCCTCCGCGTATTCCCACTCATCGCCTCGGGCCGCACGATCATGGGGGTGATGGTGTTGGCTTTCGGGATGAGCTGGAGGCAGTTGGGGTGTCGGATTGGACGCGGTGGTTACCATTTGGGCAGGGGGATGTTCCGATCACGCGGAAGGATCAGCGCCTTCCGCCACGGCCGAAACGAGGTTGTGTGCTTTTGGTGGATTTTGTGGAAAAGGGATCCGTCGGCTCGTCGGCGCGAGGGTAGAAGGGGGCTTCGGTCGGCTGCAGGCCGCGGATGGTTCTTTTGAGGTTGGGTTGGTGGGCTGGGCCGGGGTTCTCGGGATCCACCCAGTCATAGTCACATTCCAAATCGGTGACCGTGCGGATATGATTGCTGGCGAGCTTGGTGGCTGCGCCGCTGGCGGGTTGATAGGATTTGGGCGTGACGATGAAAACCAGGCTCGAACGTTCCTTCACGGCTTCCTTGCTCTTGAAGAAGAAGTTCATCACAGGAATGTCTCCAAAGATCGGCACCTTGGTTTTGTCATTGTTTTCAGTGGCTCCATAGAAGCCGCCGACCACCAGTGAATATCCGTTGGGGACACGTGCCAGCGATTCGATCATCGCTTCCGTGACCTTCGGGTAAACGTTTCCACTCGCCCCGGTGACACTGCCGACGATTTGCGCCGAGCGCGGGCGCATTTTCATGCGAACCGTGCCATCAGGCAGCAGGGTGGGAGTCACCACCAATGATATGCCGATTTCGCGATGTTTGTCCGGATCGGCATCGATGGTTTTGTCCTTTTCATCGATCGTATAGCGGACTTCATCGGTAGTGATGTTGCCGGAGGTGCCGGAGCCTTGTTGAACCGTGGAAGTGATGATCGGCACGCGATCGATGATGGAAATGGTGGCCTGCTCGTTGTCTTCGGTGATCAGGGTCGGATTTGAGATCTGCCTCGCCACGTTTCCTTCGGCGAGCGCGTGCAGAACTCCGCTCAACTGGGCTGGATTGAGAACTAGATTTTCAGAGACAGGAACGTTGAAGCCCGGAGTGGTCGGGGAGGTTGGAATGTTCGTAAGGTTCATCGGCAGTCCGAAAACCGAACCCAGATCGCGGGTAACCGCGAGCGGAACTCCGGCTTGGCCGAGGGAGCTGGACCAGTTGACCCCCATGCGTTCCGCGGCTGTGCTGTTGATGCGGAGGATTTTGGTTTCGACGATGATCTGCCCCTTTGCTTTGTCGATGCCGTGCAGCAGATCACGCGCCTGCTCGATGCGGTGGGCGGTGTCGATGATGACGATCGTGTTTGTTTTCGGCTCGAATTTCACGATGCCCGTTCCGGGGCTGAGCATGGGTTTGATGATCTCTTCGATCTTCTCCATGTCGGTCGGCCTGAGATAGCGGAGTTGATAGTGGAATTCCGAGCTGGGCAGCTGGCTGAGCTGTGCCTGTGTGAGCGCGTAGATCGTGTTGCCCTTGGTATGGAGGGAAAGGCCATACATGAAGGAAAGCTCCTCCATCTGTTGGAGTGGGTTCCCGTCGTTCAGGTGGCCGGTGACCAGGAAGTCCGGTCCGGCGATCTTGCTGTTATGGAAATACTGGCGGCCGGCGGATTTGGCGAGAAACTGGAAAATGTCGTTCAATGAAGCATCCTTGATGATGTAACCTTCATCGGACTTCTGCATTTCCTGTTTCTGCTGTTCCAAGGGAGCGAAGGGCTCTGTTTTCGCGGCTTCCCCCGACGGGGCATGTGGGGCGGTGGGCGAAGATGGCTGGTCCGTGGGTGGTGGAAGATCCGATGGCTCCTCCTCTTGGGCGGGCGTGGACTCCGCAGGGGCTGCTGGAAGATCTGCGACCGGAGTGACGTCTCGGGAATCCACGGCATCGACCACCGGCTCGATCAACTGATCCGCCGGGTTCTGGGCATGGAGAAGGCCAGCCGCTAGCACCGCGGTGGCGAAGGTGAGGAATCTTGGGGCTTTCATGTAAGGGCGGGCTGGTGGTGTGGACTGGCGAAGGGAATCAAGGGGTTCCAGAGTCAAGATTGATGGGTACGTCCTGGAGATCCGAAGACATGCCGGGGGCGGTGATGCCGTGGGTGCCTTGGGTCATCCCCACGGGCAAGGTCTCGATCTTGAGGGTGGCGGTTTCACCTGTCTCCGGATTGCTGAACTCGATTTGTCGGGAGCCTACCGCGAGAATCCGGGCGTGGATCGACTTGCCGCGGTGAATGATGGAAAGGGTGCCGCCTTGAATGTAGGTTTTCGCGCCGATCAGGAACTTTTTCTCCCGCGGCATGATCGCGTTGACACTGATTTTCTTGATGATTTCGGGAAACGGAGTGGCCTGTTGTTGAACCACCCGGTTTCCGGTCTTGGCCACAGTGGCCTTGGGTGCGGGCCTTGCATTCGGATCCTGATATTGACCGAACGGATCCGTCTCACGGCGTTTCATCGACAGTTGTGTCGAGAGGGACTGGATGTAGGCATCGAATTCGGCTTCGCCAACGAATCGTGAGGGAAGAATGGCCGAGGGTGCGGTATCTTTGGAGTCCGGTGATAGCGGCTTCTTCGCACTTTGCGGGGAACTTGCCTCAGGAATCGGCTTGGCTCCGAAATTTCCCGCGGACTGGGAAGCCGCGGGTCCGGTTTGATAGAGGAATGCGGCGAGTGCCGCTGCAATGACTTGTGTGCCGGCAACGGGGAATCGTGACCTCCGCGTGTGGTCGGGGTTGCTCCTGAACATTTGAGTCGCGTGCGGCGTCATTTGCGTGGGGATTGGAGTCGGATGGACGGGAAGGGCGAGGTTCAGTTTTCCCATGCGATGTAGGTGACCTGCAGGTTCATCAGGGTGGATTGAGTGGAAGAAGGATCCATCTTGAGTTCCTGCAGTTGCAGTTGGGGCATTTTGGTTTCGAGTTCGAGAAACGCTTGTTGAAGGGTCCTGTAGGTGCCGCGGAACGCGATGCGGATCTGAGAAGAGGTCTGTGCCGCAGCAGTTCCGAATCCGCTGGAAGTCCCCGGCCTCTCGAATGCGGTTTGCTGGATTTCCTTGCTGGGAAGATGCTCCATGATCGAGCGCAGGTTGGTGGCGACGGCACTCGCGGTTTCCTCAGAAAGTTGTGCTTTCCACCGGTCCAAATGCTGTCTCTGGCGGGTGACTTGAGCCTCGATTTGGAGGCCGGCGATCCGTCCTTGTTCGTATTTCTTGAAGTTGCTCTGTTTGTCGTCATAAGAAGCGACCATCTTTGACTTGAGAAAGATGCCCGCGCCGACGATCACCCCGGCGACAACGATCGGAATGACGATCCCGAACAAGATGATGGATTGACGATAGAGATTCATGAATCAGGGAGCTTTGGGGACCGTGATGGCCATCGGGTCCGTCGCTTCGAAGCGCTGGGTGATGGTCATGTCAAAAGTGAAGGGGTAGGTGGATTCATCCGCGACGCTCATTTCCTCCGGGGTGACCGGTTTGAACGAGTTGTTTTCCTGTGTGCGGACATTCACCGTGATGTTCCGGTTTCCGGAAGTCGGATTGTATGCGGAGTTGCCGGTTAGGCGGGCGATTTCACCGAAGTGGGCGTTGATGCCTTCCCGTGTGTTCAGGTTGTTGAGGTATTCGAGGGCTTCGTCCCGTGCCAAGCCGGTGATCTTCCATTCCTTGACGAAGCCGACTTTCGCCTGTCCCGGCGTGCTGTCCGGTTTCGCGGTGTGAGAATAGCTTTTCACCAACATTCCGGCATTTTCGCCGAACATGCGGGAAAGGGACTCCATGCCGACCCATGCTTTGGAACGGTCTTCCAGAAGATTGTTCCAATGATCGAGTTTCTTGCGTTCGGCATCCAGCTTGGAGAGATGGGTTTTCATCACTCCGGATTGTACCGGGTCAAAGGACCATTCGGGGCGGCGCACCAGGTCGATGACTCCGAAACTGATGTATGCGAGGGAAAGAATGGCGATGGCAACAAGGCCGACCCGCGCCAGGCGGAGCGCCCGGAGCAATTTCATTTCTGAGCGGTTCGGATAGATGTCCACGATGTCCTTCGGAGTCGGAAGGAAGTCCTGAAGCGCCCATTTCTCCTCGCGGAGAATGGTGAAGCTGTGGCTGTCCGTGGTGGCGGCGGATGCGGGTGGGGGAGTAGTGGCAAACACGAGTTCGGGCGCCCACTCCGGAAGTCCTTCGACCTTGGGGAGTCTTGCCTGTTCCACGCGAGAGGTGGTGAAGGTGATCCGCAGGTTGGCTTCGAGGGTCGTATCGATCTCTTGTCCCAAGGGGACGAGGAAAATATCTGGGTCCACAAACTCCAGGGACGCGCAGGTGGTGTTCAGGGCGTTCCGGAAATTGGTGGCGCGGCGCACCCCGCGGTGTTGGAGAGTGCGGATGAGTCGCAGGTCCGCGTGCTCATTGAAGAATGCCATGGTGGTGAACCATGGATATTGGAGAATCGCGGCAAAGGAGCGGCCCGGCGTGGGTTTCACCGCCTGGGTGAGTCCCATGATGGTCACGAGCGGCGCGCTCAATGCATGGGTGATGATGGGGAAGTTTTCCTTTTCTCCATATTGCCGGAAGGCGAAAACGAGAGCTGAGTGCTGTTTGGTGAGCGATACCGTGGTTCCGATAACCTCACTGCCGGCGGCGGAGTAGGGAACCACGCGCCAGGAACCTTGATCGGCGATGATCGAGGAATCCTCAAGAATGGAAGCTGGGTCGAGATAGGAGGTTTCCCGGATCTCCGGCAGGGAGGCTGGATTGTCCAATTCCGGCTTGAGCTCGGTGGTGGCGAATTCGTCCGCCACGTGAAGAATGACTCCGAGCGATGTGGCTCCGCTGGCCTTGGTGTTCCGCAGCACTTCCACAACAAGGGATTCGAGCTGCGCTGGCTCCTCGACGTTTTCCTGTTTGATCGACGGTCCCGGCGTCCACTGATTCTTCTTCCGGTCAAAGTAAAAGGATGAAATCTGCGCTCCGTCGGAACGGATGTGCAGTTGATGGTTCAGTTCGAGCGCTTCCTGATACCAAGCGGGATTGGTCGCGCGCGTGGTATCCGCAAGGATCGAGCATGCCTGTCTGAACTGTTGCAGGGCATTGATGGATGCCGGATGACTGAGAGTGGCCAAGGGACTGTGGGGCAAGGGTGCATGGCGGACTGGGGGGTGATCCGGAAGGGCGGGTGGATGTAAGGGAAAACGGCCCGCCCACCGGAGCGGGCGGGCCGTGGATGGATGGACGCTCCTGCTAACAGGAGCGGCGGACTGGATTACCAGTCAGAGCACTTTTCAGTCACTTCGGCAGCGGTGTACCAGTAGTCGGCACCGTCCACGGCCGGATTCGTGATATAAAGTGCACTTGGAATACCAACCTTTTCCGAGTAGGTGTAGGTGGCACCAAGCGGAGATTTGGGCTCCTTGAGGTAACCGGTCGAGGCGTCAAACAGCTTGGTCTTTACGATATCGTCGCCAACCTTGAGCTGGTTGGTGTTTTCGTAACCGCGGGCGGCTTGTTGCACGTTGCGGACATTCATGATGTTCGCGGAACGGTCAGAACCCTTCTTCCAGGCGCGGGCGCCGACGAAGAGGATCGAGATGAGGGAGAGCAAAACGAGGATGACGACCGTCAATTCGAGGAGGGTCATACCGGCTTTGCGCTTCATGGTCAGGGTGTTAGTCAGTTTCATAGTGTGTTTTCTTTCTTTTTTATCGGGTGTGTTGTGTCTTTGCGGTGTGAGAAAGCCTCGCGCTTTGGAAGTTTCTGAGTTCTTCGTGGTCGTCTGGCAGTCTCGGAGATGGGTAGCGCGGTTGAAGTTGGAATGCCTCAGAGCTCGTCGTCATTCTTGTTCATCCGGGCGTTGTAGAAAGTGTCGTAAGTGATGAGCCCGCGGTTGAGCAGGCGGCGGAGATTCGAGTCCCACTCGATGTTGCCCGCGCGGCGGATGACGTCTTCGAGCGATCTCGCACCGCCATCGTAATTGGCGACGGCGCTTGAAACGGAGTCGTCGTTGTTTTGCAGGAACTCATAGGTCAGCACCCGGCGCTGGACGCCGTTGAGCAGGCCTTGGGAGTGGATGAAGATGAGGATTTCCGCCAGGCGGCTGAGCACCGCGGTGTGGGATTCCCTGGGATAGAGTTCGAGGATACGGCCGATGGTCTTGACCGCGCCGGTGGTATGCAGGGTGGAAAGGACGAGGTGACCCGTTTGTGCGGCCTCCATGCAGGTTTCCATGGCCTCGCGATCACGAATTTCCCCTAGCAGGATGATGTGGGGAGCCTTGCGGAGAACATCCTTGAGGCCTTGTTTGTAGGAGTGGACATCGCGGCCGACTTCCTGTTGGGTCACGATGCTGGGCGAGGGTATGCGCCGTCCCGGGTATTCCGGATCGTCCATGTCATCCGGATATTGGTATTCGATCGGATCTTCGACCGTCACGATGTGTTTCGGATGATTGCGGCGGCACCAATCGATGAGCGAAGCGAGAGTGGTGGACTTGCCGGAACCGGTGGGCCCGGTCACCAAGCAGAGTCCCGCGCGTCTGAGCACGCCTTGGCGGAGGGTTTCGGTGGTGTCCGGATCGATTCCGAGGGATTCGAGTTCCGGGATGTAATCGTTGAGAATGCGGCAGGTGATGCCGAGGCCGGAAGAACTCAGGTGGGCCTGGATACGCAGGCGTCCGGAGCGTTCCCCGTTGTTGCCCATCGGAACGCCGTCGCAGGAAAAGTCCGCCACGCGGCGTTCGGCGAAATCCGCGATGGCCAGGCGAATTTTTTCATCGACGCGTTGGTCCATCGAGTGTTCCTGCCCGAAGCCGTGGCTTCCGCTCTCGCGGTTTGCAATGAGTTCCTTGAGGATCTCATCCGTATGAGCGGGGGAGAGTATGCCCAGGAAATCCAGCTTTTCCATGCCCTTGTTGGTATGGATGTAAACCGGACGCGAAGTCCTCATCTGGATGTCTGAAACCTTCAGTTCGCGGCAGACGCGGAAGATGATGCCCAACAGTTCGCGACCATTCATGCCCGGAGCAAATCGAACCGGTCCTGCTGCCGCGGACTGGCCCGGAAGCGGAGGAGGTTCTGATATGGCGGTGAATACGGACATGATAATTTAGGAGAAACGGTCAGTTGGAGGCTTGGGAATTGGTGATCTTGCCTTCGAAGATCAGAATGGTCTTTTCCGCGGCATCGCGGATCTTGCGGATGAAATCCGAGCGGTCCTGACATTCGGCGATTCTTTGGGGTGACAGCAGGTCCCAGCTTTTTTCTTCAGTCCAACGCGAGCTGATGTCATCATAACGCGCAATGCAGTGATCGAGCTGGACGAGATATTCCCGCATCTGGGAAATGGTGTACTTCGGAGCCGCCTTGCGACGGTCATCGAACATCAGGCTCAATACGTTCGTGCATGCCGCCGCCGCCGTGAGTGATGGACGCGGATCGTTAGGGTCCTTGAGGCAGTAGGCGATGGTGTCCTCCGCGAGTTTGAGCGATGAATCGGTGAGTTCAGGGCGGGTGCCGACCGAGGGTTCTGTCAGGAAGAAGTGAAGCGAGGCATAGTTCGCGTAGTTCGACGGATCCAGATCGTATGCGAAACGTAGTTTGTCCTCGGCGTTGCGGCGGAGTTGGAAACGAAGTGCCTTGGCGGCCGGTTTCGGATTTGTGCGGACCAGCGGAAGATTGGAGAGTGAGGTGAGGGTGTTCTGGAACCTGATCTTCAGAGAGGGAGCATCCTGCACCTCGTTCTGGCCTCCGTCCTCATGGCCATGGCAATCACCGTGACCATGATCAAGATCATGAAGGTCGCGGATATTGTTTCCCATAACTCCCTCATGAAAGGCTTGGTCAATGCCGCCTTGCATGGCGATGGCGAACACCTCGCCGTAGGGGCTGCGTTTGATGCCCAGAGGATTCGGGGCCAATGCGATGTCGCGATTGGATGTCAGAGGTCCCGCGGCATACGCCCAGGCAAGCAGCCCCGTGCCGATCAGGCAGGAGTTGATCACAATGGATGTGTTTCTCGAGGACATGGTGGGAAATCAGGCAGTCGTTTTGGAACGGAAGCAGAGGCGGGAAAGTCCGGCGAAAACGGCCAGGATTCCGGCGAAGTAGAGCAGCATGGTCCAATAGGAATCCATGGGAACCGGACCGCTCTTGAGGCAGAACCGTTGAGTGAGATCTCCGGCGAAGCGGTATTGGGGTGAAAACAACAGGAAACTCTTGATGAGGGCGTTTTCCTCAATCTTCACCATGTTATCCAAATATCCGACTCCGTAGAGTCCATAGAGTGTGATGCAAAGAGTGGTGGCGAATCCGGTGATCCCTCCGAATCTGGAAGCAAGAGCGGTTGCCAAGGCCAGCAGGGGGGCGACGACCATCAGGAAGAGGGAAACATATTGCAAGTTCATCACCCACCACATCGAGCGTTCGGCGGGATCTGCCGGCCCCGCGCCGAATTGACAGATCAAGGCGGTGGCGACAGCCATCGGAGTGATGAAACAGATTACCGCCAGCCAGATTTCGAACAACTGGCGTGTGGCGGACAGTCCTGTTGTCTGGAAATACTCGCCGATGCCGGTTTTTGCGTTGCTCTCGCCTTCGCGGGCCGCGGTGAAGAGTCCCCACACCATGGTGGTGATCCACAGGGTGTTCCATGCCGCGAGGATGCGCGCGGGTTGTTCGAGAATCGGCTTTTCCGTGGAACTTGAGATCCATGGTAGAACGAATGGCAGAACCAGGATCGCAAAAGCGCAGATCACCCAGGCCTTGCGCTGGAGAATCGTGGCAAATGTGAGTCGGAAGAGTCTCATGGCTCAGTTCAAAAGGCTCTTGAGTTCGCTCCAGGTTTGGTGGCCCCCGTTCAAGTGACGGGCCGTTTTTCCTTCAATGAGCAGGGCGCTCGGCATCTCCATGGAGTCGTAGTCCGGGTGGCAGCTCACGAGGCGCAGCACATTGGCGGCGGAATCCTTCCAGATTTCCTCAAAAATTTGGCGGGCGAAGGCATCCAAACCGCTGAATGGCTCATCGAGCAGAAGGATGTTTCCACGATCCTCGCGAACCGAGAATTCCGCCATGATGAGGTTGGTCTTGCGGCGGTTGCCGGTGGAGAGGCGGCCATATGGCTTTTTCACGTCCAATTCGATACGTCCCGCAAGATCTAGGGCTTGTGTCAGGCGGTCCTTCGGAAGCAGGGACCGGAAGAGCATCCCGGGAGTGATTTCAGGGTCAAACCGGAGATCCTCCGGCAAGTATTGGGTGAAGCCTTCCGTGCGGAGGTTTCCAGCCACGGGTTTGAGAGTCCGGGCGATCGTGCGAAGCAGGGTGGTTTTGCCCCGGCCGTTGCGAGCCAGCAGGAAATGGGTGCCACCGGTGAGTTCCACCGATTGCCCGAAGCGGGCGATCGGATCCCGGTAACCAATTTCCAGACCGGAGTCGAGATGGATGGTGGGTGGGACTTGGTTCATATTTCGTGGATCGGATTGGCTGCGGTTTCTAGGGATATTTCGTAAGTAATCAAGAAAAATTAAATATCGGCAACGCCGAGCTTTCGGAGGATTAAGAAAATCTTAGGCCCTTGGCAATCTTTTTTTGAACATTTTCAGGATTCGTGTGTCGAGTTTTTTGAAAAGATGAATCCCGAGTTTGGCGGAATGCCGATATTTCAAGGGATTCAGCAAATTGGGACGATTTCGCCCGGCTGAGGATTTTTCTTCGTGACGGGCGGGAGTCGGCATGTAGAACCCGCGCAGCGGAATATGGCGGGAAAACTAACTTACCAGCAGGCTGGGGTGGATACGCGCAAGGCGGCCGCCTTGGTGGGAGACATCGGCACCCATGTGCGCAGGACGCAGCAAAACCGGAAGCTCTTGGGCGCATTCGGGCTCTTCGCGGCCTGTTACGACCTCAGCGCCTACAAGCAACCGGTGATCATGACCGGCTGCGATGGGGTGGGGACCAAATTGGAACTCCTTCTGGAGCGCGATCTCCTTGAAACGGCGGGCAAAGACCTCGTTGCGATGAGCGTGAACGACATTCTCACCACGGGTGGAGACGCCTTGTTGTTCCTCGACTACATCGGCATCGCCGCTTTGGACGATGAGAAAATCACCCGCTTGATCGCCGGCATGGCGGACTACCTGGAAGCCTGCAACTGCGTCTTGGCCGGCGGCGAAACCGCCGAAATGCCCGGCATCGTCCCCGCGGATGTGATTGAGCTCTCCGGTTTCTGCATCGGCTGCGCTGAAAAATCCGACCTCATCGACCCTACCACGCTCGCCGTGGGCGACGTGCTCGTTGGTTACGCGTCGGACAGCATCCACGCCAACGGCTGGTCTCTAGTCCGCCGCGTGCTCAAGGAGTTTCCCGGCGAGGTCAGCGAGGAAGAGCTCGCCGCCTGGCTCAAGCCCACTCGGCTTTATCACGACGTCACCGGCGATTTGAAAAAGTCCGGCGTCAAACCGAAGGCCATGGCCCATATCACCGGTGGCGGCCTCCCGGAGAACCTCGAACGCCTTTTCCGTGGCATGGGTGCCGACCTTGAAATCCCCCGCTGGGAAATGCCCGGTGTCGAGAAACTCTACGCCCACGTCGATGCCGAGGACCGTTTCCACACCTTCAACATGGGCATCGGCTGGGTCGCCATCGTTTCCGAGGCCGATGTGCCGACCGCGTTGAAAGCCGGCCCCGGCGGCACCGTTCTGGGCCGCATGGTTCCGCAGGAAGGCGTCCGCGTTCGCGTGACCGGCGAATGATGCTAAGATCCCCGCGAGCATGAGCGACTTTCTCAAACACGAATGCGGAATCGCCGCCGTGCGACTCCGCAAGCCGCTGGCCTATTACTACGATCGCTACGGCACCTGCCTCTGGGGGCTGAACAAGCTCTTTCTCCTCATGGAAAAGCAGCACAACCGCGGCCAGGACGGCACAGGCATCGGTTGTGTGAAACTCAACATGCCCCTCGGCCAATCCTACGTCCACCGCCGCCGCGGCATCGAAAAGGACGCGCTTGCCGAGATTTTCCGCAAGGAGATCAAGAACTTCTACAAAATGGCACGCAAGGGCCGCCTGGATCCCAAGGACCCCGAGAGCGTCAAGAGCGCCTTCGACTTCGCGGGAGAAATCCTCGTCGGCCATCTCCGGTACGGCACGTCCGGCGAATTCGACGAAGGCTCCTGCCATCCTTATCTGCGGCGCAGCAACTGGCCCACACGCACCCTAATGGTCATGGGGAATTTCAACATGACCAACGCCGCCGAGCTCAACGAGGTTCTCATCGGTCGCGGCCAGCATCCGATCTTTGGCACCGATACCCAGACCGTGCTTGAGGAAATCGGCTACCACCTCGATGAGGCCCACACCGATCTCTACCGCCACCTTCGCGACCAAGGCGTCCCTGGCGAGCAGATGCCGGAAAAAATCTCCGCCGCTCTCGACGTCCCGCGCCTCGTTGCCGAATCCGCCGCCTCCTGGGACGGCGGCTACACCATCTGCGGCGTCATTGGAAACGGCGACATGTTCGTCATGCGCGACCCCCGCGGCATCCGGCCCTGCCACATGCTCGTTACCGAGGACGTCATCGCTTTCGCTTCCGAGCGTGTCCCTCTCATGACCGTGTTTGAAGCCGAGGCCGACCAGGTCAAAGCCGTAGATCCCGGCTCCCTCATCTCCATCAAGTCCGACGGCACCTTTTCCGACACCGTCTTTGCGCCGCCGCAGCGCTACACGCCCTGCTCGTTC
>DAISZP010000436.1:0-4688 GCA_036824745.1 Luteolibacter sp.
TTCCGGAGAAGTCGATCCCAACGACTTCGCCTCGCCCTTCGATCACGCGGACGAATCCGCCTCGCCCGGTTTCTATCAGGTCCTGCTCAAGCGCCATGGCATCAAGGCCGAGCTCACCACCACGCCGCGCGCCGGATTCCACCGCTACACCTATCCGGAAAACAAGGACGCGAAACTCATCGTCGATCTCGCCATCTCGAACGAACGCGTCCACGACTGGCACATCGAGCCTTCGGGCGAGTTCGCCTTCCAGGGCTATCAGAACGCGCGGGACAAGGTTTACTTCCACGCCGTGGCAAACCGCCGCGTCACCGGCATCCGCAGGCTTGAGGGAAACCAACGGCCCGTTTCCGTGGTCGATTTCGCCACATCCGAAGGTTCGTTAGAGATTCGCATTGGCCTGTCCTTCGTGAGCATGGACAACGCGAAGCTCAATCTCGAAAAAGAACTCGGCAACAAGAGTTTCACCGACGTCCGCAACGAAGCCCGCCAAACCTGGGAGAAACTCCTCGCGAAAATCGAAATCAAAGGCGGCACCGAGAAGCAGAAGAACCTCTTCTATTCCTGCCTCTACCGCTCATTCCTCTGGCCCGCCCTGCGCGGCGATGTGAACGGCGAGTTCTCCAACGACCGCCGCGAGAAGGTCCGCAAGGATTTCAACTACTACACCATCCCTTCCCTCTGGGACGACTACCGCAACAAGCTTGTATTGTTAGAGTGGATGCAACCCGAAGTCACCCGCGATGTCATCCGTTCGATGATCGACCGCGGGGAAATCAGCGGTTTCATGCCCACCTTCTTCCACGGCGACCACGCGGCCCCCTTAATCGCCGGTGCCTGGGCGAGAGGCTTGCGAGACTTCGATCTGAAAGCCGCCTATCAGCTTTTGCTACGCAACGCCACCATCGAGAACCGCCGCGCGCGCCCCCATCTCGCGCAGTACATCGAGAAAGGTTATGTCGCCACGCCAGTCATCGCCAATCCAACGGTGGAAACGAAAGCCAAGGCCGGTGTCACCAAGACGTTGGAGTATGCCTATGACGACTACGCCGTCGCAAAGATCGCCGCCGAACTCGGCGATGAGGAGAACCGCAAAAAGCTGCTGGAGCGCTCGCGGAACTTCCGCAACGTCTTCGATCCCTCCACCGGTCTCATGCGCGGCAAGCGCTCCGACGGACTCTGGATCGAGCCCTTCGATCCGCAGTTCCCCTACTACGAATACATGTACCGCGAGGCGAACGCCTGGCAGTCGTCCTTCTTCGTCCCGCACGACACCGCAGGCCTCATCGCCCTCTATCCGGACAAGGATGCCTTCGAGAAACAACTCGACCGCCTCTTCACCATCCCGTGGAACCCGCTGCACATCGCCATGAACGTCAACAGCTTCATCGGCCAATACTGTCACGGCAACCAGCCCGACCACAGCTTCCCGTTTCTCTATCACTTCGTCGGCAAACCCGGAAAATCCCAGCGCATCCTTGATGAGATCATGGACCGCTTCTACGGCATGGAAGGCGGAAACACCCTCTGCGGCATGGACGACGCCGGCGAGATGTCCTCGTGGTATGTCTTCACCGCCATGGGCCTCTATCCCTACAGCCCCGCCGATCCCGAATATGTCCTCAGCGCACCGCTCTTCGATGAGGTGAAACTCCGCCTCACTCCCGAGTCCACCTTCACCATCCGCAAATCCGGCACCGGCAGAAACCCCGCTTCGTTCCAATGCGACGGCAAACCCGTCGACGGCTTCCTCCTCCGCCACGAACAAATCACCAAGGGCAAGGAACTCCTCATCCGCACCGAGGCTGATAGATAAGCCGCTAGCTGACAGCCGACCAGTGGATCAGGCGCTCCGGCAGCTCTCATCCGTCATGCCATTCATGCTTCCGGAAAATGGCGATGGCTTGCATTCGGCGTGTGATCTGTCATCCAACCGCCATGTCGATTTGGCATTACGCGGTAAAAGGCGATAAACGTGGCCCCGTCAGCACCGAAGAACTCCGCCGACAGATAGAGTCCGGTATCCTTCCAGCGGACACCAAAGTTTGGAGCGAGGGCATGCCGGATTGGAGGGAGGCCTCCTCCCTGCCACAGTTTTCAGCCTCTCCCTACGCCACCAGCAAGTGACATCAATGACGATGTCATCTGGGACAATTACACACCCAGCGGCCCCCAAGTGCGTCCATGGGTGAGATTTTGGGCCAGATCGGCGGACCTCGTGGTTTGGGCAACAATCGTGAGTGTGATGGTCGGGCTGTTGTTTCCTGAATGGTTGGACGAAAACGACACCGGATTAGGGATGGCCCTGCTCGTTTCAAACCTCTTCGCGGAATCCCTTATGCTCTCCATCTGGGGCACCACTCCGGCAAAATGGATCCTCGTCATGCGCCTGCGCGATCACCGGGGCAAAAAACTCAGCTATGGCGCGGCTTTGCGGAGAAGCTTCCACGTTCTTGTCAGGGGCCAAGGACTCGGCATTCCACTCATCTCGCTGATCACCCACATCGTGGCATGCAATAACCTGTCCAATCACGGAATCACCACATGGGATCGCGATGGAGGAATCACTGTAAGCCACCAGACGATCCCGTGGTGGAGGTGGTTACTGCTCTTTTCGATTTTCATCGGATTCGTGTCACTGGTTGTGGCAGGAAACAGCGTCGAATGAGCCCGCTCTCCGGGGCGTCCTCAATTATTCTCCGCCCACCCAAACACACACCTGCCAGAGGACCTCCAATCCACAAGAAAGCCCGCGGCTCCCGGCACCGTAGCCCAGCCATGAAACCGCTCGTCGTCTGCATGCTCACGGCCATCACCGCCTTTGCCGACGTTGATCTCCGGCCGGAGTTTGAGAAACTCCACCTCAGCCCCCGCCCTCAAGGCGCGCGGCCCACCTGCTCCGTCTTCGCCGTCACCCAGGCGCTCGAGTTCACCATCGCCAAATCCCAAGCCGCCACCAGCAGGCTCAGCCCGGAATATCTCATTTGGGCCGCCAACCAAGTCCGCCCCGGTAAACGCGACGGCGGATTCTTCTCCGAGCTCTGGGACGGCTTCGCCAAACACGGCATCGCCACCGAATCCTCGATGCCCTATCAGAACGCATTCAACCCGGACGCCCTTCCTGACAAAACCGCCTCCGCCGAAGCCGCCAAATCCCTCGCCCTCGGCCTGCGCACCCACTGGATCAAAAAGTGGAACGTGAACACCGGCCTCAGCGATGCCGAATTCCAAACCCTCCTCGCCACCCTCACCTCCGGCTCCCCCGTCTGCGGCGGCTTCCGCTGGCCCAAGACCGACACCTGGCAGAACGGCATCGTCCGCATGTGCGGCCCCGAGGATGTCTTCGACGGCCACAGCCTCCTGCTCACCGGATTTCTAACCGATTCCGCCCGCCCCGGCGGCGGCCTCCTCCTCATCCGAGACTCCGCCACCGGCCAGGACCGCCAAATGCCCTTCGCCTACGCCAAGCAGTTCATGAACGACGCGGTGTGGTTCGGCAAAACTTCGCCAGCTCCCTGACCCGGCCGTCATTCCCCGCTCCTCCGCGCCAATTCCTCCGTCGCCCTGCAGTTCTGATAGACCCCGATCACGAACAGGAACAATCCGGAAACCATCAGCACCCAGACCAGCCCGAACCCGGCGAAAAGCACCATCGACTGGCGGTGAACCTCATCAAGCGTCCCATTCCACTTGTCGGATGCAGCCGACGTTTCAACGCCCGCGGAGATCTTTCCTATCATCCGGTTCGCTACGAATCCAAGAATCACTTGAACCGACACCGCGGTGATCACAAGGGACGAGCCCACGAAGACTTTCTTACTCGGCAGCATGGCATGTGTGGAATTGAGAGAAGAGAACAGCACGCGCCCACCTACAAGCAGGAACAATACCTCGACCTCGGGTTATGGATAGGATGGTCACGACCTTGGAAGAATCATCAAAGCACTCACGGAACGTGAGCGATTCGTGACACCGGCTCATCCGCTTCACAAGCGTCCACGATTCGAATTTCCACCCGGTCGCCCACTGCCAGGGTCTTGTGCTCGGTCCAACGCAGATGCTCGTTCCCCGTGTCCCCCCGGCTTGTCAGCCCGCCGACGGACAGGAACAGGTCAGCAAGTTCCTTCTTTTTCATGCCCGCCGCATCCCTTCCTAACGGACCAACGGCGTTCACGATGGCATTCAAAACGCCCAGGTCTTCCGCACCTGCCGTGCAGACTTGCTCTCCGTTGACGAAAATTTCGAAGGCAATCATTTCCCCCGTCCTAACCCTCCCACCCGCACAGGGGAATCTCCGATTTACCCTCTGCCCATCGGCTTACAGATGACAACGAATAGCAAAAAGCCGTTCCGAATCGCCGCTTGACACGGATTTTGTAAAATTTTATTAAATTTCGAGCTTCCTTCACCTTACACCAGCTCATGAAATCAAAAATATTCCCGGCCGCATCCTGCCTGCTTTGGGCCAGCACCTTGGGGTCGATGGCGGATCCCAAGACCACCACGCCGGAGAAGATCAATCCCAAGCGGATCGGGGAGGATCCTTACCGTTTCAATGGAGCCGTGCTGACGGATACGGCCCGGGGCAGTGGTTTCTGCGCGTGGAACCGCCACACGTTTTTCACCGCCGCCCACGTGGTGTTTGATGATACGGCGGGGAAATGGGAACTCCCTCCCTCTTGGTATCC
>DAISZP010000437.1:0-4687 GCA_036824745.1 Luteolibacter sp.
CGAGATGGTGATTGGCGCGGGCTGAAGTTTCTGCGGCGGCGGCGGTGGTGGCGGCGGCGGCGGCGGCGGGGGTGGTGGAATCACGATGGCAACGCAGTCATAGATGGGACAACCCGACGCATCCTGCCCGACGATGGCGCTGACAAACCCCGCCGGGCAGACGGGCGGATTGCCGCAAAGGGCGGGCATGCAATCCCATGTCGCGCAACCGGTTTCATCGAAGCCGGTGAAGGTGGCGGTTTCACCGGAAGGACACGATGGCGGATCGGCGCAGGGCGTTGGCTGGCAGGCGTGAACGGGACATCCCCGCGCATCGACTCCCGTCACCACGAGCTTCATGCCGGGTCCGCAAACCGGCGGCTCGTCGCAGGGCTGGCGGTCATCGGGAGCGCAAAACCAGATCGCACAGCCGAGATCGTTGTAGCCGATGACCCGCGGAGTGAAACCCGGCATGCACTCGGGCGGGCCGTCACAATGCACAGGCAGGCACAGATAGATGCGGCAGCCGCAGGTGTCGAAGCCCCCGGTCACGAGTTGGAAGTTCGATCCGCAGTCCGGTGGATCGGCGCACGGGACGGAGCAATCGTCCGGGTCGCCGGGATCCACGATGGGCGGGACCGTAGGGCATTCGGTGGTCGGAAACGGATAGGAAACCGGAGCGATGTCGATGGGCGTCGGATACGGTTCCTTCCCCTGCTGGTCCCAGCCGTCATAGACGGTCGCGCACTGCGGCGAATAGACCGTCCAGTCGCGGGCGAGGAATTCCTCCACGCCGAAGTCGGTGTTCCTAACCACACGAGTCATCGCAGCTCCGGTGAACGACGGCGACTTGCTCAACCAGGTGAGATGAAACAACCCGTGGTGATGGACGATCCAGCGCAACGATGTGTCCATGTCGAACGGATCGGTGATCTCGTTCGCCCATCCCGCGCGGCGCACGGCCCATCCCCGGCGGGCGTATTCCGCCGCGAGCGGCCAGATCATGCCATGTCCCACGCTCATGCGCTTGGAGTCTGCCAGGGGCTGCGGATCTGCTCATACAAGGGCACCACGGGGCAGGTTCCATGGACCGCGTTCGGATACATCGGATCAATGACGGGCGTTGTGTCGGCAAGGCGCGGATAGGGCTTCTTTCCCTGCCATGGGTCGCCGCCGTAACCATAGCCGCCCTGCATCTCCAGGCACGCCGGAGTCAGGACGGTCCAATCCTCCGCGTAAAACTCCTCCACCCCGAAGTCCGTGTTGCGGATGACGCGCGAAACCTTGGCTCCGGTGGCGGGCTCGCGGTGAAGCAGCCAGAACAGCGCGTTCTGATAGACCACCCAGCGCAGGGCGCGACCGGTGTCGCCATACAGATAAAGATCGTCCCAGCCGGCACGGCGCAGCGCCCACCCGCGACGGGCGTATTCGGCGGCCAATGGCCAGATCATGCCGGACCCGTAGTTCATGGGACGAGGTCGCGGTCCAGAGCGATGCGGAAGGTTTTGGACGAACGGATGATTTCGTCGGCCAAAGCGCCCGGTTCCAGATAGTCAACGCGCCACTCGATTTCGGCGATGGCATCGAAAGTCGTCTGATAGTCACCCTGATAGTTGACGAGCGCGTTGAGCAGTTCCGGCGTGGCGAGATCCACCAGGATGCGGTAGCGCGGGCGGTCGCTGGTGCCGATGATCTCAATGCCGCCGTTGCTCTGAACCAGCGCCGTTTCGCCGTCGAACTCGCGGATGTTCATGACGATGGACGCCATCGCCATCGTTTGCAGCGCCTCGCCCTTGAGGAAACCGACATCGAGAAACACTTTGTCACCGTGTTTGAGGAACATGACGGGCGAACCAGCATCGCCGGGCGTGATGCCGGGAACCGAAACCGCGCCGCTCCGCAGGTCGATGTTCACCTCGATGCCGATGCCGTCGTTGAAGTTGGTGTCCTCGATGCCCAGGGCCACCTCCAACGGAACCGATGGGCCATCCCCGTTCGTGGCGATGACTTTCACGAGATAGACCCCGGCGGCGGTCGCCGCTCCGCTGACGCGGCCGGCGTTGCTGATCGACATGCCGGACGGCAGGCCGCTGGCAGCCCACGAGGTCGGCGCGTTGGTTGCCTGCATCTGATACTCGAAATACTGGCCCTTGCGGTAGCCGAGGACGGAGGTGGTGGTGGAAATGATGGGGATGGCCATGGTGATTCTGTTAGCTAATGGTTGCCTTGCCGAATTCGGTTTCACCGTTTTCCGCGAGGGTCTCCTTGAGTCCGTTGAACGCGACGAGTCCGCGCGGGTCGGTCTGGTGGTCGTCGGTGTCGAAGCGGACGAGACGGCCGCGGACGATGAAGTTGGCGGTGGTGAGCGTTGTTTCCGTGGCTTCGACGGCCCCGTAGATCACTCGGTCCACGACGCAGGTATCGACGGAATCGACGATCTTGCGCGTGACGCGCAGGCCGAAGCCGTGCGATGACGGCACGCTCGTGAGCATGAAACCGTGATCGAGCGAGGGCGGCAGGAACGTGACATCCGCGATGTTGCCCGGACTCGGCGGGTTGCCCGATGGCAGGCCGATGTCGATGGCCACGCCCCAATGGACGGCGGTGTTCGAGTTGAAGACGGCGGCAACGAAGGAGAAGTCGAGTGCAAGCCGCTTGCCGAGCCGCAGTTGCTTGCCGTTGACGTGGATGCGGAACAGCTCGCGCGAAAAGTCCGTGGGATAAAACACCTGCTCGCCCGCAATGATCTGCTCGACCTGATAGAACCCGCGCCCGTCCCATGCGAAGAATCCCGGAGCCAGCAACTTGGTCGAGCGGCGGCCGAGATAGCCGGGAATCACCAGCGGCGCGGCGTTGTCCGTGTATTGATAGACAACGCCGGTTTGCGGAACCGGTGGCAGAGCGGAAACCGTGGTGAAGACGAGCGGATCGACATGCACGGCGGGCAGCAAGCCGCCCACCCGCGGGAGATCGGCGGGCTTGATCGAAGGCACGTCCTTCGCGTCGATTTTCTGACGAGTCGGAAACACCTCGAAAAGTTCCGGTAGTTCCCATGCGGCGATGATGGTCTGCGAGGCGTTGGCCTGCGTGCTCAATCCGAATGTCGGCACGAAGGATTCCAGCGACTCAACCCGTCCGCCGAGGTCATCGAGGATCAGTTGCAGTCCCTCGATCTGGGCGATGGTGTGGCCGTGCGCCTGGAATGCCGACACCGGGCCTGCCGTGGAGATGGTGACGACGTGACCGTTCAAGGCAGGTGCCGCCGCGAAGGTGATGGTGAGATCGTCCTCGCCGTCCAATGTGATAGCTTGCGGTTGGACGATGGAGCGGCTGCCGCCGTTTTGCCGCACGGTGACATGCAGGTCGCGGGTGCCGAGGTTGTGGCTGATGGTGAAGGTCGAGTTTACGCCGTCACCGATGGGCGCTACATAGTGCTGCGACCCGGTGATGATCTGGTCGGGCGTGAACGGGACGTAGGTTCTGCCATAGGGCGGCCGCAACCAGTCGATATTGGCGGCGGTTTCGAGTCCCTCCCAGTTGAGTTCGCGGATCAGCGTGATCGGGGCGCGGAACGGCGTGAGCGTGTGGGTCTTGTCCGGATCATTCTCATCGCGGACAGTGACTTCGATTTCCAGCTCGGGCTTGAGTTCGGCGGCACCACGCAATGCGGCGGCGATTTCGGCGGTGTTGAGGTCGAGCGTGACGGTCGGATCTCCGGGCGGCGCGGAAAACACGGCGACTTCGAGCAAGTCCTGGTCGATGCCGGCCATCGAGCCGTTGAACGTGATGTGGGCGATGTGGGTCGCCGGGTTGCTGACGGAAAACGAGCTGTCATCATCGGCGAGCACAGAAAGCGCGTCCTGAATTTCGTCGGGACCATCGTCCACGGAAAGCTCGCGGGTTTTCCTGAACCCGCGCCGGAGCTGATAGGTTCCCTTGAAGGTCGGCAGGATCTTGAGCGCCTGGATCTCGGGCCAGAGCGTGGTTTCCGAAGCACCGCCCGCCTGCACCTCGCTCACGGTCGGCGCGGGGGGCACGATGGTCTCGAAGCTGGCGGTGGACGCGAGCGGTGCCTGCACCAGCCGGACCTCGTGGCGATGTTGCCCCGCGACCTGCGTTGAGCGAACCCGTACAAACGAAACGGGACGCAGTTCGGCCAGCAATCCGTCGGCGGATAGACCGCTGATCGTGTGGCTCTCCGCGCCAGTGGAAATGATCCACGAGCCATCCTGTTTGCTCACCACCGCGTCATCGAGGCCAACCGTCGTGAGTGCGGCTTGCAAAGCTCCTGCCGTGGCATCGTGAGGGATCTGCGCGGTTGTCTGTCCGTCCACGGTGAGCACGAAGAAGCCGGACGTCGGACGCGCATCGACGAGGCCGATGGAGGCGCGGATGTGGGTGACGATCCTCTGGACCTCGATGGGCGAACCTTCGAGCGATTCGGCGAAGCGCAGGCCGATGCGCACCTTGTCGCCCTGCACGAAAGCCGGGAACGAAACCGCGCTGCCGCCCAGCGTGGTGGTCAGCCTGCGGGTGCTGAGATTGGCGTAAACGGTGGCCTGCATGTCCTGCGCATGCGGCCCGCGTCAACTCACAGCCCGAAATCACTCCCAAAATGAGTCGCCCTTACCAGACCCCGATTAGGCTTTGTATTTTTCGGCCGTGAATTTGGAAGAATTGTCGAGCAGTGGATACACTGTCGAAACAT
>DAISZP010000438.1:0-4679 GCA_036824745.1 Luteolibacter sp.
TATTGAGGATTTCGATGCGCATGGCCGGATAGTCGGAAAGTCCGCCGCGGACTCAAGCCGTCATTGCGGATTCGCGAAAACAGAAACGCCGCCTTGAGGACCAAGGCGGCGTTGAAAATTCGGTCATCGGATCCGGATCACTCGGCGTCCTCTTCCTCGCCGCCTTCCGCATCCTTGCCACCGGCGGGCTTGTTCTTTTCCTTTTCCAAGCGGGCACGGAATCCGTCGATACCTTCGATCATCGGGCTATCCGGAGCGAAGGCCTTCGCCTCGTCCACGGCCTTGAGCGCGTCATCGAACTTCTTCTGCTGTGCGAAGATCATCGCACGGGTCATCATGATCTGGAGAGTTTCCTCTTTGCCGAATCCACCTTCCTTGAGTGTCTTGTCCACCAACGCGAGCGCCGCGTCCATGTCGCCGTCCTGCGCGATTTTCTGAAGTTCGGTCTGAAAGGCGGTGAGGCGAACCTTGGCGTCTTCCTTCTTCTTGAATCCGGTTTCGTCCTTTGGATCCGCCGCTTTGATCTGCTCGGCGACCTTGCCATAAAAGTTGGCCACCAATCCCTCATCCAAACCCATGACGTCGAGAGCGGACGCCAGGGCTTTGGCCTTCTCAACACCCTCGGCTTTCTCGGCCTTGGCGAATGCCTCGTCGCGCTTGGCCTTGTTGCCGCGGAGTTCGTTCAAGTGGCTCACGTATTTTTCCGGTCCGCCTTTTTCATATCCAGTGGCGGCATAGGGACGACCTTCGGCATCGCAAAGCAGGATGGTGGGATAACCTTGGATCGCGTATTTGTCGCGCAGCTCCTCGTTCTGCTTCTTCGTTTCCTCCGAAACCTTCTTCTCATCGCGGGGATAATCGAGCTCCACCAGCACGAAGGTGTCCTTCACGCCGGCCTTGAACGGCTCGTGCTTGAAGACCTCGTCGTTGAGCTTGATGCACCAGCCGCACCAATCGGAGCCGGTGAAATCCATGAGCAGATCCTTCTTCTCGGAAGCGGCTTGTTTTTTCGCGGCCTCGAAATCGTGCGACCAGCCCTCGCCACCGGCAAGGGCGGCACCATGGAGCGCCAGAATCGCGGCGCAGGCGAACATTGTGGTTTTCATAAATTTCATTGCGACCGTGATGGTGCCAACCCGAGGAGTCGAGGGAAATTCACGGCACGTATCCCAGCCAAGGCCCAAGCCATTTCTCGGCCTCGGCGAGGGTCATGCCCTTGCGCTTGGCGTAGTCTTCGACCTGGTCTTTCTGGAGTTCGGAAATCGCGAAGTAATGGCTTTCCGGATGGGAGAAATACAGACCGCAGACCGCCGCGCCCGGGTGCATGGCGCAGCTCTCGGTGAGCGTGACGCCGGTGGCATCGGAAGCACCGAGCAGATCAAAGAGGATCGGTTTCTCCGTGTGGTCCGGCTGCGCGGGGTAACCCGGAGCCGGGCGGATGCCACGGTAGTTCTCGTGGATGAGCTGGTCCTTGGTGAGTTCCGCTTCGGTCTCGTATCCCCACTCGATCCGGGCGCGGTGGTGGAGGAGCTCCGCGAAGGCCTCGGCGAAACGGTCGGCGATGGCCTTCACCATGATCGAGCCGTAGGGGTCGTGATGTTTCTCCAATTCCTCGGCGAACTCATGCGCGCCGTGGATGCCGACGACGAAGCCGCCCACAAAATCCTTTCCTTGGGGCGCCACCCAGTCTGATAGAGCGACGTTCGGTTTTCCGGAGTCCTTCTTGAGCTGCTGGCGCAGGGAGTGAAGGCGGGCGCGCTCGGCGCCGCGGGTTTCATCGGTCCAGACGATTAGATCATCGCCGTCCGCATTGGCCGGGAAAAATCCGTAGATGCCCCGCGCTTCGAAGCGGTTTTCGGAAATAATGCGGTCGATCCAGGTCAGAGCCTCCTGATAGAGTTTCGCGGCCTCCGCGGCTCCTTCGGCATTCTTGGTCTTGAGCACCTTGGCATCGCGATCCCACACGCCGCGCAGTTCCCATGCGTGGAAGAACGGCGTCCAGTCGATGTAATCGGCGAGTTCGCGCAGGTCTTGTTTCTCCAGCACGCGCGTGCCGGTGAACGATGGAACCGGTGGCGTGTAGCCGCTCCAGTCGAACTTGGGAGAAGCGGCGCGCGCTTGTTCGAGCGTGACGGTTTCCTTTTTCGGACCTCCGATGAAATTGTCGCGCAGCACCTGTTGTTTCGCCCGGTTTTCGGCGATGAATCCCTCCTTCTGATCTTCTGATAGAAGCGAGGTGGTCACCGGCACCGAGCGCGAGGCGTCGAGCACGTGGACCACCGGTCCGCTGTAATGCTCGGCGATCTTGATGGCGGTGTGCGCCGCGGAGGTGGTGGCTCCGCCGAGAAGCAGAGGCACTTTGAAACCGCGTTTCTCCATTTCCTTGGCGACATGCACCATCTCGTCAAGCGAGGGAGTGATCAAACCTGACAGACCCACGACATCCGCGCCGATCTCGATGGCCTTGTCCAGGATCTTGTCGCAGGGAACCATCACGCCCATGTCGGTGACTTCGAAGCCGTTGCAGGCAAGCACCACGCCGACGATGTTCTTGCCGATGTCGTGAACATCACCTTTCACTGTGGCGATGAGGAAACGGCCGGCGGAGCGTCCGCGTTCGGCGAGGCGGAGCGCCTCATCGTCCGTTAGGGTAGGATCCTTGGCCTTGATCGCGGCTATGTCACCGGCGAGATACTCGGCTTTTTCCGCCTCCATGTAAGGCTCCAGCCAAGCGACCGCCTTTTTCATGACGCGGGCGGATTTCACCACCTGCGGCAGGAACATTTTACCGGCACCGAAAAGATCGCCGACGACGCCCATGCCGTCCATCAACGGACCTTCGATGACCTTGAGCGGACGTCCGTATTTCTTGAGCGCCTCCTCGGTGTCCTCGTCGATGTATTTGTCGATGCCCTTGAGCAGCGCGTGTTCGAGACGTTTCTCCACCGGGTCATTGCGCCACGAAAGATCCTCCTCGATCTTCTTGCCGCCCTGCCCCTTGAAACGCTCCGCGAGTTCCAACAAACGCTCGGTGGCGTCCGGACGGCGGTTGAGCAGCACGTCCTCGACGTGTTCCAACAGCTCCTTCGGAATCTCATCATACACTTCGAGCATGCCCGCGTTGACGATGCCCATGTCCATGCCGGCGAGGCCCGCGTGATAGAGGAAGGCCGAATGCATCGCCTCACGCACCACGTTGTTGCCGCGGAATGAGAACGAGATGTTGGAAACGCCGCCGGAGACCTTCGCGCCGGGCAGGTTCTCCTTGATCCATCGCGTGGCGTTGATGAAGTCGAGCGCGTAGTTGTTGTGCTCCTCGATGCCGGTGGCGACTGTTAGAATGTTGGGATCGAAGATGATGTCGTCCGGATTGAAACCGACTTCATCGACGAGGATGCGGTAGGCGCGCTCGCAGATGCGGATCTTCTCGTCATAGCTCGCGGCCTGGCCGTTTTCATCGAAGGCCATGACGACGACCGCCGCGCCGTAGCGCATGATGTGGCGCGCCTGTTTCTTGAAATTCTCCTCGCCCTCCTTGAGCGAGATCGAGTTCACGATGCCCTTGCCTTGAAGGTACTTGAGGCCCTCCTCGAGGATTTCCCACTTCGAGGAATCCACCATGATCGGCACCTTGGCAACATCCGGCTCGCCCTGGAGAAGCTGGAGGTAGCGACCCATCATCGCCTTGCCGTCGATGAGTCCGTCATCAAAACAGATATCGAGCACGACTGCGCCGTTTGCGACCTGCTGGCGCGCGACTTCGACGGCGGCTTCCAGATCACCGGCACGGACGAGCTTGGCGAACTGCGGCGAACCGGCGACGTTCGCGCGCTCGCCGATCATCAGGAAACGTTTGTCGGCGGTGTGGTTGTAGGCCTCGGTGCCGGAAAGACGGAGGGCGTGGGGAATGGTGGGCATGGATAGAGAGGGTTGAAACGCCAAGACGCCAAGTGCGCCAAGGTTTTGAAGTGGGTCAGGATTCCTGGAAATCGTTGGCGATGCGGCGAATGCTTTGCTTGATAAGGGGGACGTTGAAGTTGATCAGGAAACCGAGCGTCTTTCCGGAAAGCCGCAAGTAGGTCATGAGTTGAGCTTGATGGATGGGAGCGAGTTGCTCCACCGCCTTCAGTTCGATGATGACCTTGTCATCGACAAGAATGTCCAATCGATAGCCGACCTCGATTTCCAGTTCGTCATACACGACTGGCTGCGGCTTCTGCCGCTCGATCTTGAATCCACGTTTCGCCAGTTCATAAGCCATGCAGGCCTCATACGCGCTCTCCAGCAATCCAGGTCCCATTTTGGAATGAATCCGATAGGCGGCATCCACAATCTGTTTCGCGATCTGATCAATCTCGTTCATCGTTCAATTCCTTTCCATTCTCTTGGCGAACTTGGCGTCTTGGCGTTTCAACATCACCCCACCACCGGCACCACCCGCGGCTTTTTGCCGGCGACGCCTCTCGCGATGGCGGCGACGTGTTCGGGGGTGTTACCGCAGCAACCGCCGGCGAGGTTGAGCAGGCCGGCTTCGGCGAATTCGGCCATGAGCGCCTCCATGTGATGCGGTTCGAGATCGAAGCCGGTGGGCGCGAGCGGGTTCGGCAGACCGGCGTTCGGATAGGCGGAAATGTGGGTGGTGGCGCAGTCGGAGAGTTCTTCGAGAAACGGCCGCATCA
>DAISZP010000439.1:0-4657 GCA_036824745.1 Luteolibacter sp.
ATCCCCTACGGCGGCGTCTATCTCTATCGGAACTGCGGCGAGGGCGGCACCGTCCGCCACCAGACGCCCCGCGGAAACTCCATCACCGGCAACCGCTTCGACACCTCGGGTCTCGGCCTCGCCTGCTCCGCCATCTGGCTTGGATCGCGCAACGGCGATCGTCCGTATTGCCACGCCGACGACGGCTATCCCTTCGGCAGCAGCGCGGACAACCGGGACTTCGCCGACGGCAACACGGTTTCCGGAAACACGTTTTCCCCACTCAGCCCCCGCGCCATCCGCAACGACGGGAAAAACAACCAAGTGGCCGCTGGGCAATGACCGGCCGCACCGCAGGACTTGGCAAGCCGCGCCGGGTCCGCTAGATTCGGGTCACTCATGAAAGTCTCCCGCGCGCTGCTCTTACTCGCCTCCTGTTGCGCCTCCCTTGTACAGGCGGAGGATCATCCTTGGGTGCCGCTGTTCAACGGCAGGAACCTCGACGGATGGACTCCGAAAATCGCAGGTCGCGCCCTCGGCGAGAATTTCGCCGATACCTTCCGTGTGAAGGACGGCATGATCCAGGTTTCCTACGATGGCTATCAGAAATTCGATTCGCAGTTCGGGCACCTGTTCACCAACATCGCCTACTCGCACTACATCTTGCGGTTGGAATACCGGTTCACCGGGAAAATGATGGCCGACGCGCCGGGCTACGTGAACCTCAACAGCGGCGTGATGATCCATGCGCAGACACCGCAGAGCATGGGGATGAAACAAGGGTTTCCATGCAGCATGGAAGTGCAGTTCCTGGCAGATGAAGGCAAGGGCAGGCGCGCCACGGGCAACGTCTGCACACCTGGCACGAATCTGGAAATGAACGGCAAGCTGGTGACCCAGCACATCGTCGAATCCAGCGCACCCACTTTCCCTCCCGAAGAATGGGTGAAGGTGGAGGTCGAGGTTCACGGCAGCGACGAGGTGATCCACCGCATCAATGGCGTGGAAGTCCTTCGCTATCAAAAGCCCCAGCTCGATGCCCAATGCGGAATCGCCCCGGCGGGCGGCTTGCTGGCCGCAGGAGCCGGAGTGACGCTGAAATACGGCCACATCGCGCTGCAGGCCGAGGGGCAGCCGGTTTGGTTCCGGAAGATCGAGCTGAAATCCCTCGAAACGCCCTGATTCCGCCACGGACGGCAAAAAATCCCGCTCGGCCCGCATCCGGCTTTGACCTCCGGCGCGGAAGGTACATGCTCCGCGCGCCATGAGCTTTTCCGGTACTTACACCGCCCTGATCACCCCGTTTCGCGATGGAGCCGTTGATGCGCCCGCGTTCAAATCCCTCATCGAACGCCAGATCGAGGGTGGAGTGGATGGCATCGTGCCCGTCGGAACCACCGGCGAATCCCCGACTCTAGACACGGACGAACACATCGAGGTGATCCGCCTGGCCGTGGAATACGCCGCGGGCCGCTGCGAAGTCGTGGCCGGCACCGGTGCGAACGCCACCGCCGAAGCGATCGAGCTCACCGAGGCCGCCGAGAAACTCGGAGCCACCGGCACGCTGCAAGTCTGTCCGTATTACAACAAGCCCTCGCAAGAAGGACTCTATCAGCACTTCAAGGCAGTCGCCGAGTCCACCATCCTGCCGATCATGCTTTACAGCGTGCCCGGCCGCTCGGTCATCGAGATTTCACCGGAAACCACCGCCCGTCTCGCCGCGGACTTTTCCAACATCGTCGCGATCAAGGAAGCCGGCGGCTCGGTGGACCGCGTGAACCAACTTGTGCAAGCCGTGCCCGAAGACTTCGGCGTCCTCTGCGGTGACGATCCGCTCACGCTGCCCTTCGTTTCCTGCGGGGCCTGCGGTCTGGTTTCCGTGGCGTCGAATTTGATTCCGGACGTCATCGCCCGCCTCGTGCGCGCTTGTTTGAACGGTTCCTTCGACGAAGCGCTCGTCATCCAGAAGCAATACTACCCGCTCATGCGCGGCCTGATGTCGCTGGATGTGAACCCGGTGCCGATCAAAACCGCAGTGGCGCTGCAAGGCCACTGCACCTCCGAGTTCCGTCTGCCGCTCGTCGAGATGAGCGTGGATCACACCGCGAAACTCCGCGCCCTGCTCGAATCCTACAACCTTCTCCCCTAACCAACACCTCCACCATGGCCAAACTCTTCATCCCAGGACCCATCGACGTTTCGAAAGACACCTTCGCCGCCATGTGCAAGCCGATGATCGGCCACCGCGGCGCGGAATTCGAAGCGCTCTATGCTTCCTGCCAGCCCGGTCTCAAGGAACTCGGCGGCACCACCCGCCCCTTCTACCTCGCCACCAACTCCGCTTGGGGCGTGATGGAGGCTTCCTTGAAAAACCTCTGCGCGAAAAAAGTCCTCAACCTCTGCTGCGGCGCGTTTTCCGACAAGTGGTTCAGCGTCGCCAAGACCATGGGTCTTGAAGCCGACAAGGTGCAGGTCGAGTGGGGCCAAGCGATCTCTCCAGCGGCCGTGAAGGCGAAACTGGAGGAAGGCGGCTTCGATCTCGTCACCCTCATCCACAACGAAACCTCCACCGGCGTGATGAACGACCTCGCGGGCATCGCCAAGGTCGTGAAATCCTTCCCAGGCGTGCTGCTCGTGGTGGACTCGGTCTCCTCGTTCTCCGCCGTGCCGATCGAGATGGACAAACTCGGCATCGACGTGCTGCTCGCCGGCGTGCAGAAGGCGCTCGCGCTTCCTCCGGGACTCACCGTGTTCTCTCTATCAGAAGCTGCGGTGGAGCGCGCCAAAGCCATGCCGAACCGCGGTTACTACTTCGACTTCATCGAGTTCGTGAAAAACGGCGAGGCGAACAACACTCCTTCCACGCCCGCGATCTCGCTGATCTTCGGCCTCCAGCACATCCTCGGCGTGATCGCCGCGGAAGGCGTGCAGAACCGCTTCGCCCGCCACAAGGCGAACAACGCGATGATCCACGAGTGGGCCAAGCGCCACGACTTCAAGAACTTCGCCGAAGCCGGCGCCGAATCCGTTTCCCTCACCTGCTTCCACACGCCCGCCGGCTTCGACCAGTCCGCGTTCATCAAGACACTCAAGTCCAAACACGGCTTCGTCATCAACGGCGGCTACGGCAAGATCAAGGGCATCACCTTCCGCATCTCCAACATGGGCAACGAAACCAGGGAGACGATGCAGGAGCTCATCGACGCGATGGACGACGTGCTCGGGTGAAGATCGTAGGCGCGGTCGTGAGACCGCGTCTGCCTCGCGGTCTCACGACCGTGCCTACGTTCCAAAACGCGTTCGCTCGCGATTGTGGATCTTCCAGAACTGCGGCCAGAATTCACCGAAGCCACTCTTGGGCAGATCCGGATAGCCGGGTATGATCGTTCCTGAAAAGGGCCAATCTTCCCACTCCTCCAACAGCCCGGCACGCTGCGGATTCTTGAACACGTAGATCACCGTGTCTTCGAAAGCATCCGGTCGGCGTTCGTACTCGCGAAGCACATGGTCGTACGCTTGGTGCTGAAGCTTCACTCCCCGCTCGCTCAACGCCGCATTCCAGTGCTTCCGGAAAAATTTGGCAGCAAGCCGCTGATCCGAACCTTCCCAAAGCCCCATCCAAAGAAAATGCGCGTGGTCCGACATCAGGCAATAGGCGGCGCACTGGAGGTGATATCTCGACATGGCGTGCAGCAGCAACTCACGCACCTCTGAGTGCATTTGCGCGTCCAGCCATCCCCTCGCCCGATCACGCATCGTCATCGTCCAGTGAACCCACGCGGTTCCTCGATAAGCGGACGAATCAAGGCGCGGAAGATAATCAGGAAATTCCATAACATAACGGTAAGCCAACGCTTGACTGAAAAGCAAGACTTCACCGTAGCCGCGGTCGTGAGACCGCGTTCGGCCGCCAATCGCGGTCTCACGACCGCGCCTACGGGAAAAACTCCATCTGAGCTTCTTCCTTCGGATCCTCGAAACGCACGCCAACGCCTAACAATCTGACGGACCGGTTGTTGCCGCGTTTCCATGCTTCGGTTAGAAGCTCCTCGAAGATCGATTCATCCAGCTCGTGTCCGGCACGTTCGGCGGTGGTTCGTTCGAAGTCGGCGAACTTGAGTTTCACCACCAGCGAGCGGATCACGCGGTCGGAGTGTTTTCCGATCAGATCCTCCTTGAGCCCTTCGATCATCGCCCGCATCGGAGGAATCAGCGCGGGCAGGACGCGGATGTTTTCCGAGAACGTCGTCTCGCTGCTGATCGACTTGCGGGTGCGGTCGGGAGTGACCTCGCGGTCGTCGATGCCGCGGCAGAGCTGCCAGAGTTCGAGCCCCCACTTGCCGAAGCGGCGGGCGAGTTCGATCTGATCAAGCTTTTGGAGATCCGCGCAGGTTTCGATGCCGAGCGCGGCGAGCTTGGCACGCATTTTTCCGCCGACTCCCCAAAGCTTCCCGACAGGCAACGCGGCGATGAACGCGGGAATGTCCTCCGGTTTCACCTCGTGCTGGCCGTTCGGCTTGTTCCAGTCCGAGGCGATTTTGGCGATGAGCTTGTTCGATGAAATTCCGGCGGAGGCGGTGAGTCCGGTTTCCTCGAAAATCTGGGCCCGGATCTCGCGAGCCACGGCCGCACCGCCGGATTGCAGGTGGGAAACATCGAGATAGGCCTCATCGAGCGA
>DAISZP010000440.1:0-4655 GCA_036824745.1 Luteolibacter sp.
AAGTCAGGCCCTTCCTTTGAAGCGACGAGAACGCTGGCCTTGCCCACACCCGCGATCGCGATGCCGAAGTCGCTGGCCGGGTCCGTCAGCCATTGTTTGACCAGTTCCGTGACATCGACCACGGCGAATTGTCGTGCACGGATGGAAGAGGCGGGGAGTTTTGCCAAAGGTTCTTTTGTGATCGATGGTGCTATGCGGACTCCCGATGGGGATTCGGACCACTCGGAGGTCACGCGGTGGATGTTCAGGCCTCCATTGCCGAGCTTTTCCTTGATGTGAAACGTGATTCGGGCGGCGGTCACGTCAGCCGCAGGAATTTGAGTGGAGAAATCACGGGCATCGAAGCGCATGAATGCCATCCCACTCTGAGCAACCACCAGACTGGCGGATTTGCCCGAAGCCTTATCCATGGTATTGGCACCGAACGAATAGGAATCTTCTGAAACCGGGATCACCGCTGCATCTGCCATTGAGGCGGTGAGCCATGCGGCCAGCAGGGTGGATGGAAGGAATTTGGGGAACATGTGTTTCATGGAATGGGGTTCTATGGGATCGGACTGAAAATTCAAAATGAGGCGGGAGTGCTCATCGGACGGAACGGTGACGTGGTTTCGATGAAAATACGCGAAGGGTTGCTGCCATCTTTAAACAGGGGCAAAACGTTGTGCCCGAAGGAATGGAAGCCGGGAGGCAGTTTGCAGTCAAACCGCGAAAGGATGAAAAGGGCACTTCGTTCGAGAGCCGTCCGCAGAGGGCGCGCCACTTTGGAAATCCGCGCTCCGGCCGGGACGGGTGGCCCCGGCGTGGGTGGCGGATGCGGATGGCGCGCATGGAGTTCCGGATGGGCTAGTGCAACCTCCGGCTGATAGGCAAATGGCATCCGCTCGGCGAGATAAAACAGGGCAAGTGCCGGAATGGGCATTTTTCGGAAGAGCGGGGAGTTTTGGGAATGAAATGAGGTGGGATGCCAGGGAAGGATGGACCGGGGCCGCCCGCTGCCTGGCAGGAACACGGTTCGGGAGGGGAAACATCGCGTCGTTTGGGTCTTGCCTCGATCCGTTAGGCTCCCTATCTGCTGGAGGACTGACAACCCAGTCCCGGAAACAATCCACACCATCCATGCGTTTCAAGACCTTCGCAAAACCCGCCGTCCATGCCATCACGCTGATCTCGATCCTTTGTGCGTCCTGCGCGAAGGATCCGGAGCAACGCCCATCACCACTTGACTATTCCCGCACCAAGCCCACCGCGGGCAATGGCGCGCGGACCTTGTGTGTCTTCATGGATGGAACGGCGAATGATTATGACAGCCACACGAATGTCCGGAGGCTCTATGAGATGATCTCCGCGCGCAGGGATCCCAAGGTTCTTTGTTATTACGATCACGGGGTGGGTTCCAACGAACTCCCGATTTCCGGAATGATCGGCGGTGCGGGTTTTTCCAAGAACATCAGCCAGGCCTACACATTCCTCAGGGAGAACTACTCGAAGCAGCGCGGGGACAAGATCTACATGTTCGGCTACAGCAGGGGCGCGCGGCAGGTGCAGGTCTTGTGCGACGTCCTGAACGAATGCGGACTGGCGCCAAGGAATGGAAAGAATAGCAACTACAGGACGGGAGACCCCGCGCTGGCGGAGGCCCGGAAGATCCTGCGTGAATACAAGGATCGTCGCGAGAAACGAGCCAAGGGAGAGACCCCTCCGGCCATCCACGGAGACTGGACGCGCCCCGCCGTCGAGCTGGTCGGGAATTTCGAATGCGTGGAGACCATGGCGAACAACGTCTGGCGCATCGCCCGGGTGGGGAAACTGAACGATGGCGAGTATCAGGATCACAAATCCTATTCCTACACGCTCCCTCGGAATGTGAAGGAGAGCTATCACGCGCTTTCCCTGGATGAAAAACGCGGGCTTTACGAAGGCATCGAGTGGGTGAGGCCCGCCCGACCCGTGCTAGGGCAGGTCATCGAGGAGGTTTGGTTCGCCGGAAGCCATGGTGATGTGGGTGGCGGCTATCAGAACAGCCAGAGCCTCTCGGCGTTTCCTCTCAACTGGATGATCGGCAAGCTCGACAGGCACGATCTCATCCCGGGCAAGATCCGTGTCCATACCGATGAAGAGACACCAGCGACGGACAGCTCCCAGTTCAAGGTAGCTGGCAAGGTGCTGGGTATTTTCCGCGGAGTGAAGCCGCGGTGCAAACAGCTGTGGACTGACGCCTACGAGGATCCGGAGTTTCCTGGATCCCTCCATCACGCCACACTGGAAAAAGTGCACCCCAAAGTGCATCAGAGCGTGATCGACCGCATGAAAGGCGAGGAGATCCACAACGCGGATGGGAACACTCCCTCGGAAACCAAGAAATACCGGCCTTAGCTGTTTGAGTGCTACTATTCGGCTCAATCGTCGGATGGAAACCGCAAGGTCGATTTCACCAGGCTCCGTGAGGATATCCGGATCGTTCCGATCACGGATTGAGGATGCGGACCAGACTGATTGGCCCGGCCATTCCAAGGTTGCCGGGTCGGTTCCGTTAGTTTCGCCAGGCTTGGTTCGCGGCACCGCCGCTCACGGCGTTGGGCGCTCCGGGACGACGTCGAGCAGTTCCGCGATGCCTTCGAGGCCGCGGTTTTTGACATGCATGTGAACGCCGGTCTCGGTGAGAATGAAGATGCACATGAGATGGGTCCAGTCCCGGTTGGGATCGCCAACGTCCACGGGAGGCAGCCATGTTTCGTCCTTGGCGGCTTTTTCCGGATCGTAGTGGGCGATGCCGCCGTCATCGTCGTCATCACTCTCGTCGTCAGGTTCATCGGGTTCCTCGGGCTCCTCGGAAGCATAAGCCGGCTCTTCGGGTCTGGGAGGCAGGGGAGTGGGCTTGAAGTTTGAGGTGTCCTCGCCGAGTTCCTGGAGCAGGCGAAGCCGGTGTTGGTCGGAGAGCAGGATCTCCCTGCGCTGGCGTTGATACTCGCGCTCGCGTTCGAGTTCCTCCATTTCCTCGGCATAGGTGGGATTGCGCATTTCCTTCCATGACTCATCCCAGGTGTCCGCATCCGGTTCGGGATCGACGGTCACGTAGACCTGCCACGGGTGGCGCATCGCCGCGAGGGTCTGCCGGATGCATTGGAAGATCCCGGGAATCCGTGCGATCGCTTCGGACTTGAGGATGGTGATGGAGAGCATGCGTCGGAGGTGGGGAGATGGCACGCTGGAGAAGAGCTCATAGTGACCGGGCGGCTTGTGGGTGAGGCGGACGCCTTGGAGTTTCAAGTAACCCGCGTCCCGCAGGGCGGAGTACAGACGTTCCGATGCCCACCAGCTCTCGGACTGGCGCATACCGAGGTGGCCGTCCCAACCGTCCGACCCATCAGGAAATTCCGGGGAAAGCCCGCAGTCCTGGAAACCGGGATCCTCCAAGCTTCCGCGGACGAGGAGACGGATGGGGGCGAGCGGGCGTGGCTCCGCGAGACCGAAGATATCGTCATAAGTTGGAATGAGCATGCGCAGCGTCTCGAAGTCCGGCTGATCCCCTTCGAAACCATGGTGGAACACTTCCCGCAGTGTTTCACTTTCCATCAGAACGCCCCAGTCCTGCGGACGCTCGCAGCACAGCGCGAAGTGTTGGACGGCGGGCATGGCGGCCAGCGTGGCCACTTCGTCCAGGCGCGGAGCCGTCACCCGCAGGTGGGTGAGGGACTGCAAGGTTTCCACACCTGACAAACTCTTGAACCAGCCGCGGATTGCAAGGAACCGCAGGGTGGGGTAACGTTCAATGCCATCCAGCCGATAGAACCAGCCGCCCCAGAAGTAATCGAGCCGCGGCATTTCCGGCAGATGATGGAGATCGCGAATCGAGTTCGCCGCATCGGAGCTGTAGTAACTACTCTCGATGTGGAGTTTCCGGAGCGCCGGCAGGCTTGGGATGTCCGCGAGCGCCCGGCCGTTTCCATTCCAGCTCAACTCCTCCAGATGAGGCAGCTCCGCAAACACCCGGATTTCCGGCCACGGGTGCTTGGTGTGGATGACGATCTTGCGCAAGTCCCGGCAGGCGGCCAAAGCGCGGTAGTCTTCCAGGTCGTTGCTGTGGATGCTCAGCTCGCGGAGGTTCTCGAGGTGTTGGAGTCCCTCTAGGCTTTCCATTTCGATCCCCGCCAGATCAAAGACTTGGAGATTCGGCAGGAAGGCGAGGAAGGACAAGTCGCGCAGGGGGCGATCCTCGGCGTGGGCCTCAAAGGCCACCCGGCTGACTTCCGGGAGCAGGTCCGCGGTTACCTGGAGCTGCCGGGGATCGATCTGCGGCCGGAAGGCGGGATTGTACAATCGCTTCTCCTTGATTTTCTGCATGGTCCGCCAATCGAGCATCGGCTTGTCCGGGCTGCGGTAGCAGTAGTGCCAGACGTATTCCACGAGGCGGAGGATGCCGTAGCGCTCCTCCAGCGTGCGGTTGGAATCCCCGGCCCATGTTAGAAACGCATTGGAAAGCTCCTTCACCCGGTCCTTCTACCAGAAGATGGCATCCTTGATCAAGATGTCTTCAAACAAAAATGCGGAGATATGTGAAATTGACGGACTCCGCACGGATGGAAGTGGAATCCGATCCCGGTATGGACCCGGCCGCCCCGGCGGACGATGACCGTGCTGATGCTGGGCCCGCG
>DAISZP010000441.1:0-4651 GCA_036824745.1 Luteolibacter sp.
CGCCAGCTACTCGATTCCGGCCGGCAAACACACCTTCACTTGGACCTATGAAAAGGACGACAGCATGGCTGGTGGCAAGGATGCCGTTTGGCTGGATGCCGTGGCGCTTCCGAAGACCACTCAGGAAATTGTGATTCGAGACGAAAACGGTGTCGGCCTGGTGAGTGACAAGAGCCTCGCCACATTCCCGAAAACCGTGATCAACAAGCGCTCGCGCCCGCTATCCTTCACCATCCGCAATAGTGGCAAGGCGGACCTCAGCGGACTCAGCGTGACTTCCAAAACCGGAGACGCAAAATCCTTCGAGGTGACCAAACAACCGGCCAAATCCTTGAAACCCGGTGAAACCACCACCTTCGAAGTGGTGTTTGCTCCGACTGCCGTGGGTTCCAAACAATCCGAACTGCGCGTTGCCAGCAACGATTCCGACGAGAATCCATTCATTATCCATGCAATTGGAAATTCCAAGGGAGTCCCTGAAATCATCGTGAGCCAGCCTGCGGACAACAAGCTGACGGATGGCAAGTCCACCGTGAACTTCGGATACTCGAAAGTGGGCCAGGAAGGATCGACCAAGGTCTTCACCGTGAAAAACATCGGCACGGCGGATCTCACGGGCTTGAAGGTCAAGAAGAGCGGTTCCGCAAAAGCGGAGTTCGATGTCAGTGACTTCGGAGCCAGAACGCTGGCACCGGGGGAAAGCGCGACCTTCAAAATCACCTTCACGCCTGCCGAGCGGGACAAGCGCCAGGCCGATCTTCATATCGTCAACGATTACAAGCCCGAGCAGACCTTTGACGTGAAGCTTGTCGGCAATGGCGTGCCGAAGAACGTGGGCAAGTCCGCCCTCGTCGCTTCCACATCCGCCGGACTTCTCGACGCGGTGTTCGGAACCTCTTCGTCCGCCGCCGGCCAGCCGGTGATCGGCTCGCTCAGCATCGGTGGAGCCAGCTACAAGACGCTGACCTTCGCCAAGCCTTCCGCTCCGGATGGAGTGAAGCGCACCGTGGAGGTTTCCTCGAACTTGGTGGACTGGTTCAGCGGCGCGAAGCACACCTCGATCGTCGCGGATACGGCGACCTATCAGACCGTGCGGGACAACACGCCAGCCTCTCCCGGAGTGAAGCGTCACATCCGCCTCAAGACCACGAATCCGTGATCCGGCGGATGGGTTTCCATCCATTTCCACGGCCGCTCCGCCTTGTGTGGAGCGGCCGTTTTTCGTTCATCGTGATGATTGTTAGATTTTCCCGCGTCTGTCCTGTTGCCATCCGGAGGGAAAGTTGTTAAGCGTCCTTTCGATGGGCAGAAGCATGCCGCAATTGGAGTTCAGATGGGCCTCGTGGCTCAGTGTGTTGAAGTCCCCTCCTCCCCCGCAAGCGAAGCCGGTGAAGGAGGACGGCGGTCTCACCGCCTGGTGTGTGGAGGCGTCCTACGGTTTGGGGCTTCCTGAACTCGCGCGGAAGGTCCGCGTGTCATGGAACCCGCGCATGCAGACCACCGCGGGCCGCGCGTGGTGGCCGGACCGCCGCATCGAACTCAATCCGAAGCTGCGCGATTGTGAGTCCGAGGAATTGTGGCGGACCTTGAAACACGAACTCGCCCACCTCGTTGCCTACGAACGTTGCGGCCGGCGCAGGATTGATCCGCATGGCGAGGAATGGCGCGCGGCCTGTGCCGAACTCGGCATCCCCAACGAGCAGCCCTTCCACACGCTGCCATTCAAGCGCCGCCGGATGAAACGCAACCACGCCTATATCTGCCCGAACTGTTTCTCGACGATTCTCCGCGTGAAGCCGATCCAGCGGACCGTGGCCTGCTACGATTGCTGCCGCAAGTTCAACCACGGGATCTATCACGAGCGCTACCGCCTCATCAAACACCAGCCGGTTTGAACGGCGGGAAGTCGGATCACAGCGAGTCCACGATCTCTCTGAGGAATCCCAAACCGCGCGGCTGGATGATGCCCATGCCGCTGTTTGGGAGAAACCAGACGCCCTGCTCAGTGTCCCGGCAGTAGGCGATTTCCGCGCCGTCCGGGGTCTCCGCCAGATAGTAGCGGGCGCTCGCATGTTCGAGCAGGAACTTGTTGTAGTGCTCGCACCAGGGATCGGTGGCCACCTTGAAATACTTGTCACCGAGGGCGCGCAATTCGCCGATCTCCGCGCGGCGGATGGTCTTGCGGATCATCAGTTTCCGGTTTTCCAGGGTCTGGTCCGGCCAGTCGTCGTCGTAGCTCATGGCGGTATGCGGGCAGGTGTTTGCGGATCGCCGGCAAGCGGCGGAAGGATCTAACCGAGGACCCACGCGCGGGCGTCCCCGATCCTCTCGGTTTCAAAGTATCCCACGGGCGTTTTGCGGATGCCCGCGCCGGTGAACATTTTCACCTCGCTCTCCCAGCGCTTGTCGCCGACGACCGCGATGCGTTCGATCTTGTCGCCGTGTGTGAACATGAAATCGAGGTTGTTCCAGTCCCCCTGCTGGTCCCATCCGAGGAATCCGTCCAGAACTACCAGGATCCGCGGTTGTTTGCCGCTGGTGATGAGCTCGGTCATTTTCACTTCTGTGGCCTTGAAGCTGGAGCGGTCCAGCTTGCCGGAGATGATCATTTCACAGAGTTGGGTTCCCTCGTCGAATTTCATGCTGACTGACATGGTCTGATTCCATGAAAATCCCCTGGGCCTTGGCAAGTGTCATCGTCGGTCCGCGTGACGGCCGGGGAGGGTTGTTAGGCGGTGTGGTTTTCCGCCACGGTCGTGCCTTGGACCCAGTGGCAGCCGATCATGGTGGCCCGCGGGTGTTCGGGGACACCGCGCTCGTTGTGGTGCACCATCGAGATGAGCATGTCCATGGCCGCCTCGCCGACGAGATCGTTGCGCTGGTCCATGCCGGCCCATTCGCCGTGGTCGGGCCGCCATTCGTATTGGATGAGGCCGATTTCCTCGGGGACGCTCTTGCCGAGGTCGTGCAGCCAGCGTTTCACTTCATGGTAGAGGGTGAAAATGAGGTCCGGTTTGTTTTTCTCCAGCCACTTCGCGAAGAGCGAACGATCGCCGCGGGCCGCGGCGACGTCGTAGAAGGCCGGGACGCGTTGTTTGGGCGGGATGAGACGGCTTTGGCCTGTCAGGAATCCCGCGGTGAACCTGCCTTCGGTGAGCTTGTCGATCACGCTGTCCAGCACCAGCGCGGGTCTGCGGTATCCGAGGGAAACCGCCTTTTCCAAGGCCTCAAGCGCCAGCGCGTGATGATCGCTGCATGCGAAGGAAAGGGCCGGCTCGCGGGTGCGCACGCCCGTCACCACGGAAGGAAACTCATCCCACAGCGGAGCTAGGTGGGATGGCAGGCGGTTGATGTCCATCAGGCCGACGATGAGGATGCCGCGGATGTTTCTCGTGCGGAAGATCGACAGCCAGCGCGAGGCGGGCATGTCCGGCTCGTGCAGCCAGAATTCGTCCAGTTGATAGCCGAGCTGCTTGGCCCGGCGGCGGCATCCGAGGACGTAGTAGGGGATCGTGGAATGTTGGGTGAAGGCCTCGCGCGCCTTGTTGCCGTTGATCAACGCCAGAGTCGCCTGATAGCCGGGAGAGCGGTTCTGGCGGAGCTGTGCCATGAGGTGGGCGACGGTGGGGTTGAGCCGGTATCCCATGGACTCGGCGGTCTCGACGATGCGCTTGCGCGTCTCCGCGGAAATGCGGGGGCTGCCACGGAGTGCGAGGCTGACGGTGTTTTTGGAAACGCCGACGGCTTTTGCGACTTCCGCCATGGTGGGTTGGGTCATGATCTTATTTGGAAAAACTGCATCCCATACGTCCAGCCTTAAAGATGACTGTCATATGATTGTGAACTTTTCGCAGGGATTCCGGATCTCCAAGAAATCACCGTCATGCCATTCACGATTGGATTGGATTACGGGACGAACTCGGCGCGCGCGCTGGTGGTCGATTGCAAGGACGGCCGCGAGATCGGCACCGCGGTGGTGGATTACCCTTCGGGGCATCAGGGGATCCTGTTGAATCCTGCGGATCATCACCTTGCCCGCCAGAGTCCGGCGGACTATGTGTTCGCAGTGGAAAAGGCCACGCTGGAGGCTCTCGAGGCCGCGAAGAAAGCGGATTCCTCATTTTCTCCGGATCAAGTCGTCGGCATCGGCATGGACGGCACGGGATCCAGCCCGATCCCGGTGGATTCCAACAACGTGCCGCTTGCTTTCAGCGAGAAGTTTCAATCCAACCCGAACGCCCAGTGCTGGCTGTGGAAGGACCACACCAGCATTCCGGAAGCCGCGGAAATCACGAAAACCGCCGCCGCCATGCGCCCGCAGTTCCTTGCGAAGATCGGCGGCACCTACTCGTCCGAGTGGTTTTGGGCGAAAGTCTGGCATTGCCTCAAGGTGGACGCCGAGGTTTTCGATGCCGCCTACTCGTGGGTGGAACTCGCCGACTTCATTCCCGCCCTGCTCGCGGGGGTGACCGATCCGAAACAAATCATGCGCGGCGTTTGCATGGCTGGTCACAAGGCGATCTACGCCGAGGACTGGGGCGGACTGCCCGACAAAGAGTTTCTATCAGCACTTGATCCCAAGCTCGCCGACCTGCGTGACCGGCTCTTCGACAAGGCCCACGACGCTTCCGTTCCCGCCGGAAAACTCTAC
>DAISZP010000442.1:0-4647 GCA_036824745.1 Luteolibacter sp.
CCTGACGACGAGGCGGATGACGGCCTTGATGGACTCGCAGATCATGTGGTCCGCGGCGATGAAGGCCTCGTGAATGCCTTGTTTCGCGAGGACGAGCTCGCCCATGCGGTTGTTGTCGAAGGTGACGAGGGCGTTGGAGAGAACGGCGAGTTCGTTGAGCGAGGTCTCCGCCTGATCGCGGCGGCGTTTTCCCTCGAAGGCGAAGGGCATCGTCGCGAAGACCACCACGAAGGCTCCTTCCTCACGGGCGATGCGCGTGACGATGGGTGCCGCGCCGGAACCGGTGCCGCCGCCGAGGCCCACGCACAGGAAAACGATGCGCCGGCCGTGCAGCGCGGTGCGGATCTGGTCCTCCGCCTCAAGCACCGCCTGATGGCCGAGCTCCGGATCGCCGCCGGCACCGAGGCCTTTGGTGAGGTTCACGCCGAGCTGGATCTTCTCCTTGGCGATGCAGGAACCCAGCGTGCGGACGTCGGTATTGAGAGCCAGCAGCTCCGCGCCATCCACGCCGTCCAGGGTGATGCGCTCCAGCATGTTGGCCCCGGCTCCGCCCAGCCCGATGATTTTGACGGACGAAACGGGAACGGTCTGGCGGGAGTCTCGGTGGTAAGGAATCATGGGGATGAGTGGTTCGTGATGAAGGGGGGATGCGGCGGAGGTTATCTAACAAAATATTCAGCGGCCGAAGGGCCAGAACATGCGGCCGATGCGGCCGAAGAGCCCGGGAGGCGCGGCGCGTTCGGTTTCGAGAATCTGGGCGTAGCGGATCAGCCCGATGGCGGTGGCGTAGCGGGGATCCTTGAAGCTGGACTGGATGCCGCTGATCTCGGGGATTTCCGGGCGGTAGATATCGCGGCCGAAGACATCGAAGGCGAGCTCGCTGAAACCGCGCATCAGGCTGGTGCCGCCTGTTAGGAAGACCCCTGCACCGATGGCCTCCACCGAGCCGGCGGGCATGCGCGCGCGGATGAGGTTGAGGGTTTCCTCCAAGCGCTGGCGGATCACTTCATTGAGCACGGCGCGGCTCACCTCCACTTCCGCGAAGCCGCGGTCATCGGTGAGGCGCGCGGTGCCGACCGAACGCGCGGGGTCCGCAGAGGCGTCGCCTTCGGTGACCTTGAGGCGTTCTGCTTTGGAAAACGGCAGGCCGGTGACGAGGTGGATGTCGTTGGTGACATGATCGCCACCCACCGGGATGCAGCCGGATGCGGTGATCACGCCGCCCAGATAGAGCGCGTAGTCGGTGGTGCCGCCGCCGATGTCGATGACCAGCGCGCCGCGTTCGCGTTGTTCGCGATCAAGGGCCATCTGCGCGGTGGCGATGGGTGAGAAAACGATGTCATCCACCTCCAGCGGCATTTCCCTGACGAGCTTGATGCTGTTCTGGATGCGCGTGCCAATGCCGTGCACCACATGGAAATCCGCCTCCACCGTCCTGCCGAAAAGACCGACGGGCGAGGTGGAATGCTCCAATCCATCCAGCCAGTAATTGCGGATGATCGGATGCAGATAGACGTGGTCCTGCGGGATGTGCACCTCGCGGGCGATGTTTCTCGCTTCCTCGACGTGCTCCGGAGCCACGACCGTATCGCCATCCGGCAGGCGGAAGGTGCCGCGGTTGTTGATGCCCTGGATGTGCGCGCCGGTGACGGCGAGGAACACGCTGCCGATCTCCACATCGCTGGCGTCCTCCGCCTTGGCGAGCGCGTCCTTCAAACAGGTGCGCGCCTGCGAGTAATCGAAGATCTCGCCCTTTCTAACACCCGCGCTCTTCGTCTCCCCGATGCCGAGGATTTTCACCGCGCTGTCCGGTTTCACCTCGCCGACCACCATGCAGACTTTGCTGGTGCCGATTTCGAGTCCGACGTGGATTTTCGTGCGACGTGCCATGAACGGAGTGACGGAAAGGGATCAGTTGCGGTTGAGGAGATTCTTCACATCGCGCGCGCGGCGGTCGCCGTTGCGGTCCGTGGATTCCGGAGGGGAAACAGGAATCGCTCTGGGTGGCGAGGTGTCGTTGCGGACGGTGATCGGAATGTTGTATTTGGGTATCAGGTTGATCGTGTCGATCAAGTAGCCCTTTTCCCCGGCGTGGTCCAGAGCCGCGCGCAGGCTGTCGATCTGCCGCGCGTGGTCGTCCAGTCCGAAGGTGGCAGTGGTCCCGTCGCGGGTGACGAGTCTCAACGACCACTCGTTGGCGGGTTGGATGGAATCAATCCAGTGGTAGGCCTCCGCGTCCGCCTGATGGGCGGAGTCCAGGAGGCCGAAACAATGTTTCAGATCCCTGCGCTCGAGTTTCATGCCGGACTTCAGCGGCTCAGCGGCGAGGGCCGGCAGTTCGATGACCGGCAGCTTGGCCGCCACCTCCACCATCATCGCCGGGCAAGGAAACGTGATGTCATCATGATCGACGAGCAATCCGCCCTCTTTGCGAGTCGTTTCAAAACCATCCGCGGGACAGGAGATCCAGGCTTTGGGAGAACGTGGAATCACACGCACCACGAGCGTGCCCGGCAGGTGGCGCTCCACCCGCGCGTCGATGATGGCGGGATTGGCGGAGAGTTTTTCGCTCAGCGCGTTCACATCGATGCCGAAAAGGTTGGGGCTCGCCTGAAGATCGATGCCGCCGGTTTGGGCCACGCCCATTTCGTCGATGACCGGGTTTTGATTGAGGTCGATGACGCGCAGGGCGAAGTCCGCATTCTGATAGAACGCGTGCTGGATGCCGCGCCAGACGCCCCAGCCGATGCCGGTGATGGCGGCGAGCAGGCAGGCGACCTTCGCGAGCTTCATGGAGCACTTGAGAAAACCGAACCACGCGATGCGCGGTGACATCACACGGACTTGCAGCACGTTCTGGTGGCGTGCCGAGCGGCGGTGTTTGGTGGTCTTGCGTTTCATGACTCCTCGGGGTGTGCGGTGCTAGCCGCGGGTTTTGAGCGAGAGTTCGGCGATGAGCTTGCAGAGTTCGAGAAAGGAGATGCCCGCGGCGGCGGCGGACTTCGGAAGGAGGCTGGTCTCCGTCATGCCCGGGATCGTGTTCGCCTCCAGCACGAAGGGGCGGCCTTGTTCGTCTAACAAGACATCGACACGCGAATACACTTCGATGCCCAGCGAGCGGTGCGCGGCGAGAGCGGCGGCCTGCACGGCCTTCGTCGCCTGCTCGCCGATGTCCGCCGGGCAGACGTATTGCGATCCCTTGCCGCCGGAAAGCCACGGGTATTTGCTGGAGAAATCATACTCACCCTCCGGCGGGATGATGTGGACGATGGGATAGGGTTGGTCGTCGAGGATGGTGACGGTGAGTTCGTATCCGGAAACGAATTCCTCGACGAGAATTTCATTTCCATACTTCGCGGCGTCCTCCATCGCGGCCATCGCCTTGGCGGGGTCCTTCACGATGTGGACGCCCACGCTCGATCCCTGGCAGGGAGCCTTCACCACGAAGGGCACGGGAAACGAAGGAAGCTTCACGCCGTTGGAAACATCGATGATCTCGGCCTTCGGCGTGGGCACGCCCGCGGCGGTGAACGCGGCTTTCGCGAGGTTCTTGTCGAAGGCCTTGCGGCTGCTTTCGACTCCCGCGCCGGTGTAGGGCACGCCGAGTTTTTCGAGCGCTGCTTGCAGTTGTCCGTCCTCGCCGAAGGTGCCGTGGATCACGTTGAACGCGAGGTCCGTGCCTTCGGGCAGATTCACTTCCGCGGAAGTCACATCCACCCCTTCCGCATCCAGACCGAGTCCTAACAAAGCCTTGAGCACGGCTTTTCCGGAGGCGAGCGAGACGTCCCGCTCGGAACCCGGGCCGCCCATCAGGACTGCGATTTTCTTGTTCTCTAACATGGTCAGAATTGCGGTTCGTCCTCGCCGAGGATCTTGACTTCGGTTTCGAGATCCACGTTGCGTTCGGACTTGGCCTTGTGCTGGATGGACTCGATGAGCTGGAGAATGTCCTTGGCGGTGGCGCCGCCTTGGTTGACGACGAAGTTTCCATGAACTTCGGAAACCGCGGCGTTGCCCACGGAACTACCTTTCAATCCGAGTGAATCGATCAAACGTCCGGCGGCGATGTATTCCGGGTTCTTGAAGGTGCATCCGGCGGAGGCGCTGACCGGCTGGGTGGATTTGCGTTTCTCGCGGGATTCGTCCCAACGTTGTTTGATGTTCTCCGGCTTGTCGTTCTTGCCTTTGAAAACGGCTTGCAGCGCGAAGTTGCGGCGCAGCTCGGGAACGTTGCGGTATTGCGCCTCGATTTCCTCCCGCTCGCGGGTGCGGATGACGCCGTCCTCGTCGAGGAAGGTGACTCTAACCACCTGCTCGAAGGTTTCCACGCCCATGGCTCCGGCGTTCATGCGCAGGGCACCGCCGACGTTGCCGGGGATGCCTTCCATCCACTCGAAACCACCGATGCCGCTTCCGCCGGCGATGCTCGCGAGTTTTTTCAATCGCACGCCGGCTCCGGCGGTGATCTCGCCGCGGGTGCCCACGGTCACATCGGAAAACGCGCCGCCGCTCGGATGGATCACCGCGCCGCGGATGCCGCCGTCGCGGACTAACAGATTGGATCCGCGGCCGACGACTCTCACCGGAATGCCGCGCTCGCGGCAGTAGTCCACGAGGAACGCGAAGCCGTAGAAACTGTGCGGCTCC
>DAISZP010000010.1:0-30685 GCA_036824745.1 Luteolibacter sp.
GCTCGATCAAGCGATTGACGAACTTCCCGAAAAAGACCGGCAGGTGATTTTCCTGCGCTACTTCGACGGCCTCAGCTTCGAACAAATGTCCCGTCAGTTCGGCGGTGAGCCGGCCGCCTGGCGCCAGCGCGGATCACGGGCGGTCGAACGCCTGAGATGCTCTCTCACCAAACGCGGCGTCGCCATGAGCTCGGCCGCGCTTTCCTCCGGCCTCGGAGTTTCCCTCGGGCAATCCGCTCCCGCCGCGTTTCTAACAAACCTCCCCCATCCTGCCACCGCCGCCGCGCTTTCCTGGAAAACCCTCACCCTCCACTCGATCCATCTCATGAAGCAGAAACCCGCCGCGGTGATCGCCGCCACACTGCTCCTCTCGCTGGTCCCGCTGGGCATCCAGGCCAGCGCCTTGTCGGAAACCCGCCGCCGCGTTTCGTTGTTAGAGAACTCCCTCGCCTCGTCAGAAGACCCGCGGATCCGGAAAGCCGCCGCGAAACCGAAGACCGTTTCCCCGGTCAATCTATCAGCCCTCGCCGACGCGCTGCTGGCAGCAAATCAAGGCGACCTGTTGAAAAAATTCTCCACCGAACGGAAGCTCGACGCGATGGGCGCGGACGAACTGGAACGCCTTCTCCTGGAGTCCACGACCCTCGAACTCGGACCGGAGCAACGGAGCGCCCTGATCCAAGCATTGCTCCGGCGCTTCTGCCGGATCGCCGGGAAATCCGATCTTTCCGGAGACCGGGTGGTTTCCCTCGTCATGAAACTGACACCCACCATGAAGTCCGGATACGGAACCTTGTGGAACCTCGCGAACGATACTCTCGAACGCTGGGTGGATGGAAATCCCACGGAAGCGGTCGCATGGTATCGCCAACATGGAAGCGCTTCGTCACAGGCCGACGCCGCGATCTTCGCCGCGAAGATATTCGACGGCCTGCATCGGCGCGATCCCATCGAAGCCGCCGCGTTTTTCAACTCGCTGGGTGATTCGGAGAAACAAGGTCTCATCGGAGGTGGCGGCGGATGGAAGGAGGTTCCGCTCATGTTGGAACTCGCCTCCGGCATTGGAAACGAGCATCTCCGCAAGACCGCCCTCGGCCAGGTGTTCGGACGGACCTACGGCCTGCCAGCCGCGGACGTGCGCGCATGGATCGATCGGTTCCAGCCATCCGCCAACGAAGCCGCGCAATGGCTCGCGACCGCGGCCTCAAGGTCAACAGGGGAAGCCACCACGGAGGACATCGCGGCCCGCATGGACTGGCTCCGGCAGACCACGGACGGCCTGGATCCCTCCCAAGCGGTCGGCGCCTTTCTAGCAGACATCGCGCAATACAACCACGAAGCCGCGAAACTCACGCTGGACAACGAGTGGATGCGCCAACCGGACGAACGCATGCTGGCGAGCTATCTGAGCCGATGCATGTTTCAGGAAGCGCTCATCCTCGATGCCATCCCCCGCAGCAGGCTCATCACGGATGCGGATCTACGCGATTCCGCGCTGCGCATGATGCTTCTCTCCTCACGTGGCGAGGAGGACGCGCGGAAACTCGCCCGCAAAGGCGGGCTCACCGAAACGGAAATCGAACGCATCATACCCCGCAGTCCATGAATCCGGTGAAAACCACGCTCATCGTCATCGTTTGCTCCGCCATCGGCATCGCCTGGTGGCAAGGGCGGGAGCTTTCACGTCTCAAACAACGCGAGAGCGAACTCGAACATCTAACCGAAGTTTCCCGCAAGCCGCACGCAACCGCGCGCGCCACGCCGGATGATCGCGATTCCGCTCCCACGCTCGATGCGAAGTCCTTTGTGGGCCTGCTCGGTTCCTGGCTGGAGAAGGGCGTCCCCCCGACACAGGATGAACGCGAGTTCCTCCGCAAACGGATCGAAGCCGCATCCGGCCGCGAACTGAAACAATGGGCGCTGGCCCTGCGTGAAAGCGCGCTGCCTGAGGAAATGAAAAGCGGATTTCTATCAGCCATCACGCCCCGCATCGCGGAATCCGATCCGAGGCTGGCCGCGGAATTGGTTCTCATCGGCGACGATGGTGACGCTTTCCGTTCCGTCCTGCGCACCTGGCTCGCCAGCGATGCGGCGGCGGCCTCCGCGTGGTTGCAGAAGATCGAAGCTCCGGCTTTCCGGAATTCACGGAACATGGACTACCCGGCGCTGCTTGCGGCGGCGGGAATCTCAGCCGACCCTGCGGCAACAGCCATTCTGCTAGATATGAATGGAACCGATACGCGGAACACGCTTGAGGAGCTTTCACGATTCCAGGCACCTGCGGATTTCTCCAAGGTTCTCCAAACGCTTTCATCCAACTCGAAACTGCCGGAGAACCAGCGCGCGCACCTGATCGGCGGAGTGCTGGCGACCTATCGCGATCCCGCCATGGCGCGGCAAATCCTGTTGGATGCGAAGCTTCCCTCTGATCCATTCGTCAAGGCGGCCTCGATCCTGATCCAATCACTCGATCCCGTCGCAAAATCCGCGGGCATCGCCTGGGTGAAATCCCTGCCAGATCCGGAACAACGGGATACCTTGCTTCGGATTCTGGAAAACGACGTTTCAGTTCCCCGATAGAGCGCCGCCTTCCCATCTCCCATTCGGGCGGGGTGGCTCCGTCTTGGAAGAAGCCGCGGATTTGCAACGGGCACTGCCCGACACTTCTTCAAGAGCCCCTTGCATACTGCGGGAACCCTACGAAATTCCGCGCATGATTTTCAAAATCTGGATGCTGCTGATCGCTGGGAGCGGTGCCGCCTTCGCTTCGGAATTCACCGTGACGGTGGAAAATCTGAGAGGCAACAAGGGTGCGGTGAGGGTCCTTCTCTTCGGGCAACCCGACGGGTTTCCCGATCAACCCGGACGCGCCGCCGCCCGCGCGGAGGCGGCCGCCGCGAAGGGAGGCCTGACTTTCAAATTTCATCATCTCAAGCCCGGCCGCTACGCGATCGCTGTGCTTCACGACGAGGATTCGGATGGCAAACTGGCAACCAATATCTTCGGCATCCCCAAGGAAGGCGTGGGCGTTTCCGGTGATCTTGGCAACTCCAAGCCGGACTTCAACAAGTGCCTCGTTCAAGTGAAACACGGAGGAGGCCAGAAGGTCCGGATGAAATACTGGTGACTGGAGAGATGTCCGCACCATGAGTTATCCACCCGACCGGAGCCGGCATACCCGGATCCAACTGATTCAAGGTTCCGCCGATACGGCAGGCTCTGGTTTGTCCATGGCCGATTGGGCCTTGGCCTTGCTGATTTTGGTTCTCAGCTTCTCCGCGTTTTCATCCGCCTCGAGGTCTTGTTTCAAAATCCCCCGCGTCAGGCGTGACATGTAGTGTCTGTTGACGAGATTTCCGTCCCGTTCCACTTGGAACTCCACCGCCCGGATCAGGGAATCCTGTTTGAAGAAGGTCTGGGTGATCCTCCGCACATATTCGAGGATCTCGCCGTTTTCGTGCACCCTGAGAATCCGGTAACAGGGAAAGGTATCACGGTAGGTGGTTTGACGGAACTTCAGCCGCTGGGCAGGCGATAGATCCCGATAGGCGGTCACCGGGGTGGTGTTGAAAACCAACACCCGATCCATTTCCGGCAAACAGGAGTAGAACGCATGCTGTGCAAGACCTCCGCCAAGTGAATGCCCGGTGGCGCTGAAAACGATCACTCCACCGCGAGCCTCCTGACTCAATCGTTTGTGAATCCGCAGAACCTCCCGGTTGACCACGTCGTATTGATCCTGTTTCTGATTCGGGAGCTTCCTGAAAAATCTGAACCACCTGAAATTGCTGCGCCAGTCCGCCGGTTCATCGAAGTTCGTGCCCCGAAAGGCGAAAACCACCTCATGCTTCGGCGATTTTCTTTCCCACACCTCAAAGTAGAGCCCCTCGGAAGCTTCACCCTTCTTGCCGGTGTATGACTCAATCCTCCTCCAGTTCTGTCTGGCAAGCCGGCTTCGGCACTCCGCCACCAACCCCTCTTCCGTTAGCGGAAGCTCTTCCACCGCTTTTGAAACAGGGCCCGCTTTGAGTTCATCATTCCCTTCCGTCTGCGTGGAAAGCAGGGAAAGCATCGCATGGGTGGAAACCGCCTTCGCCCATTGCTTCTGACGCGCGGGGTCCTCTTTGTAAACCTTGATGGTCGTGCCGCAGCTGGCTGACAACAATGGCAGCAGAACGCACCCTGCGGCCGAAAAACCCAGGACAGCCCGCCGGACATTTGTGCGAATGCCGGTTTCCCGGAGGTTTGATGAAACGTGATCCATCCTTGTTGAATTGATAGATCCACTCTGCCGGGTCAAGGGATTTCTATCAGAAAGAGGAAATGCGGAGACGACGACAAGCCGGCTCCATGCACGCCGGCACATCCGCTAACACGTGGACGCGGAACAACGCGAACCGTTGTTCCGCATTCCAGAAAACGAAACTTCAATCGCCAGACAACGCACCGCATTTCACTTCGATCATCCGGGATGGATCGAGATGACGGCGGATGGCCGCGTTCACCTCATCACGGGTGAGTGTCAGCAAACGGGCGGCGCTTTCATCCAGCCACTCCGGGGAAAGTCCCTGGAGAACACACGAATGAAGCGCCTGCGTGAGGCCTGCGGTGGTTGCGAGGCGCACCCGGTGCGAGCCGAGCAAGGCATTGCGGCGGTAGATGAACTCCCTTTCGTCCAAGCCATCCTGATGCCAACGGAGAATCTCGCGGCGGGCGGATGCAAGTCCGCGCTCCAGAAACTCCGGTGCGAAGGTGCCGGTGACGCTCCAGAGCCCGCTCTTTCCATCGGGATTGGAAAACGTGGAGGAGATGTCATAGGTCAGCCCCTCGGTATCGCGGATGGTGTTGAGAAGGCGGCTGGTGAAACCATCGCCGAGCGCGGCGGTGGCGAGCGAGATCGCCAGGGCGTCCTGTTGCGGGTAAGGGACGTCACAAGGCATTCCTAACAGGATGACGACACTCTCCTTCCCCTCCACCGGCAGCACGAACTTGTCCGTGGCCGCGGCTTCCGTTAGAGCCGCTGTTTCCGGAGATTTCCTTCCACCGGCCCAGCCTCCGAAACAACGCACGACCTCCGCCTGGCAATCCTGGGTGGTGAGATCGCCACCGAGCACCAGCACCGCGGAGGCGGGGCCGAACCACTCCTGGTGGAAGGCGATCAGGTCCTTGCGGCGGATCTTTTCCAGGCGCGCGATGGATTCATCCGCATCCGGCAAGCGCCCGGGGTGGCCGATCGGATGGATCGCCCGGTTGAGCGCGAGAGCGGCGAGTCTCTGCGGATCGTTGCGGTTGAGTCTGGCTTCGGAGATGAGTTGGGAGCGGATGGACTTGAGCTCGTCTTCGGGAAAGGAAGGTTTGCGCAACTGCTCGGCAAGCAGCGAGAGCATCAACGGCATTTGGTCTGACAGGCAACTGCCATCGAAACGCACGTATCCGCCTTCCGCGGTGAATTCCAAGGTGATCCCGGCTTCATCCATCATCGCTCCGATCTCGCCGGCGCCATGGACGGTGCTGCCGCGCTGGATCATCTCGGTGACAAGCGAGGCCATCGCTTGATCCGCGGCGCTGCCGGCGGGAATGGACCCGGACAGGTGAACGATGTCCGGCGAACCACCCGGGCAAACCAGCAGGTCCACACCGGCGGTCCGCGTGCGCGTGACGCGCGGTGCGACCTTCAACGCGCCGGGATCGGCCGCCGGAAGCTCCGGAAGGATCAGGGGAACCGGCTTGGCCGCATGATTTTCAGACGGCGCGGGCGAGGCTTCCACAGCCGCTGCCTTGGGATCGGGAACATACCAGCCGATGGTGCGGGAGTCCTCCTTGAGCCAGCGTTTCGCGGCGGATTTCACCATGTCCGCGGTCACGTTTTTGATCTCCCTTCCGCGATTCTGATAGAGAGTCCAATCCCCCGCGCCGATCGATTCGGCGATGGTTTCCGCAAGGGCCTCGGAGCCATCACGCGCGAAGGCCGCTTGTGCGGTCAGGCGGCCGACCGAGGTTTTCACCTCTTCGTCCGTGACTCCATCCTCGATGATTGCCTCGAGCGCCTCCAGGATTCCGTCCTCCACTTCCTCATGCGTTTTGTGTTCCGCGATCTCCGCGGAAATGATCAGCAGCGAGGGATCCAGCGTGGCTTCCATGGACGCGCTGACGTCGAGCGTGAGGCCGGCGTCCGTGAGTTCCTGATAGAACCGGCAGTTCTGCCCGTCCGCCAGAAGATCGCAGAGGACTTTCAGCGAGGGAACATCCGGATGCCGTGCGTTCGGAGCCTTGTAGGCGACGGTGACGATCCCGGTTTCCCCCGGCCGCTTCATCATCACGCGGCGTTCTCCGGTCTGCGCCGGCTCGACGGTGTAAACCGCGGGAACCGGCTTCGGCGCGCGTGGAATCGGGCCGTATTGTAGTTTGATTTCCCTCAGCACCGCGTCCGCATCCCCGATCGCGCCGGTCACCGTGACCGTGGCCTGTTCCGGCCAATAGTAAGTGTCGTAAAACTCGCGGAGTTTCACCAGCGGAACGTTCTCGATATCGCTGCGCCAGCCGATGACGCTGTGGCGGTATGGATGCGCCTGAAACGCGGCGGCCCAGACCTCGCGGTCGAGCGCCATCACCGGATCATCCTCACCGCGATCGTATTCATCCCAGACGACCGACATTTCCGGCCGCAGGTCTTCCTCACGCAGACGGAGATTGCGCATGCGGTCCGCCTCCAGCCCGATGATCACCGGAAGGTGCTCCGGGGACAGCGTGGTGGTGTAGTTCGTGCTGTCGAGGCCGGTGGTGGCGTTGGTTTCGGCGCCGATCCCTTCCAGCAGCTGGTCGATTCCGTTGCCTGCCTGCTTGTTGTGGGCGGCGGTGCCCTTGAACATCAGGTGCTCCAACAAGTGTGTCGCGCCGGTGCTGCCGTAACTTTCGTTTCTCGAACCGATCCGGTAGGTGACGGAAAACGTGGCGGCTCCCGAGCCCTCCACCGGAGCGAGCAGGATCGCCAGGCCATTGGACTCCAGGCTGTATTCGGTGACTCCGCCGGAGGACTTCACCTTGGTGACTCCCTCGACGTCCGCACGGGCGGCAGGCTGGATCGCGACAAGCAGCACGACCGGAGTGAATCGGATGAGGACTCGCATGTTTTTGTTAGTTCGACGCTCCGCAGGATGATTCGGCTTCCGGGCAATCCTTGAATGCATTCCCCGACTGTAGGGTTCCGGAACTTCACGCCGCCAGACGGATTTCCATCCGATCACGGCCAGTCCCGACCGGACGTTCAGCGGGATGCTTTGGCGATTTCTAGATAGGCCTTGGCGTAACCTTCCGCGAGGCGTCGAAGCGTCGCGGTGTCGAAATGGAGATTGTCACCGATGGACACCGGATCGCTGATCGGGACAAACGCGACGTTCTTGAGTTGTTTCGCGACCGCTTTTTGGGCGGCATCCACGGCCTTGTGATGATCCGTCCATGGTTTCGCCGGAAAGTTTCCAAGCTGTCCGATGATGAAGGGAAGATCGGGGGCGTTAAGCTCCTTGCGAAAACGGATGATGAGATCCTCAAGGTTCTTTGCGTAGGCTTCGGATTTTCCCGGAGCACAATCGCCCTCGCCTTGATGCCAGAGGATGGCCTTGAGGGTGCCGTCCCGCATGGCCTTCTTCGCGGCGGCGATGGAATCGTCCCACGGATGGCTTTTCGTTTGGCCCCAATATTTTCCCGGCTCCCACGCTGCGATGGGGGATCCGCCACAGGCCGTGGGAATGAGACCCACGGTGACACCCGGATTCTTCTCCAGGATGATGGCGGCGAAGGGTCGACCGATGCCTGTGCCGGCGGCGGGTTTGTCCCAGTGAAGCGGATCGGTGGCGACTTTCCAGGCGCCTTTCTGATCGAGGGCGATGATGCGGGGATCGATCTTCTTGGACAGCGCGTCCGCTTTGCCCCGCCCCGCCATGTTGGACTGCCCGGCGAGCAGGAAGAGGTGGAGGTTTTCCTTGGTAGGGAGCCTGGGCTCCTCCGCGGAAACGAAGGAGTGAAGCAGGCAGGCGATGGCTAACAGGCGCGGGAGAATTTTCATGGAGTTTTTTCGCAGTGGTGACTGCGAAACCATGCACAACCGGGAATCAGTTGTCGATCAAGGGTTGGCGTGAGAGCCAATTCCTTGTTTCCCGGAAAACTCCTTCGTCGCACCGGGCCATCGGGCCGATCAAGCGATGGTGCGTGAACCGATCGCGCGCTTGGTGTGTTCCACGGTTTCCGCGGCTTCCTCGTCCATGGTGGAAAGGATTTCGGCCAGATCGTTGGCGATCTCCTTGCGCATCTTCGACACGATCTCAACGCCCTTCGAAGTGATGCGGACCATGATCTTGCGGCGGTCTTCGGAAGCGTGCGTGCGTTCCACGTAGCCGAGTTTCTCAAGGCGGTCCACCAAGCCGGTGGCGGCGGCGGTCGAGTGACCCATCTTCTTCGCGATGTCGGTCATGGTGAGATATTCCTCGCTGGAAAGGTAGGTCAGCAGGAAGAACTGGGGATATGACAAATTGCCGCGGTTCAGTTCTTTCGAGAGGTTCAGGATGCAGCTGCGCTGGGTGAACAGGACGAAGTCTGCGAGACGGCTGGCATCAGCCTTGACCGAAGCACCTGGGGTGCCTGATTGAATCAGTTTCATGTGTGGGGGGATGGTTGGGGGGAGATCCTCCAGGGGTGTGGAGGGTTAGGCGAATTGCTCGCTAACGGTCAGACTATTCCAGAATTCCGGCCGCTGCGATATTACGCAATCGCGTGCATTTGGGAACCTCGGGTTTTCCTGATCTCACGGATGCATGGCGATGCGGAAACTCAGCGTGAACCGGCTCCAGGTTTGTTAGTCCACTCGAGGGTCGCGAGCACCGCGGAGTGATCCGAGGGCCAGGTATTGCCTCGCACGGCCTCGGCTCCATCGCTCCACGCGCCAACGGTGGTTTCCACGGCGGTGGCGAAAAGTTTGCAATCGACAATCCGCAGCGGCGAACCCTTGTGATGGATGAAATCGATGCGGTCCTGCGGCTCGCCTTCCTTGTGGATGGAGGACCACGAGTCGCCGGGTGTTAGAACGGGATCCGGATGGCGGGCACGGAAGGCATCAACGAGTCCCGCCTTTTCCACCAGCAGGCTTTCCGGCCAGGCCACCGGGCCCACTCCGCCATGCGAGGCGGCGGTGGCAGCCGTCCAGTCGAGGTGGGATGGCACGTTGAAGTCTCCGGTTAGAATGACCGGCCGCTTGTCCGCGTTTTCAAGAAAGTGGCGCATCGTTTCCAAAGCTCCCCGCATCTGGGTGACACGCTCGGAACGCGCGTTTTCCTCCAAGACACTTTCCGCGGTCGCTCCCGGCTTGCGGGCGGCGTACGGGCCGTAACTGCGGAAATCGAGGTGCAGGTTGAAAACCATCAGTCCGGCATCTTCCGGCGCGCCGGTCTGAAGCCGCGCGCCTAACAGCCGTTCACTGCCAGGAGTTTCCCCTGTAATCACTTCCGCGATCGGGTAGCGGCTCACGATCTGCACCGATCCGCGGCCGCCCTCCACCGCATGCCAGCCCAGCCGCTCGGCCAATCGCCGGGAAGTGGCGGCGCTCGACTCCTGAAGGCAGGCCACGTCCGCGCCGGATACCGTGATGGCCTTCGCGAGCTTTTCAAATCCACCGTCCACCTTGGTGCCGTCATTCCAGGTGTTGAAACTGAGGATTTTCAGGCGAGGCATGGATTCATCCGCATGCGACGGCGTTGCTGATAGAATCAATCCGCAGGTGGCGAGGGAAACCATGCCTCGCCACGCCTGTGCCGTCATCCGTATCCTTGCTGGCATGCGAAGGTCCTAGCGTTGCCGGACCAGCGGATCAAGACTGCATGCCCACTCCGGAAACGAGACGAATCCTCCGCTGAATCCAGTTCACCGGCGAGTGAATATCACCGGAGGGCCGCAGGGAGCGCTCTTGCCGTTTTCCCACGCCACGCCTTCGAGCTTGAAGTGGTTCGGGTCGATGAACGTGTAGGTCGCGCCGTGCATGTGCTTTTCCTTCGCCGGGTTCAGGCCGGGAGTCGGAGCCAGATCGAATGTCAGCGAGTCCGCGGTGCTCTTCACCAGCTTCATTTTCGGCTGATTTCGCAGCATGCAGTAGTGGGTCATCGTGAGTTTGCCGTTCACATCGTGATAGACGCTCAGCATCTCCATCGGCGTGCCTCCGGCGAAACGTTCCTCGATCACCGAATCCCCGGCGATGAGGCGGAACTCGGTGTTCATTTTGCCCATGGTGGGAGATTCCGCCGACCATTTGCCAACCAGCGTTTTCATTTTCTCAAATGCCGCGGAGCCCTTGTAAGGCGGCATGTCCGCGCAATTCGAATGGGATGTCTGGCCAATTTGGCAAGAGCTGAGCGCCGCACAGGCGGCGAAGGCGATCAGGATTGTGTGTGGTTTCATGGAGGTATCGGGGTTCGGTTTCACGGGGCGGACTGGAGACCAGAACGCCACGATTCAAAACAACGACGAAGCACCCGGGACCGCGAGGACAAAAATGAGAGGAAATTTCCCCGAATTCCCGATCTCCCGCGTCAGCGTTCCTTGGTCCTCGCCCAGCAAGCCATTCGGTGGCCGCAGAACCACAGCGAGTATCCGGCCCCGGAGGTCGCCTGTTTCCACTCCTGCTCGGACATCTGGGAAACCACCTTCGGCTTGGGAACATCGACGAATTTTCCGGAGGCATCCACGTAGCGTATGTCACGCGGCTGGAGCGAGGTGGAGGGCACCGCCAGGGTGTCCACCGTGTAGGCGGTGATTCCTCCTTTGGTGTCCCGGACTTTCCAGAACCTCGGCTGCGCATGTGGGCAACATGCGGAAGCCAGCAAGGGCAGCACCGCCAGAATCACCAGGCGACGGGACGACGGAAAAAGCGCGGGTTCGTTTTTCAAGATGCGGAAATCTGGCGGGCGACGGGCGCGATGGGAAGATCCAAAGTTTGTTAGATCCCGGGAGCGCCTCCCGCGGCTCAGCAAGGAACCGGATCCCGCGATTCAAGCCCGTGGAGATGCCAGCGGATCTCGTTCTGATAGTTGCGCAGCGTCCGATAGGAAGGATGGGACCCGGGATTCCGGAAGTATGAGCTCAAGCGCTCCTCAGGCAGGAGCTTCGCCATGTCGGTGGCCAGTTCGCGCAAACCGTCCGTATCCGGGAGCCGCAGAAGTTTGTCCTGATAACAAATCGTCGATACCGCGCAGGCGGAGGCATGCTGCCGTTTCGGACTGCTGCTGAAGAAAAAATCGAGCCGGAATTCCATCTCGGATTCCTCATAAAGCTCGTGTTCCGTGACCAGTCTCGCCGTGCCGGTGCTTTCGATCCCGAAATCCAGGTGTTGGTTCCACGCGGATTTGAAGTGCAAACGGCTCACCACTCCGGCTGCCAGAAACTCCAGCTCGGCCACGGGACGGATCCGCGAGCGGCCGATCGAATCGGTGAATATCAAATTCTCACCATCCAGCTCGATGCCCTGGATCTGGAAGCTCTCCGGGAGCAATGGCAGCTCGCTGTCCGGAACCATGAGGGTCGGAAAATCCCGCCGGGCAAGTTCCGCTTGGAAAGCCAGCGCCTCGTTTTCCGGAAGATTCCAGACCACGATTCCGAACAACTGGCGGTGCAACATGGCGCAGTCCTGACGGCTAACCGAAGTCACCGCACGCGACGCGTCTTCCAATTCACGCCGGTCGATCTTTTGATCCAGTGACAGTTGCAGAAGGCTGAAGGTTTTCATGGCAGGCACTAACGGATGGCCTTTGATGATAGCGGATTTGGCCAATGAGATCAATCCGGTTCACTCATCACCACTTGCGGAATGATCCGCTTCGTTTGCCATGACTGCCGGTCAGGACCTCCGATGCCAGGCGCTCCGTCGAGCGGTTCCTGGGCACGTATCCGGCCAGATCCAGCGCCCATTCGATCATCCATGGCTTGCTGTTCACGATGCGGCAATCTGGCGTGTGAAGGGTGGGATGGGAAGACTCTATGTTTGCTGGTTGGGACCATCACATCAATGTGAACCTATCGAGGGTTCCCCTCACCGTGGCCTGCGGACGACGCGGAGTTTCCCGCTGTTGCCACCGCCACAGAAAAAACGTTCTTCGCCGTCGCATTCAAGTCCCGAGACCCCGACACCCGAGGGCAGGACGAGGCATTCGAGGACTTCTCCCGTGTCGGGATCGATTCGCCTCAGTTCGCTGTCGACATCATCATCCCAAGTCGCGTGCCAGAGTTCTCCGTCCACCCATGTCACTCCGGTGACGAAGCGATCGGAGGAGAGGGTCCGCAGAACCGCGCCGGTCTGGGGATCCAGTTGGAGGATCTTTCCCGCATCCGCCTGGCCCACCCAGAGACTGCCTTCCGCCCAGGCGAGACCGGAACTATCGTCCGCGCTCGGAGCCGGAATGCTGCCGAGCACTTCGCCGGTGTGCGGATCGATTTTCCGGATGAGCCCGTCCGCGATCTGATAGAGATGCCGTCCGTCGAAGGCGGTGCCTGCTTGTGCGGGCACTTCGAGGAAGCGCAGGATTTCCCCACTCTCGGGATCGAACGCATTCAATTTTCCATCGGATGCCCACCACACGGATTTCCCATCATAGGTGACACCATTGACTTTCGCGGCTCCGGGAAAGGGACCGAATTCGCGCACGATTTCAGCATTGGCTTGTTTCATCCCTGCAACTCTAGCGGCCGGGAACCGGGGCTGGAAGTAACAAGGTTGTCGCGAAATCCGCCGGTGCCGGGGTGATCCAGCGGCGGGCTCGCCCGAGTCCGAGGGACAGGACCCTGCCATCCGCCGCGAGCACATCCAGCGCGCGTTGGACGGTGCGCTGGCTTACGCCGAGCGCGAGTGCGAGCGCCGAACTGGACCACGCCTCGCCATCGGCGAGAAATGCCAGCAAGGAAGAGTGATCCTCATCCACAGGCCATGCGAGCAGGTTCAGCTCAGCTCCGCGGCAGGGATGAAGGGTATAGCCTTGGCGTGTGGACCGGATTTCCGCCAGCGCGAGCAGCAGTTTGCGCAGCCGGCCGATTTCCACACGCAGCCGCGCACGGTGGGAGTCGTCGATCTTTCTCGCCTCGAAGGCACTACGGATGAGTTCGTCCCGCGAGACATCGTGAGGCCATGATTCCGAGAGTTGGCGTGCGAGCGAAAACAGGACCGGGCGCGATGTCAGGGGAACCACGACCCTTCCGTGGCGCACCACGCGCCGGCAGGCATCCACCACGAACGCTCCGGAAGCCAACAGCGTTTCCACCTCCGCGAGATTGATCAACCGTTCCTCTCCGCGATGAATTTTTCGCGCGGCGGGAGCATCGAGCAGGAGGAAGTTCTTCCGCACCTCTGCCTGCAGCGCCTGGATGCCTGAGATGCGGGCTGCCTCTTCCGCACGTGTGAATGCCTCACGCGCCACCTTGGCATGCAGGCGCCGCATCGCGAGACCCGCGAGGATCACCTGGTGCGCGGCACTTCGCGCGGGTGGCAGCCTGGAGTGATCCACGCCGCCCAGAATCTGTTCCGCCTCCTCCAGCCGTCCTAACAAGAGCGAGCGCCGCGCCTGGAGGTGGGCGGCATGGGCGGCGTTGGGAAAATCGCCGTGCGCCTCAAGAGTCTCGCGCGCCATGGCGAGTTGCTTGGGAGGCCACCCCAAGTCGCGGGAAACGAAAGCGATTTCCGCGTGAGCGACCACGCAGCGCGCACGGGCGAGTGGCTCCTTGGGTTCGAAGGCGCGCACCGCCCGTTTCAACAGGAGCTTGGCCTGATCGAGATCGCCGAGTTGTGCCATGGCAATCCCGCGCAGGGCGAGCGCCGCCGCATCGTCACGGAGGGCGACTAGGTTCAGCGTGCGCAATGGCTGTCCCTTGGAGAGGGCTTTGGCGGCTGCGGAGATCAGTGGGTCCATGAAAAAATCGCGCCACAGATGTCACTCACACACGCCCATGCCCAGCAGTAAGTTGTTTCCGACGGACCAAACGGCGTCCGTCCACAATCGAAACATTGAAACCTATGAAACATCCCACACCTGCACACCGCATCGGAACATATGAAGAATGGCTGGCAGCGCGGCTCGACCTGCTGCAGGCGGAAAAGGAACACACTCGGAGAAGCGACGAACTCGCGCGGCTGCGCCAGGAGCTGCCATGGGTGAAAGTGGAAAAGTATTACCAGTTCGAAGCCGAAGGCGGGAGCGTGGCGCTGGCGGACCTTTTCCAAGGCCGCACGCAATTGCTGGTCTATCATTTCATGTTCGGTCCGGACTACACGGCGGGTTGTCCTTCATGCTCGGCAATCGCGGATGGATTCAACGGCAGCGTCGTCCATCTGGCCAACCACGACGTCACGCTCATGGCGGTGTCGCTTGCTCCGTTGGAGAAACTGCTGGCCTTCAGGCATCGGATGGGCTGGACCTTTCCATGGGCGTCATCTGTCGGCGGTGATTTCAATTTCGACTTCTGCGCGTCCTACACCATCGAGCAGCAACGGGAGGGAATCGATTACAACTACAACCGTGAACCGCGGGCCGCAACAAACACGGATCCAAAGGCCGGAGGTGAGGGAGCGGAATTCGAATTCGCCACTGCATGCGGCGTCAACACCTCCACCTATCTTCGCCAACGCCCCGGCATGAGCGCTTTCATCCTCGAGAACGGGCAGGTGTTTCACACCTATTCCACCTATTCGCGCGGTGTTGACATCCTGTGGGGGATGTATCCATGGCTCGACCGCGCGCCGCTCGGGAGAAACGAGAGCGGAGTTTGGTGGCGCCATCACGACCTCTATCAGAATGCGGACAGTGACGCATCCCGCTGCTGCCAAACGTCAGCCGGACCGAAGTGATGAAACGGCCTTCCTGCTGCCGCGTTGCCTCACGGGCGAACCATTCCTGCCGCCCGGCAATCCCGTCCCGAAGGACCACCCGGAGCGTGGGCTTTCTCGCTTCCAGTGCGGTGCTGTTCCTGATGCCGAAATGTCCCGTGTGCGTGGCTGCCTATGTGGCGCTCGCCACCGGTCTCAACATTTCCACCGGGGCCGCATCGCGATTGCAATCGGCGCTCGTGATCCTTTGCTGCGCCATGCTGCTGTTCACAGTTCAGCGAGCCATTGTTCGGTTTCTCAAACCCATGCGCTTCGCCCCGACTGACAAACATGAAACCGCGCCGGATCACGGTTTGTTAGCCGGGACTCCTTCGGTCGCACCCTTCCAGTTGACGGAATCATTTGATACCATGCAGAATTTCGTGAAGCCAATAAAGACGTGCGGCGAGGCGAATCACATCGCTGCGGATCAAAAGGAAAAAACCAGGGAGCGAAACGATGAAAATAACGATGATATTGGGTTCTTGGTTGCTGGTCGCTGTTCTGGCGGTCGCCGGGGAACGGGCTGCGTTGTGGCCGGATGGAAAAATTCCGGATTTCCAGCCCCAGCAGATCGCGGCTACCACCCAGGAGGTGAGCTCGCCGGGATTCAAGGCGGCGGAGCATGCGATGCCGCATCTCGACTGGTATGAGGCGCCGGCAAAGAAAAACGGCGGCTGCATGTTGCTCATTTCCGGCGGCGCTTATCAGAATTGCTGCGACGGGGTGTGGATCGACCGGGCCGCGAAGAAGCTCACGGATCTCGGGTTTGTCTGCGCGAGTCTCACCTACCGGACGCCGCGCCCGCAAGGGTTGCCGATCTATCAGAGTGCGTGGGAGGACGGGCAACGCGCCGTCCGTCTCGTCCGCAAGGATGCGGAAAAACGCGGCTTCGATCCGGAAAAAATCGGTGCGTTCGGGTTCTCCGCAGGCTCACACCTGACAGTCCTTCTCGCGACGAGCGCGCTCACACCGGCCTACCCACCGGTTGACGAACTCGACCAGCTTCCGTGCCACATCAACTGGGCGGTGCCGATCTACACCGCCTACGCGCTCACGGACGGACTCACCGGCCCCAACACGCGCGACGGCGACGCGGTCGACGTGAAGCTCAGCGACGTGTTCAAGTTCGACGCGAAGACCTGTCCGATGGCCCTCTTCCACGGCGGAACGGACGACTATTCACCGAATGGCTCCACGCAGATCTACCGCCAGCTCCGCAGGATGAAGATTCCGGCGGAAATCCATCTATTCGCGGACCGCCCCCACGGGTTCATGGGCGATCCGGGCAAGGGCGAGGACGGCACCGCCTACGACCACTGGTTTGACCGTGTCGCCGAGTTTCTCCGCCAGATGAATTATGACGGGAATCTCGGCGAGGAAGTCGATCTGATGTCGCGGTATTCTAACAACGATGCCCGCGCCAGCTACAGCAAGGAGCCGGTTTGGCCGGAAGGGAAAATGCCGGATGTGCAGGCGGACCAGTGCCAGCCATATCTCGAGTGGCACATGCCGAAGGAACTCAAGACCAAGGCGATCCAGATCATCTACTCGGGCGGCGGGTATAATGGCAACGGTCCGGACGGATTTGAAGTCACGCCGGTGCGACGTTTCCTGAACGAAAAAGGCATGACGGTCGTGACGATGAAATACCGCACGCCGCGCCCTCAAGGCGGACTGGCCAAACACACGACGGCATGGCAGGACCTGCAACGCGCCATCCGCATCGTCCGCAGCCAGGCCGCGGCGAAAGGGCTGGATCCGGATCGCATCGGCATCATGGGATCCTCGGCAGGAGGACATCTCACACTGATGGGCGCGACCAGCTCGAAACGCCAATCCTATGCGCCCATCGACGACCTCGACAAGCTTCCCTGCAACGTGCGGTGGGCGGTCGCGATCTATCCAGCCTACGCGCTCACCGACGGCGTGAATTCCAATAATACCATGGGCGGCAACGAGGATGACGCCCGGCTCGTTCCCGAGTTCTCATTCGACCTCGCGACCTGTCCGATGCTCTTCATCCACGGCGACGCGGACGTTTGGGCGGCGATGAATTCAGTGAAATGCTGGGAGCAGCTTCGCCGGATGGGAATCCAGTCCGATCTCCACACGCTGGTCGGCCGCGGTCACTGCTTCCAGAAGACTGCCGCCCCGGGCACGGGCAGTTACACCTGGATGGGACGGATCTGGGAATTCATGAACCACAACGGGTTCAACAAGTGAACATGCGGATCGGGAAACGCTTCTCCGGGTGATGATCGAGGCGCTCGATCGGGACCGTCAGTGCTTCCCATTCGTGTTAATACCCTCGATCTTGCGCATCAGGTTCTCGGTGACAAGATCGTCGTCGATACCGGGCTTCATGGCTTGGGCACTACGACCTTGCCGTCCTTCCATGAGAGCAGCGGAAGATTCCAGCGCTTGTGCTCGGCGGGAAGCTTCTCGGCAATGAGCTTGGCGGCGGCCTGACCGAGCTCGACGACGGTCATGGGCTTCCTTGCGGCCTTGGATGTGCTCGATTGGGCTTTTTCATCGGAGTGGTTCCAAGTGCCTCAAGTTGGCTGATTCGGAGATCAGGATCAAGGACGCAGGTTCATTCCGGTTGTCCCATATGTGCCATGTATCGGCCAGTGCGCCATAGAGCTGGATCACTTTTCATCAAACTCCATCGACAACCAACCAGCTTCCGCAACCCCGGTTTTCCCCGTCTATTCCAACTTTTCAGGTTCCGCCATCCATGGATAACCGATCACTTGAACCGGCTGATTACTTGTATGGGCACACAAGTTCACCCCGTGGTCGATTCCCCTATCGACCTTTGTTCAGTGAGACGCCTGAATGGTTCCTGGAATGATTGAACGCGAACTCCGAAGTTCAGCTTCGAGTCAGTCCCGGCTGCTCATCACGAGCCGCAGCACATACCAGAACAGCAGCGCCACGCTGGCGAAGAGGGAAAGAGAAGCGGCGACGTGTTCACCGGGTTGATAGCGGTGGATGAGATTGCTAGTGTTGTAGAGGATGGAACCCGAAGCGAACAACACCATCGCGGCGGAGAACCAGAGTCCGAGACTGATCGGGAAGAAGAACGACGCGGCGATGAGCCCCAGCGCGACGAAACCGCCGATCTTGAGAATGCCGCCGAGGAAACTGAAATCCTTCTTCGTCGTGAAAGCCACCGCGGTGATTCCGAGCAGCATGGCCACCGTGATCATGCCTGCCTGGAGCACCAGCGAGCCATCACCGGTCATCAGGATCGCCAGTGTGATCATCGGCAGGAAGATCACCGCTTCCGCCAGCGTGTAGAGGCCGAGACCGGCGTATTGCATGCCGATGGACGAACCGTTTGTCGCCCACTTCTCGGCAATCCATGAGACCAGCATGAAGGCTCCGAGCACCATCAGCCATGAAAAGCGGCTGGCTCCCAACAAACTGACCGCCATGATCCCCAGGCCCATTTTGAGAAACACGGCTTCAAGCAACACGAAGAGCGCGATCGCGCCGGCGAGGTGGCCATAGGTCTTTCGGATGAATTCCGCGCGCTCGGATTCCGGAGATTCCGCGATGGTGCCGACGACGAAGGGATTGGTGTAAGGATCCATGTTTCTTATGTGATTCGATCCACTCATGACGGATCGACCGGGAATGGGCAATCACATAATTCCGGATCGATCCGAACTACTGCTTGGCAATGGCATTTCCAATTCGTTTCATCGCGTCCGGATGAAAAGCCAACTTGTCTTGTTGTTATCCGCGCTGCTCTGTTCCTGCGTCCACACCTCGTTGTCTCCCGTGGCGAATCCGCAGGGTGTTCCCGTGGTGATCCGCGTGCCGGGCGCCAAAGTCGGCCAGAAAGTGGCCCCGGAACGGATCGCCGCCATCGACAAGAAGGTGGATCGCGAAATCACCGGAAAGAACCAAACGCCCATCAACGACCCCGCCATCATCGACGCGAGGACGATTGGATTTGTGGGCGACATGAAAACCAAGAGCGGCCGCAAGTTCGTGGGATACGCTCCGTTCATCCTCATCCGCTCCACCTATCCGTCCGAGTTGGTGGACCGAGCGGCGGGACAGGCGGCGGCCGCGTTTTACCGGGGTGCCAAGAAACACTACGAGCTGATCCCCGCTTCAGACATCGACACAAAATCCCCCAAACCCAAACAGCCATGAATCCGGGAAACATCCGCCGTCTGGCGCTCATCGGCCTGGCCTGCCTTGCAAGCGCCTGTTCCCTCACCCGTCCGAAGCTAGAGCCTGGCGAACTCGGCCGCCAGTTCACAGCCACGGTCCCCGGCACTTGGGCTGGTGATTTCTCCGGCAATGGCACCCAGTGCCGCATGATCAAGCAGTTCCACCCGGATGGATCCGCGAAGGGAGTACTGATCCTCAAACGGAAACAGAATGGCGTGACCCTGGTGTTGCCGGAAATCCCGTTCACCAGCCGCTGGCGGGTCACCGGAGACATGGTGGAAACCTACGCCGTCAAGACCGGCGTCACCGGGATGTTCCGCAAGGACGAGGTGATCCGTGACGAAATCCTCTCGGTTTCGAACGAGCGCATCGTTTCCCGTTCCACCAAGACCGGGGAGATCGAGATCATCACGCGGCTCAGCGCGATCCGCTGAAACCACCGGCTTCCGGCCTCCCGGACAGCCACGAAATGGACTGGCGTGCGGCCCGGGATTGCCGTAATGGTTCGTGAAGCCACCAGATCACTCCCCTCCCGCCGTGGCTGCCGTTCCTCCGGTTGAAAAATCCACCTCCCATGTCACCCCGTCGTTCCGGAACAGTCGGCTGCGTTGTCGCAATCGCGATGGTCGCGTGTTGGCTCGCGTTCCGCCCCGGTTCCTCGGGACCAGGCGGATCCAAGGCCATCGCGCTTCCTCCGCACCCGGCGGCTCAGGTTTCCGGAAACCCGGTCGCGGATTCATGCGCCTGCCACCCCGTCCATCCAGTCACCCAAACCCAGGAAACTCCCCTTCCTCTCGCGGATGATTTCCCGGATTCCATCGTCTCCAAGGACGGGAAAACCGTCAACATTCCACTGCCCGGCGGCGGCAAAGCCAAAGGCACGGTGACATCCCTCAAACGCGACGCGAAAGGCGTGCGATCCATCGAAGGGAAGATCACCGATCCCGAGGCCGGACGTTTCATGTTCCAGCGCCAGACCGTGCCTGGGAAGGCCGGCTCCCTCGTCGGGTTTGTTTTGTTAGATAAAAACAACATCGCCTGGCAGGTTCGCCCCCAAGGGGAAGACGGCAAGCCGGTGCTCGTCAGAACCACCGCGGACTCGGTGATCTGCCGCGCCCTCGCCGCGCCGGAGGACACCGCTGAAATCCCACCCACCCATCCGGACAACTATCCGATTCCTCCGGAGGAAAACGGCGTCATCCAGCTCCAAAGCCTGCCCGGCGCGGCGGCCGTCGTTTATCTGGACTTCGATGGCGAGGAACGCGTCTTCGATAGTTGGGGCTACGTCAACGCGCAGCCGTCGGGTTCCTCAAACGCGCAGATCTACGAAGTGTGGAAAGGGGTTTGCGAGGACTATGTGCCCTTCAACATCAACATCACCACGGTGCGCGCCGTTTACGACGCCGCGGACGAGGGAAGGCGCATCCAGGTCGTCATCACGCCCACCAACACCGTGGCTCCCGGCTCGGGTGGCGTCGCCTACGTGGGATCGTTCAACTGGTCCGGCGAAATGGTCTGCTGGTCCTTCTATGGCAGCGGCAAAAACGGCGTGGAGGTCATTTCCCACGAAGTGGGCCACACGCTCGGGCTGATTCACGATGGACGCAGCCCGGCGGAGGCATACTACGCGGGCCACCCGGGCTGGGCGCCCATCATGGGCGTCGGATACTATCAGAATCCCTCCCAGTGGTCGAAGGGCGAGTATGATCAAGCCAACAACCTCGAGGACGACATCGACATCATCGCCAACTACAACAACGACACCGGCTTCCGGCCGGACGACCACGCGGAGAACTACTCCTCCGCGACTTGGTTGGACATCACGGCGGAAGGTGCCGTAGCAAGCGAGGGTGTCATCGAAACCCAATCCGACGAAGACTCCTTCCGCTTCACCACCACCGGCGGAGATCTCAATCTCGCCATCGAAAACGTCGTCTTCAATCCAAACCTCGACCTCAAGGCGGAAGTTCTAACATCCACGGGAGATGCGGTGGCGGCGAGCGATCCCGTCCATTCCCTGGACGCCGTGTTCATCGACCTCAGCCTCCCTGCGGGAGACTATTTCCTCCGTGTCTCCGGCACCGGCAAAGGGGATCTCAGCACCGGCTACTCGGACTACGGCAGCCTCGGTTCCTTCACCGTCACCGGAAACATCGCGGGCGGCGTCAATGAAGAGCGTTTCTCCGTAGCGGAAAACTCACCCGATGACAGCGAAGTCGGCGTGATCACCCCGCGCGCGGACCACGGCGCGGGAGTTCCCGGTTTCTCGATTGTTTCCGGAAACACCGGCGGAGCCTTCGCCATCGATCCCGCAACCGGAGCGATCACCGTGGCGGAGCACGGGGTGTTGGATTTCGAGGAGCTTTCGCCGCGATGGGATGTTCCGGCCCGTTTCGAGTTGTTCGTGGAAATCACCGACAGCCTCGCGACCACCACGGAGACCCTTCGCACGGTGATCACTGTCACCGATGTGAACGAGACGCCGGTTTTCCCCTCTCCTTCATCACTCGCCATCGCCGAGCACCTCTCTCCCGGAACCTTGATCACCCGGGTATCCGCCACCGACCCCGACCGTGGCGACGACGTCATCTACTCCATCGTGGGTGGCAACTCAGGCTCCGCCTTCGCCATCGACGCGCAGAGCGGCGCGCTCACCGTCGCCGGCGGCATCGTCTATCAAACCACGCCGTCCTACACACTCACCTTGCGGGCCGCCGATTCGCTATCGCCCGCGAACGTGGTGGATGTCAGTTTATACATCCAGGTCCTGGACACTCCGGACAACCGGATTCCCGGCAGCATCCTCCGCACTTCCTTCGACAACATCCCCGGGCAAACGATCGCCTCGCTCACGAGCCATCCGAATTTCCCCAACAAACCGAACTCCGAAGGGATCCTGACTTCCTTCAACAGCGGACCCGCCAACGGAGACTCCTACGGCAGCACCATCCGCGGCTACCTCATCGCTCCCGTCACCGGCAGCTACACCTTCTGGATCTCCGCGGACGATTCCGGCGAACTTCGCCTGAGCCCGGACGAGAATCCAGCCAACGCCGTGCTGATCGCCAATCTAACAAGCGCGACCGATCCGGACATCTGGAACCAGCCGGGCCAGCAATCCGTCCCGGTCAACCTCACCGCCGGCCAGTCCTACTACATTGAAGCCCGCCACAAGGAATCCAATGAACGCGACCACCTCCAGATTGCCTGGCTGGTTCCCGGAGGCGGTCAAACCGAAATCATTCCCGGCCGCTGGCTGGCTCCTTACGCACAGGATTACGCGCCGTGGGCCGCGGCCACCACCTTCGTGACACGCGAGGCCGCCATCAACGGACAGCGGCTCGGCACGGTGAACTTCGTGGAGCCGGACATCGGCCAGGCCGTGAACAGCTATGCGATCACCGGCGGAAATGAAGCCGGACTGTTCGCCATCAACCCGTTCAGCGGAGACCTCAGCATCGCCAACGGCGGCGCGCTGGGCGCGGGACAATCGCACGTCCTAACCATTTCCGCCACTGACAACGGCAATCCACAGATGACCGGGCAGTCCACCGTCACCATCCCGGTGCTCGGCCTGCATGAACAACTCCAAACCTGGTGGAAGCTGGACGAAGGCGCGGGATCCGTGGTTTACGACAATTCCGGAAACTCCCACACCGCCTCCATTTCCGGAGCGGCTTCCTGGCAACAGCGGGACGCGGCCAACAGCTCGCTCGCGCTCAACGGCAGCACCGCCCGCTTCAGCTACACGGGAGGAGACGGTCTTTCCGGAAGCACTTCATTCACCGCGGCGGCATGGGTCAAGGCTCCCAACATCACGGCGGATGGCATGCTCATCCAGCAGTACAAATCCGGCGGCAGCGGCCACATCGGGCGCTACCTCGTTTACGTCAAGGCGGACGGCAGGATCAACTTCAGCATTTATGGCAGGGACCCGAACAACGGCACGGAGGCCTATCAGTTCGACATCACCACCACCGCGTCCATCAAGGACAACAACTGGCACCACGTCGCCTGCGTCCGGGACGGCTCCACCGGCAGGATCTTCATCGACGGCGTGCTGGCCGCGACAGGCAGCGGTTCCATCCGTTCACTGGACCCCTCGCTCACCGTCGCCGTCGGTTATGACGCCCGCAACAACAACACTTATCTCAAGGCTACCGTCGATGACGTGCGCGTCTATGCGGACGCCCTTTCCGGCCAACAGTTGCTCCGCATCGCGGGAACACCCAAACTGGCGGTCATTTCCCCAACCGAAAACGCGACTCTTCCCTCGGGCGTCGGCCTCGTGCTCGAAACCGCGGCCAGCGATCCGGACGGACCGCCCCCGGTTCCTCAGTGGACCCAGCTGGGCGGTCCGGACACCGCCACATTGACCGCCACCTCATCCACACTGACCCACGCGGAGTTTCCGTCACCAGGAACCTATCTTCTGCATGGCAGCGTCACGGATGGCATCAACACCGCCACGCGTGATATTTCGGTATTCGTCGGCTCCACGGCATCCTCCTCCTTCACTGGTTTTTCCTATGGCGGTGCCTTCGGGTCCTACTTCGATTATTCGACCAACCAATACGCCTTGATCGGCAGCGCATCAGGCATTGTGGAAGGCGGAACTTCGGACGGTTTCTACATGCTCGGCCAATCCTTCACCGGAGATTTCGACGTCCGCACCCGGATCACTTCGTGCACGGATCTGCCGGAAAACACCAACGAGCGCGCGGGCCTCATCATCCGCGCCGGGACCTCCGGCTCCGGGCAGGAGGCCAGCGGTTTCATCGGCATGGACTCCGGAAATACCGGCCGATGGCTCCGCAGGGAAATCACCGGCGAGGCGAATCTGGAGGATGATTACCCTTCGATGCTCCTGCCGGATTGGTGCCGGATTGTTCGAACCGGATCCACCGCGGAATTTCAACATTCCTCCGACGGTCTGTCATGGATCACGCGGGGAACGATGTATCTCACCGGCACCGTCCGGGTCGGGCTTTGTTGGAGTTCCGGAAACGGCGTGGGCTTCGGCAGCGCGGCGTTCGACAACACCAGTGGATTCTCTCCCAGCAACACCGGACCCTTGGTGCAGGCCGGCACGGACTTTCAAACAACGGCAGGATTTCCCGCTTCTCTCAATGGATTCGTGAGCGACGACGGAAGACCCGGACCCGGAGCACCGGTGACGCAATGGTCGAAGGCAAGCGGCCCCGGTGCGGTCACGTTTTCGAACGCGTCCTCCGTTTCCTCCAATGCCACATTCTCCGAAGCCGGCTCCTACGAACTGCGCCTGACCGCCGACGACGGAGCTGCTAGAACATTCGACACGATCGCCGTCAACGTGGCGGAACCGATGATTGTCGCGGTCGATGCCACCGATGCGGACGCCGCTGAAACCGGCCCGGACCACGGAACTTTCGTCATCACCCGCGGCGGACCGCTGGATGAAGATCTCACCGTGGACTTCACGCTCGGCGGCTCCGCCACGAATGAATTGGACTACGCGGTCCTTCCATCCAACGTCGTCATTCCATCCGGTGAAACCACGGCCACTCTCGACGTGGCACCGCTGGCGGACGCACTGGTGGAAGGCACGGAAAACGTGACGATCCACATCACGCCCGGAATCTATCAGATATCCTCCGGCGTCGCCGAAATCACGATCCTCGATTCGAACCACCAGCCCGCCTGGTCCGGCCCCGCGTTGGTTCGCGAGGACGGAACTGAAAACCAGCCCTACAATGGAAGCACGCTGGCAACCGACGCGTCCGATCCGGATGGAAATCCCCTGACGTTCAGCAAAGTCTCCGGCCCCGCATGGCTCATGGTCCAGTCCGATGGCAGCCTGGAAGGCAGTCCCGGTCCGGGAGACCTTGGTCCTAACAACTTCACCGTGCGCGTGGCCGATCCCGGTGGTTTGAGCGCCGATGCCGACTTGGAGATTGTAATTCACTTCGAGAATCAGCCCCCGGCTTTCGACAATCCACCTCTCGCAGCCGGTCCGGCCATCGCCGGCCTTCCCTACACAGGCCACAGCCTTGCCGGTTCCGCCAGCGATGAGAATCTCCCGCAAGGCGATACCCTCACCTTCAGCAAGGTCAGCGGCCCCGCCTGGCTCGATGTCGCCGCGGACGGAAGCCTTTCGGGAACCCCGCCGATGAATGCCGGCGGCCCGAATGAGTTCACCGTGCGCGTGAGCGATCTGGCGGAAACCTCGGCCGATACAACGCTCTCCATCACGGTGAACACCGCGACGCTTTATTTCGATACGAACGGCACCGACTCCGGCTCCGGAGTCACCGGCGCCATCGCCTGGGATGCTTCGTCGGTCTGGTCCCTGGATGCGCTCGGCGAGTCGGAAACCCTGCCGTGGATCGAGGGTGCCGCCGCGGTTCTATCAGCCGGGACCGATGCGGCGGATTGCACGATCACGGTCACGGGCAGCCGTTTCATCTCCGGCCTCAGACTTGAAGAAGGAAACGTCTCGATCAACGGAGACGGACTCGCTCTCACCGGATCAACGAACGCGTTCATGGTGGAGAACAGCCTCACCATCGGAAACACGATCAGCGGCACCTCCACGGACCTCGCCAAATCAGGCCCTGGAACCTTGGTTCTATCAGGTGAGAACACCTACACCGGTGACACGCAGGTGCTTCAGGGAATTCTCGAACTCAGCCCCACCGGCCGGCTCTATCAGAACGGCCCGGTGACGGACGCCGCGATCACCGTTCACACCGGAGCCACGTGGCGCTTGCCGGATTTCTCCAGTCAAGGCAGCGGCGGGCTGGCGGACGGCCGCGAACGCAGAATTCTCGATGGAGGCACGTTTGAAATCACCGGCAACAGCCACAGCTCGGATCGCAACTTCACCGTCACTTCCAACGGCGGCACGCTTCGATACACCGCCGCAGGCCAGACACTCACGCTGGCTGGAAACGCAAACGACGACCTCAGGACCGACGGACTGTGGACCATCGATGCGACCGGCGACATCACCATCCACGAGTCGCTCGAAGGCAGCGGCTCCCTCACAAAAACCGGCGCCGGCGTCCTAGAACTCACCTCCTCCGTATCCATTCCGGGACCCGTGCGTGTGGAGCAAGGCGGACTGCGCATCAACGGAACCCTTTCCAACAGCCCGGTCGAAGTGGAAACCACCGCGACTCTATCAGGCGAGGCCGTCATTTCCCAATCCCTCGATGTTTTCGGCACCCTCTCTCCCGGAAACTCCATCGGTGCAATCGATTGCGGGGCCCTCACGCTGCAAACGGGAGCCTCCATCATCTGGCAGATCGCAGATTGGACCGGAACTCAGGGAACCGGATACGACCAGGTGGCCGCAAGCTCGTTGGATCTATCAGAAGCCGCCGCGCTTGAGTTGAAACTCGAATCCCAATCGCTCCAGAACTTCACGGATACCGCGGCAAGTTTCGTCCTCATCGAGACCACCTCCGGCATCATCGGTTTCGACCCGGAAACAATCACCGTGGATGCCGGCGGATTGCCTGAAGCCACCGGCCACTGGGCCGTCCGGGTGGATGGAAACCAAGTCCTGCTGGACTACACCCCGCTGACGCCATTTGAAACGTGGCAGGCTGCCGAATTCGGACCGGACGCCTCGAATCCGCTCATCGCGGGCGAATCCGCCGATCCGGATTCCGACGGACACGCCAACCTGCTCGAGTATGCGCTCGGAACCGACCCGAATCTCCCGTCCGTCACCGGCATCACCATCGATTTCGAAAGCGTGGCAGGCACGGATTTCCTGCGGATGACCATCCAGCGCAACCCCAACGCCACCGATGTGAATTTCCTCGTCGAGGCCACCTCGGACCCCACCATCCCAGAATCCTGGTCCGCTACCGACACCCTGGTGGAAACCGACACCCCCACGCAATTGGTCGTCCGGGACACCGTTACCGGCCCGCGGAGAATGATGCGGCTGCGCGTTACCCGTTGAGTTCCAAAGCCTCGAAATTTTTGAGAATTTAATTATTTACAATTCTTAAATACCGGGCAGTCTCTTCCCAACCTCGCGCGGGCAGGGGGGCAAGCCGGAATCCGGGGGGAAACCGGCTCGCAAACCAACCGCCACCCGCGCGATGGGGGGATATATGTCAGGCGCGGGTTCGTTCTCGAACCCGCGCCTTTCCATTTCCACGGATAATCCCAGAAGTCCGCCCGCTTAGAGGCAGGTTGACTTTTAAGAAAAATTATCCATTTTGGCGTCCGAAATTTCAAAAATTTCATGAGTGCTCACCCAATCCCGTCCGTTTTCCGAGGAGGCATTCCGGTAATTCCTCTCCTAGGCATCGGTTTCCTGACCCTCGGAACCTGCCTTTCCCAAACGCTCTACAACTTTGGAAACCCGGGCGCTGAAGAACAACTTTACATCGAGTTCATCAACCGCGCCCGGGCGAATCCACCGGCGGAAGGCGCGCGACTGGCGGCCACCACGGATCCCGCGGTGCTCTTCAACTACAGCTACTACGGGGTGAATCTCACCACGATGCAGAGCGAATTCAACGCTCTGCCGGCACTTCCTCCACTCGCTCCGAATGCGAAACTGATGGCCACCTCGCGCAGCCACTCCGCCTGGATGCTGGCGAGCGGAATCCAAGACCACGACGAACCCACCAACACGTTTTGGGACCGGATCTCGGACGCCGGCTATGACGCTTGGAACGGAGGCGAGAATATCAACGCGTATTCCATCAATCCATGGCACGGCCACGCCGGATTCGAAGTGGACTGGGGTCCCGGCGGCATGCAAGACGGACGGGGCCACCGCGCGAATATCCACAACTCGGGTTTCAATGAGATCGGCGTGGGCGTGGTATTCGGAATCAACAGTTCGGTGACCCCGGCCATCGGTCCGCAGTTGGTGACTCAGGACTTCGGCACCCAGTTTGACGAGCTCAAGTTCGGAACCGGAGTGGCCTACTATGATCTGAACGCCAACAATTTCTATGACCTCGGCGAAGGCATCTCCGATCTCACGGTGAATGTCAGCGGCGTCTCCACGGACTATTGCAAGACCGCCATCGGAGGTGGCTGGGTGGTTCCGGTTCCAATCACCGCCGGCAACCGCACCGTGACGTTTTCCGGCCCGTACCTCAGCCAAGCGGTCAACCTCACGGTCCCGGCATCAGGAAACGCGAAGGCCGATCTCAAACTCGCCTACAATCCTCCCACGATCACCAGCCCATCCACCGGCACCGACGGAACGCCGCAGAATTTCACCTTCACCGCGACGGGTGGCGCGACGGGATACACTTGGAAACGCTCGTTCATCGCTGCGGCGCCCGCCGAGAACTGCGAGAGCACCAGCGGCATCACCTCCGTGAAGACCGGCACCTACGCTGTGCTGAACACGAACATCAAACAACAGGGCGGCTCTTCGTTTCATCTCGTGAACGCGACCGGAGCAAACCAGTCGCTGGAGTTGAACACGGTGTATTTCGGAAACGCATCGCCTTCAATCTCGTTCCAGAGCCGCCTCGCGACCTCCTGGCCGTCCGAAAGATACAAGATGCAGGTGAAGGAGGAAGGGACTGTGGAATGGCAGGACGCCTACAGCCAGACCGGCAGCACCACCGGCGAATCCGTGTTCACCCAGCGCTCCGCGTCACTCACCCAACTGACGGGCAAGGCCTTCCGCGTCCGCTTCGTCATGAATTTCAGCGCCGGGATCTACGGCTCCGCCGGTGAAAACGGCACCGGATGGTTCATCGATGCGATCACGTTCACCAACATCTCCGCTCTATCAGGAACCGTCAGCCAGTCCCTCGCGGGCACAAGTGCCGCTTTCACGCCCACCACCGGCACCCATCTCCTAAGCGTGGCCCCCGTGATCTCAGGTCGTGAATTCCCATCCGGCTATCAGATTCTAACGGTTTCCTCGGGAGCCATCACCACCCCGGCCATCAACACGCATCCGGCGTCCGTCCCGGTCGTCAGCGGCGGCAGCACCACCTTCAACGTGAGCGCCACGGGCGGATCGCTTTCCTACCAGTGGTATTCCGGCAGCTCGGGAAACAAGGCGAGCCCGATCTCCGGCGCGACCGCCAGCAGCTACACCACACCGGCGCTCGGCAGCAATTCAAGCTGCTGGGTATGCGTGAGCAACAGCGCAGGCAACGCGAACTCGAACACCGCCACCGCCACGGTGCTGAACCCTGTTTTCATCTCCTCGCATCCGGCATCCACGAACATCGCCAGCGGGTCCGCCACGATGTTCTCGGTATCGGCCACGGGCAGTTCGCCGACGTATCAGTGGTATTCGGGAAACACGGGCAACACCGCGAATCCGATCTCCGGAGCCACTTCCAACAGTTTCACCACACCGTCGCTCAGCGCCACGACGAGCTACTGGGTGCGCGTGAGCAATGCCGTGAGCGCGGCGGATTCCGCCACCGCCACCGCCAACGTGTTCATCGCCCCGGCCATCACCACCCATCCGGCATCCGCCAACGTGGCCAGCGGATCCACCAAGACCTTCAGCGTGGTCGCATCCGGCACCGCCCCTATCTATCAGTGGTATTCCGGAAACAGCGGCGACCTGTCGAACCCGATCTCCGGAGCCACTTCCAACAGCTACACCACTCCGGCGCTCACCAGCACCACAAGCTACTGGGTGCGGGTTTCCAACCTCGCCGGGAACGCAAACTCCAACACCGCCACCGCCACGGTGGTGATTCCCCCAGTCATTCTCTCACAGCCCGTGTCCACCACCATCAAGAGGAACACCAGCACCACCTTGAGCGTCGTCGCCTCCGGCCCATTGCTGACCTATCAATGGTATCAAGGAACCGCGCCTTCCACGACCACCCAGCTTTCCGGAGCCACCGCCAGCAGCTACACCACTGCGAGCCTCGGCAGCGGCAAATCGTACTGGGTAAAGGTGAGCAACAGCGCGGGCAACGTGAACTCCATGACCGCCGTGATCTCCACCACCACGGGAACCATCACCCGCAACTTCGGAGTCTGGGCCTCGGAAATCGAGACCGCCAACAGCATCACCGCCGGCACGCTCTCGAATGGCAACGGCGATTACGACAAGGATGGACTCGCCAATCTCATCGAATACGCCTTCGGAGGCTCACCCATCATCGCCAACGACGCCGCGCCGCGCATGCCGGCATTCTATCAGACCGCCTCCGAGTGTTTCCTCCAATACCAACTCGACACCACGATCACCGACATCACGGTGACTCCGGTGGCGACCTCCAATCTCACCCAATGGTTCGCGCCCGGAGCTTCCGGAGCACCGGCCGGATTCACCAGCGTCACCACCTCCACCAGCGGCAACATCCAGACTCGCAAGGCGGCGGTTCCCAAATCCACATCCTCCCGCTGCCTGCTGCGCGTCCAGGTCACCCGGCCTTGACGCGGCTCACCTCACGATGATCGCCCGCGGCGGCGGCTTTCCGAGGTTCTCATCCTCCTGAACGATCGCCGGAACCGGCCGCTCCTTCCTAACAGGAGCAGGCCGCGATACCGGCGGTGGGACCGCTACCGGCGGATTCTCCCTGGCGAATTTGGTTTCAAATAATTCGAAGCCCTTCACCACCGAGACCACCAGCGCGGATGACAGAGCGAACAAACCGA
>DAISZP010000443.1:0-4646 GCA_036824745.1 Luteolibacter sp.
GAAACGGAACGCCGCGCCCTGGTTCGGAAGCTCGATGCGGACGCCTTCCTTGGTGGTTAGATTCATGCCACGGTCGCCGATGGTTCCGTAAATCCGCCCGTCCGGACCGAGGGCGAAGCCGTTCAAATCGTGGCCTGATAGAGAAACCCGCACGCCGAATCCCTCCTCGATGGTCTTGCGCTCGTCGGCTTTGCCGTCGTCGTCCCCGTCGCGCAGCATGAGCAGCTTGGGAATGCAGGCGAGGTAAACGGATCCGTCATGGGCGAAGATCCCGGCCGCGGTGCCGTCGAGCACGTCGTTGAAACCATCCTCGAAGACTCTGGAATCATCCAGGGTGCCGTCGCCGTTGCTGTCGGATAGACGACGAACGAGTTCGGACTTCGCGGTCATCTTCTCCAGCGGAAGTTTCTCCTTCCACTTTTCATGAAGCGCCCTGCGATCCGCGACGGTCTTCGATGCGAGATCGTCGAGATACCAGTAAAGATGCGCGCGGTCGTCCTCGATGCCTTCGGCGAATCGATGCGTTTCGGTGATCAGGATGCGACCTTTCTCATCAAACGTCAGTGCCGTGGGACTGGTGAGCTGCTGCTTTTCGTGGTCCGCTTCGATTTTCAAGGTGGTGCCGGCGGGAACGCTGGCTCCGGGAAGGGCCTCGGATTCGATGAGTTCCGCCGCGAGGGACGAGGGAATACCGCAGGCGGCTACAAGTAGGGTGGCTGGAACGAAGCGGGGCATGGTCGGGCGGAATGCGATGAGGGCGATTACCCCAAAATCCGCCACTTGCCAACCCGTTCCCGCCGGCGGGTGCGATCACTTTCGGGTGATGGTGATGACCTTGTTTCGGCTCAGATCGCCCCACGGGTCTTCGGCAAAGATGCGGATTTTGTTCTTACCCTTGCTGAGATGGCGGGTGATTTTCCATCGGCCGGTGCCGGTCGCGGTTTTCACGGGACCCTCGCCCACTTGATAGCGCACGCGCGAAACGCCGTTCGGATCGGTGGCTGTTCCCTTGAGGGTGATGGTTTTCTTCTTCGTGGTTTTGGAAAACTCGCTGGTGACGATGACGACCGGCTTGCTTGCCACGGCGGGAAAACGAAGGGCCCGGTTGTTGGTGCGGTCGGTGACCCAAAGATCGCCCTCCGGATCGACAAGCATGCCGCCGTCGGGATAACTCAGCGACTGCGAGTCGCATCCCGCCGCCGCTGAAACAAAGTCCGCCTGTCCCACGACTCCATCCGCGGAAGCGCCGCTCGCGCGGGTGGAGGCTTTGTTGAAACGAAGGACGCGCGAGTTGTCCGTATCGCAGACCCACAAGGTGTCGTCCTTGGCGATGGCAAGTCCGCGCGGGTTGCTCATGGTGGTGGCGGAGATGCCGGATGTGGAGCCGGAGAAGTCAGCCTGCCCGAAGACCGCGCTCGCCGCCGCGCCGTTTGCCAGCGTGGCGGCTTGATTGAAACGCAAGACGCGGTGGCCGCGGTTGCAAGCCACGAACAAGGCGCCGTTTTTCGAGAACACGATGGACATCGGCCGATCCAGTCCGGCATCGCCGGATCCCTGGGTGCCGCTGGTGAAGGTGGTCTGGCCGAGCACGCCGTCCGCGGAGGCACCGTTGGGTTTGTTGGAAACATCGTCGAAGCGCAGCACACGGCAGCAAGCCTCGTCAGCCACCCACAGTCGGTCGGCTCGGTCCACCCAGACGGAGGTCGGATTGATCATGCCGGAAGCGGTCACTGAAAATGTGGATGAGGTGAAATCCGCCTGGCCGTAAACCCGGTCCGCCGCCGCGTGGCTTGCCAAGCCGCTCGCGTTGGAGAACCGCAGCACTCGCGCGTTGTCGTGATCCGCCACCCAGAGGCGGCCGAGGTGATCGACGAACACACCAGCGGGGCTGTCCATGCCCTGACTGGTGGTGGAGGGAGAGATTTCGTTTTCGAATCCATCCTAGCCGAGCACGATCTCCGCGGCGGCTCCATTGCTCAAGCTCTCGGCGCTGGCATATCGCAATACGCGGTGGTTGTCCTCGTCCGCCACGAAAATCTTGCCGGTGGTGGGATCCATGGCGATTCCCTTCGTGCTGTACAAGGAATCGGCTCCGCTGTTGGAACCATTCGAGTCGAAATCCGGCTGACCGAGCACGAGATCGGCGCTGGCGTGGTTCGGAACGGTTCTCGCCGATGCGGTGATGGTTAGAATGCGGGTGCTTGTCATGAGGGTGAGTCTTGTTTCACACATGCAAGAAAGATTCCGCGCCCGGAGTTTCTCCGAAAATCGTGGCAATCTCCGCCAACGCGAAAAGCCCGGAGCGGCGAACCGCCCCGGACTTCGAAACAACCCAATACTCCAGAGAAATCAGAATTTCCAGATGAGGTCCACGGTCACGCGTTGTTCGAAGAGGCTGTCCTCTTCTTCGGTGAGCGGGATTTCATAGGCGGCGCCCACATCCACGTTGTCGAGGATGCGCGAGCGGAAACCGACGGCGGCGGTCACGAGATCACGGTTTTCGTGAGCATTGGCCGCGCCGAGGTTGAAGAAGTCGTTGCCCTCGAACTGCACGATCGGGGAAACACCGAACGGACCGCTGTCACCGGCGTCCCATACGTGGAACCAGTTCAGTTCGACGAGCGGGGTGAACCACTTGCAGACCTCGTAGCTGACGTGGCCGCTGACGAAGCTGTTTGTCGATTGTTCGTTGCTGAAGGGGATCTCTGCGCCCACGGCACCGGCGAACTGCCATTTGTCCACGAGCTTGAGGCCGGAGACGATGAGGTTCAGCGCGCCGTCGCCTTCGCCTTGGAAGACGTCGTCATTGCCGGTGGGCACTTCGATCGTGGCGGTGCCGCTGACGGCGGTTTGGGAAACGGGATCGAGCACGAAGGCGTATTTCAGACCGGCCGCGAGGTTGGCCCAGCCGCTTTCGCTGCCGAGGGTGCTGTCCGGGTTCATGTCCACGTAGCCATCCTTGGTGGCGACGATGGAGAGACGGTCGTTGAGGGCTACTTCGAACTGCAGCGCGTAAACTTCCACATCGCCGCCGAGAGGCACCTTGCCGAGTGTCGTGCTGATGTTGTCCGGCAGGCAATGATAGATGAAAATCGGATGGATGTTGGTCGTCGGCAGCGCGAGGTCGAAGAGGGTCGGGTTGCTGATCGGCCGGCGTGCCTGGGCGAAACCGTCGCTGGTGGCCGTCGGCGTCGGTGTGACAATGTCCGTGGCGACAGTGCCGGCGAACACGATCGAGCTGAGGAGACCAAGGGTTCCGAGGGAGGCGATGGATTGTTTCATAGGTTGGTTTGGTTTTTTGTAGGTTGCGGCGGCAGTGTCCTCTGGTGGCATTCACGCCGCTACCCATCCATTGCGATGAATTGCGCATTTTTTGCTGGAGAAAACGCGTGGTTTTCCGGAGTCCATCCGGCCTTTCCATCAGCGAATTTCCCTGACGGGAAACTCCCGGCCGGTCCCGCCTCGCAGAAACCCGCCGATTCGCCCGCTGAGCCACAGGTAATGGTCCGCAGGCAGATCCGGTTCCGTTAGAAACCGGCTCTCCCCCACCGGAGGGTTTGTGCTGATCTTGAAGATCGCCGTGCCCTCGTCCATTTCGTCAAACATCGCGATGTAGATGGACTTCGCGCCGGCCTCCTTCGCCGCCACCGCCTGGCTCCAGAGGAAACGCCCGCCGCGGCGCGGGATGGCATCCATCTTCGCCTGCTGGCCGCGGCTTTTCATCAGGTTATGCCAACTGAATCCGGGAAACGCGACGGGTAGATAGTCCAAGCCCCGCTCGCGGCACCAGGCGAGGTCCGGTTTCAACAAGGCATCCACCCGCTTCGCCGCGTCCTCGGTGGTGCCGAAACGCCCGACCGCCCAAGGACTCACCACGTCCGCCTTGGCGATGATTTCAAGCAAGCGCGGATCGGCGATCGTATCCCGATCCAGCGCCCGCCAGTAACAAGGCACGCCCACCATCACCGCGCATTTCTCCTCGCGGAAAAACCCGATGAGCGCGTCCCACTCATCGAGCGCCGCCGGGCGGTCGTTGAAACCGAGCCCCCACAACGCTACCAGCGGGCGGCCTCCCGCATTCTGATAGGCCGGATCCGCCGCTTTCATCGGGCCGGATTCGTGCAGTCGTTTCCAATCCTCCCTGACCTTGGGGAAATCGCCGGGTTTCAGCCCGCTGAGGTCATACATCAGCACCCACTTGCGGTTCTCCGCCTGAGCCGATGCGATGCATTGGGTGAGAATGCGGTCCATCGGATCCCGGAAACGCGGATCCAGTGTCGTGGTCGCGAAACGTTGCACGAACGCGCCATCGATCCCGTATTCCCGCATCCACTTGAAATGCCGCCGCACCGTCGCCGGGTGCGCCGAGCTGAAAACCTCCGCCACCGAGCCATCCGCGTGCCTGAAAGGCGTGGCAAACCGTTCGTCCTTTCCCAATTCCGCCACATCCGGCCACAGCTCGATGTTCACTTGGCCCGGCTCGAATTTCCCGCCCGCCGCGTAGTGGAACCAGCCGTTTCCCGAGCCGTCCCCCTCGCAGCGGAACCAGCCTTGGTATCCGCAGAATACCTTGCCCTCGGGCAGATGCCCCTTGGGTTCGGCAGCCGTCGATCCCCCCGCGCAACACACGAAGATTCCCCACAGCA
>DAISZP010000444.1:0-4624 GCA_036824745.1 Luteolibacter sp.
CCCCGAATCCAATCCCATCGCTTTCTGATAGAAACTCTTCGCGGCATTTCCATCGCGATGGACATTCCAGACCGCGATGCCCAGGTTTCGATAGACCGTCGCGAATTCGGCGCCATCGGCCAGCGAGCGCTTCCAGCAGGAGATCGCCTCGTCATGGCGCAGCTGATCGTAGAGGTAGTTGCCGAGACCATAGGCAGCCACTGGATCGGGACCGGGTTGGGCCAAGGCCCACTCGAGCACCATCTGCTCGTGCAAGCGGGACGGGAAAAAGTAGTCGGGTGACTGCGAGCGCGCTTCGGCAAGCAGGACGGGATCCCGCTTCAGCCAAGCGAACACATACCGTGCGGACACCGCATGCGACAATGGATTCGGAACCGCGGAGGGAGTCACCGGATTGGCAAGATGCCGCTCTAGCAGAGTGGCCGCCTCATCGGTGAATCCAGCTTCCGCGTAGTCGAACACAAGATCCAGGATCGTCTGCGCGTCGTTGCGGCAAGCCCGTTGGAATTCCTCCATCGGGATCTCGCCATGAAGCGCGAGCTCATGCCTTGCCCAATGGTCCAAGGGGTCGGCAGCCAGCACATCGCAGAGGAAGGCCAGCGCTTCATCATCCTCCAAACGCCGGAGGACGGCGGCCAGCAGGACCTGCGCCTTGTGATGGTCGCCGTTCGCCGAAATCGCCTGAACCAGGTGGAAGCAGGCCTTTTCGAAATCGCCGCGGCGGCAGTCGATACAGGCGAGATGATAGGATGCCGCGCCAATCCATGCTTGGTTCCATGTCGCCTTGGCCACGAAGCCGTAGGACTCGTCCAGACGGTCCGCATGAAACAGAACCAGGCCTAACAGATAGTGGGCCTCGCCGGTTTCCGGATTCGGATGGCGCGACGTGAGCCTGCGGACCGCCGTGCGGAAATACCGCTCGGCATCCGCCAGCCGCCCCTGGTTCAAGGCCCGCCGCCCCATTGCAATGTTGCAACGCGAGTCTCCCTCGTCCCTGCGGAGCGCCTCGTTCCAATAAAGCTCCGGCGACCGCGTGGGATGGCGATACAACTCCAGATGCTCGCCGGTGAAATAGAGTTCGTCGGAGGAAACGATCTCATCGGGAAGCTGCGGCTCTGTGGCCTGCTCGCGTTCCTTCGACAGGGCGGATCGATCGACCGGCCGGTATTCGAGCAGAATTTCACCCTCCGCGGATTCGATCCAACAACGCAACTCGCATGTGTTCTCGCCATCAAAGCGCGGGGATTCATCCCAGAAGGAGGTTCCCGGCCCCAGATCGGCGCGACGATCCAACAGAACCCTTCCCTCACGCTCCAACCGGATCCTCAATCCATCAAACCGCTCCGAAACACAAACTCCGATCTCGATCCGCCGGTCCTCGCGGATCACCAGGTGCAGGGCCGCTTTTTCATTCGCCCGCTGCACCGGCCCGATCTGTTGGATGGGCCACCAGAACTGCGAGAAGGTCTTCGTTTCGAACGGCGCGAGGTAGGAGAAATCCGGTTGGTTGTCGGTGAACACGCCGGCCATCAACTCGATGTACGGACCGTTCGCATCCGTCAGCTCGCGGTCCCACGCGAATCCGAACGGATGGTTTCCCCAAGTCCATTGCTTCTTGCCGGGCGCGATTTGACGGTCCGCGACGTGCACGAATCCGCCCTTCGCCTTGAAATCGTATCCGCCGAAGAAGTCGAACGCCGTCTGGCAGATCATGTAGCTCGTCGGCACGGGAAAGTTCTTGTACCAGCTCAGATCGTTCGCTCCGGGACGCTTCTGATAGTCCACGCCGTAGTACGCGTTCCACGCCTCGGGAAACGACGACATCGCTCGCACGGCGTGATCCGCCACGTAGTGGACATCGGGTGGGAAGAACGATTGATACTGGTCGTGGACCATCGCCGCCACGTTCGCCCACCAAAGGAAGGTGCGGGTGACCGAGGTCCGGTTGAACAGCCGTCCCCGCAGTTCGATGAGTGATGAACCGGGGCGCAAGCGAATGCCGTGCATGCCCTTCAAGCGGTGGATCGGATCGTGCTCCGAGAGCCAGACGGTGCGCGCGCCGTCCTCTTCCTCCTCGACGAAGACGTCGCAAGGCATGAAGGTGCCCGGGCGGTGGTGCTGCGGCCAGTTGAACTCGACGCCACCCGAGATCCACGGCCCCGCCAGCCCGACGAGCGCGGGTTTGATCACATCCTGGCGGTAGAAGAAATCGTAGTCATCGTTAGTCTTGTCCTGCCCGATGAAGATGCGTCCGCCGATTTCGGGAAGCATCACCAGCCGCACGAAGTCATTCTCCAGTCGCACCGATTGATAGGACACATCCAGCGGCTCATCATACACCTTGTCGATGAACGGCACCGGGTAAACCTTGCCGTTGGAACCCTGATAGACCCGCTTTTCGAAGAACAGCGGATTCTTCTCGGGCGTCCCCACCGGATAGGTCGGGATGATTCTTGGTTCGATGCGCGCGATGACGGACATGACGGGGAGAGTTCGGGTTACCAGAAGATCGCGAAGAAAACGATCACGCCCGCGATCACCAATCCACCGGCGAACTTGACCACGGGCTCGGATTCAAGGCTCACATCCTCGCGCTCCGGAAGAACCAAGGGCCGGGTCAACGGCTTCAGCCAGGTGACCACCGCCATCAGCGCGGCCACGATCCCGAACGCCAGAAGCACCTGGATCAGGAAATGCAGGTCGTGCCCCCAGGGACGTGTATCGGACTTCGCCGTGAATTGGAATGCCGCGTAGGCGGCCGGACCGCAGACCAATGCGAGCACGCCGGCCATACCCGGCACCCGGGGAAGGACGAACGGCATCACAAACGCGGCGACCACTCCCGGCCAGATGTATCCCTGGAACTGTTGGATGTATTTGAAGACCCCGCCGAAACGTTCGTCGGCGAGCATCGGGGCGATGGCGCAACCGGAGACCACGAAACAGACTGTTAGAACGCGGCCGAGCCAGACCAGATGGCCTTGCGAAGCGGACGGCCGGAGCATCCGGCGATACACGTCCATGGTCGCGATGGTGGAGGCGGAGTTGAGCAGGGAGGCGAGCGTGCTGGTCACCGCACCGGCGATGGCCGCGTAGATGAATCCGCGCAGGCCCGCGGGAATGAGCTGGGTGACCATGGTGGGAAACGCCGCGTCCGAGTTAGCTCCGAGCTGTTCGCCATACAACTGGCGGGCAAGCAGTCCGGGCATCACCATGGCGAACGGAACCAGCAGCCAGAGCCCGCCCGCGAAGATCATGCCCAACTGACCGTGCTTGAGTGTCTTCGCGGCGAGGTTCCGCTGCACGATGAACTGGTTCAACCCGCAGTAATAGATCATCACGATCCACATGCCGCCGACGACTCCGGTCCAAGGCAGATCCATGTTGGACGATGGCAGGACCATGTGCAGCTTGTCCGCTTTGTGGGTGGCGAAGGCACCCCAGCCGCCCACCGCGTTCAAGCCGAGGAAGAAGATGATCATTCCGCCGGCGAGCAGCGCGAGGCCTTGCACGAGATCCGCCCAGGCGATCGCCTTCAGGCCGCCCACCGTGGAATACGCCGCGCCGATCAAGCCGATGAGCCACACGGCGGGCGCGAGTTTCATGCCGGTGATCGCCCCCAGCGTGACCCCGCCGGAATACAGGACGGCAGGCAGCATGACCACGGCGTAGATGATCACCGTCATGGCGGCCATCAAGCCGCGCGCGAGCGGATTGTAACGATACTCCAAATACTCCGGCATCGTGTAGATGCCCGCGCGGAGGAACTTCGGCAACAAGGTGAGCGCGATGATCACGATGAACACCGAGCCTAACAACTGCCAGCAGCTCACCGCGAGTCCGGTGGAGCCCGCGGCCTGCCCCGCCATGCCGACCATCTGCTCGGTGGAGATGTTCGCAGCCACGATCGAGATGCCGATCAACGGCCAGGTGAGCCCCCGGCCCGCGAGGAAGAAATCCGAGCTATCCTCGTCGTGTCCGGCAGCCCGCCGGCTTTTCCAGACACTAAGGCCCACTACGACGATGAAGAAACCGGCGAAGACCGCCAGGTCCAGAGGTGCGATGTTCATGACGATGGATGGGTTGCGGTTTTCGTCCGGATCCATTTCCGGATTGGACCACCACGATGCTACACGGCCGGAAGTCCGGGTGAATGGAGGATTGCGGAAAAGACCTAGACGATCCTCAGATTCCCTGGATCACTAGAATTGCTGAATCCATGAATTTCCTTGTCGTTCGTGACCACTGATGGACAATCCGCCTGATGTCCGCGCAACGGAAACAACGCGAGGGATTTCCCGGCCAGCGTCTGGTGGTGGTGCCCCCGGAGGTGGTGAAACAGGTTTCCAAACTGCCGGTCACCCGGGATCTGACCGTCACTCATCTCGGCCACTTCGTCACCGCCCCGGGGCACTTCGTCCGGCGCAGCCGAGGAGCGGGACAATGGGTGGCGATCCATTGCCTGGAAGGAACAGGCAAGGTGACCACCTCCGGCGCGGAGCACACGATCCACGCGGGGGACTTCGTATTTCTCGAACCCGGACGCCCTCATGAATACGCGGCTGACCCGGTGAATCCGTGGAGCATCTTCTGGATCCACTTCACCGGCATCCGCGCCAAGGAC
>DAISZP010000445.1:0-4624 GCA_036824745.1 Luteolibacter sp.
TCAACATGTCGTTCGATAATCTTGAGGTGACTGTCCGCAATATGCCAGTTGCATTCAATTTCTACGTGAATGGCAAAGCCCAGTCGAACCAACTCGTTCCCTTGACTGAGATGTTCGTTTACGGAAGTGATCGTCGCGAGAAAATTTTTGTGATGAAAATTGCAAACTGGTCGGCACCCGGCAGTACCTCCACCACCGGGCCCATCGTGATGAAGCCGGGGCAGACACTCGTTTGCGCCCCTTACCTCAATCCCCAAGCGTCGTTCAACAACCCAATGGGAACACCGTTTTTCGATTGGGAGAATACCACGACCGGCTATGACAAAACTACGGGCAATATTATCCCAATTAACTCCAAGCCGGGATTTGCCGGACGCTGCGTTGGCTTTGATGTGGACTGGGTCACCCCGGATCATGCCCCGTATGATACAGGGAGTCAGACTGATAAGAAAGCCGGTGAATCAAAAGGTCAGGGAGTGCTGGGCTTGCGCGACACGGACACCGTCGCCGTGGAATATGCGGTAAAACAGCCTTCCCAAGGATTGAATACGGAGTTCCAAGTCACTGCCAAGATCACCTCCCAGGGGAGAACCTTTGATTACGGCGGTTTGAGTTTCCAGTATAAGGATGCGACCACGTTGTCCAAGTTGTTTAATCAAACCTACCGCTATCCCACCAGCGGAGCCTTGAGTCGCGCTGCCACATACGTGCCGAATACGGATCCAATTTCAAAACACGCCAACGCCCAGACCTTTGCGGTTTTTTCCGCCTATGCCCGCACGACCCGCGGCGGTGTTTACGAGACCGACCGTCGCACGCAGACTGGCGGTGCTGTCAACGTGCTGCGCGATGGCCGCTTGGCAGGCATGCCGATGCGGTTCCACAATCCGGCGCGCACCGTGGTGACCATGGATCTGCAGCGCGAGAAGCTGGGTGCACACTCGCATGAAATGAACTTCCAGCGCTTCCTCAATTTGGGCGAGGTGGAAGACTACTTCAACCTGGACTCCACCAACCGCACACCCGCACTTACCGGCAACACATCGAGTCGAGGTATCAAGTCCGGCAGTTACTTCGAAATTCCCACCGGCCCGATGCAGACGATCGCCGACTTCCGCCGCTCGAATGCATTGAGTTGCTCGTATTTGCCGAACTTCGTGCAGCCCGTTTCCAACTCGCTGGTTTCCCCTCTGATGGGAACCGACAAGGTGGTTCAGAGCGATGCCGCCATCGCCACCTACGCGTTGCTCGATCACTCGGTGCTCGCCAACCATGCGCTGTATGATGGTTTCTATTTTTCCACCTTTGCCACGGTGAACAACAGGACCACTCCGGAGTCGATGTTTGAGGGCTTCATGGACGGCTCGCTGAAACTTCCGTCTCAGGGTTTTGAACCCTATCTGCCATCCGGCCAGACCGAGGATGCCGCGCGCAGCGAACTGTTCTCGTCCGGCAAACCCAGTGAAGAGGCTTACCGCAAGGCCGCCAAATACCAGCTTGTGAAGGGTCCTTTCAACGTGAACTCCACCAATGTCCAGGCTTGGAAGGCGAAGCTCGCCTCCATGAGCAAGAGTGAGATTGTCACCCTCTGGGCGAACTCCGTGGGGTTGGAAGAGCGGACCGCCAAAAACTATCCGATTCTTCCGATGTCCCTGATCAACGGTGGAGATGCTTCCGGCGCGGGCGGAGTGAATATTGCGAATATCGATGATGGTCGCACGAATGAATGGAACGGCTACCGCGATCTGACCGAGCAGGACCTTCAAAATCTGGCGGAGAAAATTGTGGACCAAGTGAAACGCCGCGGACCCTTCCTTTCGATGTCGGAGTTCGTGAACCGCCGGATTGGTGCGTTCTCGGACATGACACGCATGGGCGCGTTGGAGAACGCGATCGAAGAATCCGGAATCAACAACAAGGCATTCACCAACCAGATCCCCATCACCGCCGCCGACATCTCGGATGCGAACCTCTACAATTTCAAGTCCCCACAGGCTACGGTCGGGAATCCGGCCGCGGGCGCTCCGGGTTGGCTTTCGCAGGGTGACCTGCTCCGCGTGCTTGAACCGGCTGCTACCGTTCGCTCGGATACTTTCGTCGTGCGGGTGTGCGGCGAAGCTTGGGACACGAATGGGAACGTGATCGCGCGTGCCTTCGCGGAAGCCGTGGTGCAGAGAACTCCCGAGTATGTCGATCCCGTTGACGAACCGTCCTTGAATGTTTACACACAGACCGGTGCGTCGGAGGCGAACAAACTGTTCGGACGTCGCATGAGCCTAGTTTCATTCCGTTGGCTCGCCAGTGACGAAATCTGAACCCATGATCTCAAAAAACTCCCTGATACCCGCCATATCGCTACTGTTGTCCGCTGCCCTTCATGCCCAGCAGGCACCTAGTGCCCAGAAAATCACAGTTCGTGCGGTATTGCATGATCCCGTCAATCCGGCTGCGGAGCTATTTATGCCGGATGACGCGGGAAAAATCGCCAAACTCAATCTGGTGCCCGCCAATCTGGGACAAGCTCAGGCCACCGTTCCAGTGAACGGAGCCTTGGTGCTTTACAAATCGGCGATGGTCGATCCCAAGAACCCACAAGCGAGTTTGGCGGCTTCCGTGAAAGTCCCGCAGAACCTAAAGAAAGCCATCATCCTGATCGTCAATGCCGGACCGAATGCGAATCCTCCCTATCGGATGGTTCTCATTGATGACTCCCCGACAGGATTTCCAAAGGGCGAGTGCCGGGTGCTGAATCTCATTCCTGCCGAGACCGCGGTGGAGGCCGGAGAACACAAGCTCCCGGTAAAACCCGGAGCCATGGTCGCGATTCCAACCGTCAAGAAGAAGAATGAGTTCAACATGGCGCAGACCAACTTCTACATGAAGGAGGGCGAAAACTGGAACCCGTTCACGGAACGCCAGCTTCAGTTTCTCGATGAATTCCGCCGGATCTTCATCATCCACACCACTCCCGGATCGAATCAACCCTTCGTGGCAACCATCGTGGATACCGCGGTGGCTGCTCCTCCGGTAGCTCCGAATTGAACGAATTCATCGGATTGCGCCGCTCTACCGCGTGACTTTTCCCGCATCGCGGGGTTTAGTAGGCGAAAATGAAGCGTCGCTTGGTCATTCTTGGCATTGGATTCGTGCTGGTCGCGATCCTCGGGTATTTCGTCGCCAGGAGCGCTGTGCCGGACCCCATGCCCAAGGCCGCAATCGCCAAGCCGGTGTCGTCCCATCCGGTGGCTATAGAAGATATCAAAGCTCCCAAGTTCCGGCGGGCGGAGAGGCCTCCCGCTTCCGACCGTGATCACGAAGCAATGGCCGCCGGAGCGCTGCCGAACCAACGGGTGCTCCTGTTCAAGGACAAGGACGCCATGGCAAGGTTTCTCGCGAAGCTTGGGAGCGGCGTGGATTTGTTAGGTAGGCTCGACGCCCTGAACGCGCTGCGGGTGGGATTTGGAAATTATGATGATCTCGCGGCCCTGTTGAATGGCGATGAGGAGGAATCGTTCGTTTTCCCGGTGAATGCCCCCGCCCCGCCCGAGGGGACCGTTCAGCCCGGGGCGATGGCGCTCGGTCCGCGATTGCTCGATTGGCTTGGCGTCAGCGGAGACAATTCGCAATGGGGCCAGGGAGTGACCGTGGCGGTGCTGGATACCGGGGTCACGGCCCAAAGCGCGTTCTCGACTTCCATCCAATCGATCAACCTCGTGCCCTTGTCCTCGGACCCGGCCGCACAGAACGGCCACGGAACGGCGGTCGCCTCATTGATCATCGGAAATGACTCCCTCACTCCGGGGGTGGCTCCGAAAACCAACATTCTCGACATCCGCATCGCCGATGACGCGGGGCAGTCCGACAGCTTTCTGTTAGCAAAGGGGCTGGTCGCCGCAATCGACGCCGGTGCCCGCATCATCAACATCTCGATGGGGAGTCTGGGTGACAGCGCAGTGGTCCGAAATGCCATCGCGTATGCCCGACAATACGGAGCGGTGATCGTTGCCGCCTCAGGAAACAACGGCCTCAATCAGGTTTCCTATCCGGCGGCGAACGAAGGCGTCATCGCCGTCGGCGCGGTGGATGCCTTGGGCGATCACCTGGATTTTTCAAACAGCGGCCAATCCATCGCCATCGCCGCACCGGGCCTGGGAGTGAACGCCGCATGGACGCAGGGCCAGGCCGTGGGTTTCACCGGCACCTCTGCCAGCGCGCCGATCGTGGCGGGTGCCATCGCCGCGGTGATGACCCAGGCAGGAAACCGCAACCTCACTCCAGCGCAGGCATGGAATCTCCTGTCCGCGTATCTCAATGATGGCGGCGCGGCGGGTTCCGACTCCAAACTCGGAGGCGGCATGCCGGACATCGGCCGCGTTCTCAATGCCGGGACGCGCGGCATCTATGACGCCGCCGTGGCCTCCAGCAGGATCATCCCGGCCAATGGCGGGAATCCATACGGGCAGGTGGAAGTGCTCGTCCAGAACCGCGGAACGGAAACGCTCGTCAACACATCGGTGGAAGTCACCGCCGGAGGAAGGTTCGTGGTTCGGAATATCACCGCCCTGGCCCCCAATGCGGTGACCACCGTGCAGGTCCACATTTCCAATCCGCACTCCGCGGGGCA
>DAISZP010000446.1:0-4618 GCA_036824745.1 Luteolibacter sp.
ATTCCGCAATTCAGCGCCATTGGTCACGACCTTCATGAGCGGACGATGGCACCGTGGAATCGACCGGGCAATGGCGAAACATGAGGCTCAAACAGACGATCTCTCCCAACTCATGAACCGCACGAGGGATTCACAAATCTCCGAAACCTCGACCGTTTCATGGTCATGGAAGAACACAGCGCCATCTTCCTGCCCGGGATCGATCATGTAAGCGTTCCCACAACCATCATCCGCGAAAATCCAGAACCGTTCGGTTCCAGGATATTGCCACTTCACAGTCTCCATGTCCGCCGGGACATAGGATCCGATAAAATGGCTCCTTTGATCGTCCGGTTCGTCAGTTGCGCGATCAGCGTGAAATTGCCTCGTTCCAATTCCACGTGATCGCCATAGAGCCGCTTCAGGGATTCCGGAACCTTGCAGCCGAAGTGTTTCTCCAAGCTAGGAAAATCCGGATGATGCAATCGGGCGCGCCATGCGCTTCCGTCATCATTTTTCCTCCAGCCCTTCAATGTCAGCCAATCCACCAGTTTCAGAATTCCGATCGCGACCGCGGCGATGACGGTCAATCCCAGAACCACTGAAACCACGGCCATCATCGTTTTGTTAGATTCCGGGCTTCACTTCCGCGCTTCCTTCCACTCGGCGCGGGTCAAGCGCCAGCCTTCGGTTTCGTCGTTCACCCAACGGAAGACGACCTCGTATTCCCCATCGGCGGGGCGGTAGTTCGGCATTTCCGCGAGGGCGTTGAGGGTGAATGAAATCTCGGCCTGTTTTCCCTCGACGGTGATGGAGTGGATGGATTGAAGCTCGAACTTCGTCTGCCTGGCCTGCTCACAGATCCATGAGAACGCGGAGCCGAGCTCCTCGCGGTCGAAGCTGCCGTTGGCTTCCTGGATGGTCGGGTTTTCGAGCGAGACATCCTTTGCGAGCAGCGCGTTGAGCGAATAGACGCCCATCTGCCGGCCGGCCTTGCCGGTGCCGGGTTCCAGAGTGAGCGTGCGCAACATGGTGGCGGTCCTGCGTTTCACGACCTGCTTGGGCGAGAACCACCAGATGGCGGCCGCCAAGGCGATCACGACGACGATGAGGATGGGAGTGATGCGTTTCATGCCTGTGGTTTTTCCTGGCTGGGATCGTAGAAGATGCGGATGTCCGCCTTCTCGGTTCCTAACAATTGTTGGGCGCGCTTGAGGGCGCCGCGGGTGGATAGATTCGGGTTTCGCGGATTGGAGAGGAAGAGGTTGGTTTCACCGGCGCGGCGGTCGCAGCCTTCCTGGAGAGTGGCGAGCACGCCGGAGCGCTTGAGAACGCGGTAAACATCCTTCGGCGCGCCGGAAACTAGCAGATGCAGGCCTTTCTGCCGCATGAAACGGATGAGATCCTCCAGAGCCATGACGCTGGTGGCATCGAGGTGGCGGGCGTTTTTCAACCGCAGGATGATCACCTGGATAGCGGGATCGGAAACGGTGCGCTGGATCTGCGTGCGGAACAGCTCGGCCGCGCCGAAGAAGAGATCGCCCTCCACGTGCACGATGGAGATCGCGGGAATCGGGCGTTTGCGTTTCTCGCCCATCTCGCGGAGTTCGCCTTGATCGCTGAACTCGTATTCCACCAGGTGCGGTTTACTCGCCTTGCGCAGAAATAGGCTGATGGAAACGGCGACACCGATGAAGATGGCGACATGCAATGGCGCCAACAAAGTGACGATGAAGGTGACCACCAGCACCACTGCGTCATCACTGGTGGAACGCAGGCAGATGCGGATGTTCCGCAGACTGAACAGGGAGAATGAAAGCGCGATGACGAGCGCGGCGAGGGAGGCTTTCGGAATGTAGTCGATGAGCGGCACGCCCCAGCCGATGGAGGATGCGATGATCACGGCGAAGGCGAGGCTGAAAACTCCTGAGAACAAGGAGGCGAAGCGGGATTGGGCGCCGGATTCGAAGTTGAGCGACGAGCGGGTGAGCGAGCCGGAAGCCGGCATGCCTCCGGCGACGGCACTGGCCATGTTCGCCATGCCCACGGAGAACATGTCCTGGTTCACATCCGCATGGTCGCCGGACTGCGAGGCGAGGGCCTTGGACATCAGCGTGTTTTCCAGAGTTGCTAGAAATGCGAGCGCGAGTGAAACCAACAGGAGGGCCGAGATGTCGTCGAAGATCCCCTCACGGATGAGGTTTGGCATGCGAGGAATCAGTTCCTGCATTCCGAAGGTCTTGAACGTGGCTTCATTCGCGAACGGCGGGACCTTGAAGCGGATCAGCGAGCCGAAAATCGCGGAGGAAACCAGCAAGGCCAGAGCGAACACAGGCCACGTCGGTTTCCACTTCAGCAGACCATAGTAGATCAACAGCGTCGCACCGCCGATGAGGACGGAAACCCAGTCGGTGTGCGGCAGCGCGCGGATGAGGCCGATCAACAATCCGGCGAAGGAGGCGGCGTTCTTGTCGATCCAGTGTTCCACCCCTAACAAATGCGTCGCCTGATTGGCCACGATCAACACGGCGGCTCCGCTGATGTAGCCGACCAGCACGCTGCGGGAAACGAACTGCATCAGATCCGCCACCCGCAACAGGGCACCCGCGGTGGCGAATAGCCCGACCATGAGCACGAGCAGCGGCACCAGTTCATGCGGCCGGCCGGACAAGTTCGGATTCGCCGTGAAGAAACTGAAGAGCATGAACGCGGTGGCGTTCGTGGGTCCCATGATCGTGTGGCGGGAACCGGAGAACAAGGGAGCCACCAGCGCGGCGATGGCGGTGCAGATCACGCCGTACACGACCGGCAGCCCGGCGATGGAAGCGAAGGCGATGGCTTGGGAAACCGCCAGCAGGGTGACGTTCAGCGCCGCCCTCGAATCATGGCGGAGTTTTCCCAGATTGTATCTGCGCAGCGAGGCTACGAAGGGAAACAGGGCCACATGCTCCCTGGCGAAATGTTCCCTGAGATTCCGCCCGGCCTTGGAGATCTTTCGGAAGAAAGTCATCAGCCCTCCCAAGCTATCTGAACTTCGCCCTGCGGAAAAGGAATAATCCTAACAACACGCAGAGCACGTTCGGAGCCCAAAGGATGGCCGTCGCGCCGGCGTCCGTCTTGATGTGGTCCGCCACCAGGGTGAACAGGAAATATCCGGTGCCGATCAACAGGCTGTAAACCAGACCGCTCGAAGTATCGCGCCGGCGGGTGCCCAGGCTGAGCGGCACGGCGATAAAGGCGAAGGAGATGCAGGCCATGGAAAACGACCAGCGCTTGGTGATCTCCGAGCGGAATTTGACCTTTTTGGATTCCTCGAACGTGGGATTGTTGGCCACGGCTTCGAGGATCTCGTCGTTGGTCATCGAGGAGGCCTTGAGCTTCTTGTTTTTGCTGGAGTCCTTGAGATCCACCACGAGCGGCTCGACCTGGTTCGCAAGGATCGATTTCACCTCTCCATCCTCACCATGGGCCTCGCACCACGCGTCCTCCAGATTGAAGCGCAACTGGCGCTTTTCCAAATCCGGTGAAAGTTTGGCACGTCTCGCATGCACGAACACGCGGGAACCCGACTTATCGCCGGAGAATCCGTAGAGATTGAAGCCTTCCACCCAGCCGTCGCTGCGCTTTTCCACCAGCAGTTTCAAATCCAGTTCCTTGTCATCCGGATTGAAGCTGCCCACAGCGACTCCCGGCTTCAGGAGGGAAGCCGGATCCCTTGTGGCCTGGTCGTAGAACAATTGGAAGATGGTGGCCTTTGAGTTCGGCACCACGTGGGTGTTCAGCCAAAGGCTGAGTCCCGATAGAAAAATACCGATGACAAAAACCGGCGCTGCCACCCGGACGAGGCTGATGCCTGCGACGCGGAATGCGGTGATTTCCTGGTGGTTTGAAAGCCGGCCGAAAACCAACATCACCGCCGAGAGGAAACCCCAAGGGACGGTGTAGATCAGGGAAACTGGCAGCACGTTGATGACGAACCGCAACACCAGTCCGAGTGGTGCTTTGGATTCCACCAGCAAGGGCTGGAGCTTGCTGAAAAGGTTCCCCAACACCAGCACCACCCCGAGGATGGCCACGGCGTAAACAGTGCCTAACAGCACCTGTCTGCCGATGTAGAGGTCGGAGGTTCGCATCGTTTCGCCGGAATCTGGCCAAGCCCGCGACGGCTGTCCAGAAAAGAGCCGGGGATTCCAATTTCCGTCATGCCGGCAGGGCGGAAACCATGCGGCGGATCTCGCGCATCATCGTGCGGGTTTCGTCCTGCCACTGATGGAGGGCCTCGCGTGATAGATGCACTTTGTCGGCCACGGCTTTTTCCAGCTCGTGATAGTTCACGGCGAGGCGCTCGACCATTTCGTGAACGGCATCCGAGACGCGCTGTGCGGGACCCGGGCCGTGGCCACGGAGTTCCTCCAGATGCTTCTCGGCGCGGATCCGTGCCTCGCGCATTTCAGCGAGCAGGATCTTGCTGTCCGGCACGCGGCGGAGCCCGGTGACGAGGCCGAGTTTCGAGAGTGTCCAGATCGTCCACTTGGATGGATCCCACTGCCAGGGTTTCACGCCGTTGCGGTAGTCGTGCTGGAACTCGTGGTGATAGTTGTGATAGCCCTCACCGAAAGTCAGGAAGGCCATGATCGCG
>DAISZP010000447.1:0-3730 GCA_036824745.1 Luteolibacter sp.
CCGAGGGCTTCGAGGTGGCGGATCAGCTGGCTGCCGATCCCGGCGGAACGGTAGTCCGCATCGACGACGAGGTTGTCGATTTCCAAATACCTGCCGCACCAGATCTTGGTGGCGATCCACGCGCCGGAGACACCGACGAGTTTCGCGCCGAGGAAGGCTCCGACGAGCTGATAGTGCGGGTGGTCCGCCAGCACGGCGTCGAGCCGCTCGCGGGCGAGGTCGGCGGGCATCTCGGGGTTCAGCGCGTGGAGGAGTGCGGCGGCTGGTTCGATATCCGCAGGAGTGAGTTTTCGAACGATGGCGGTTTCCGACATGGGATTGGCGATTTCCGGTGGAATCTGACCGCGAATGCGGCGCGCTGGCAATGCACATTCCGGATTGCGCGGACGCCCCGGCCCGCTCAGTGTGACGGGGTGCTTGGTGAACCCGCCCGCCGGTTTTTCCTGAACGATGAATAAATCAAACGACGAGCCGTCCAACGATACGCGGGAACCCAGAGGTCCCGTCGATCCGGCTCCGTCATCGGACGGCCCGGACGACGATTTCCAACTGGTGGCCCGCGCCCAGAAAGGTGAGTTCGCCGCCTACGACGAGCTCGTCACCCGTCACCGGGGAAGGATATTCGCCATGATCCGCAACATGATCCATTCGGAAGCCGATGCATGGGACCTCTCGCAGGAGGTCTTCATCAAGGCGTGGAACGCGCTGCCCCGCTTCGAGGCGAAGGCGCGGTTCTCGACGTGGCTCTATCGGATCGCCCACAACGTGGTCTATGACTGGACGCGCCGCCGCAAGGTCGAGAGCGTGGGCGAACTCAACGACGAGATTTTCGAACGCGAGCGGATCGATTCCGCCTCCCTCACCACGCCGTCCGGTGGCTCGACTCCGGATGAAACGATGTCCCGCGGCGAGCTGCGGGTGAAGATCGAGGCGGCGCTTGGCAAACTCTCGCCCGAACACCGCGAAGCCGTGCTTCTGAAGGATGTGCAGGGGCTTTCCTACAAGGAAATCGCCGACGTGATGTCCTGCTCGCTTGGCACGGTGATGAGCCGGCTTTTTTACGCCCGTCAGAAACTCCAAACACTGTTGAAAGATGAATACGAATCCCGATGAAACGAAACTGGCCCTCTGGCTGGATGACGAGCTGAAGGGTGAGGAACTCGCCGCTTTCGAAGCGTGGGTGGCGGACAAGCCGGAGCATCTCGCCGCGCGCGACGAGATCCGGCGTTTCCGCGGAATGATGGCGGAGGCGCTGCCCGCTGCGGAGGAACCGCCGTATGGCGAGCTCTTCAACGGCCGCATCGCCCGTGCGATCCGGGAGCAGCCTGAGGCGGCGAACGTGGTGCCGATCCACCGTTTCGCCTGGCGCTCGCTGATCATGCCGCTGGCTGCTTGTGCCGGCATGATGATCGCGTTCTGGGGCGGGACGAGGGTGAAACCGGGCGTGCCGGAAATCGATGTGACCGGCGCGCCGCGGGCAATTCCGGTGGAGCCGATCATCTACACTCCTGAGCGCGGCGTGAGGGCGGACTGGTTCGCCAGCGACGATGCCTCCGCCACCGTGATCGTGTTGGACGGCATTGCGGCGATCCCCGACGAGATGGATTTCACTAAAACCGTTACCACCGAATCCGAGCGCGAGATCGACTCCACGGCGGGAAATGACGAACCCATGATCGACGAATTCGGCCTATGAACCGGCGGAAATGGATGTTTCTTGGTCTGTTAGGATTCCTGAGCGGCATCGTTGGCGCTCAGGAGGACCCCGGTCGCGCCCAGATCGCCCGGGTGAACGTGAAGGTGTATCACGGCACGGATGGTGACCCGGAAGCCGCCGGAGAACGGGCCAAGTCCGTGCCCGAGGAAACGGCCGAGCGTTTCCGCAAGGAGGCGAAACTCCGTTTCAAGAACTACAGCCTGCTCGGCCAGGACACCCAGGCGTTGTTGCGCAGTTATGAAAGCTGGGCCCAGCCGCTCAAGCCCTCCGAGGAAGTGATGGTGCGCTTCGAGGCCCAGGGCCAGCCGTCCAAGGATCACGCCATCCTGGATCTGGAACTCTGGCTTTCCCGCAAGAAAACCATGAAACTCGACGCCCGCCTGGAAGGGGACAAGCCGCTCTTCATGCTGGGGCCGGAGTGGCGTGGCGGCCGTTTGATCATCGCCGTGGCGCTTGCGCGTGAGGCAAAACCTGCTTCAAAGTAAAAGCACCATGAGATTCGCACTCGTCATCTGGTGCTCGCTGCTGGTCCTCGCCCACGCGGGAACCTTGGAGTTCAAGGAAATTTTCAAGGAGGTCCATGCCCCGGCTGACGTGAAAACCGTCACCGCGGAGTTTGATTTCACTAATAAGACCGACAAGGAAGTCACCATCTCCAAATACGAGTCCACCTGTTCCTGCATGGCCGTGGCCGTCAAGGATGGCAAACTCCGCTATGCTCCCGGTGAAAGCGGACTGATCCGCGCCGAGTTCGACATGGGAAACTTCTCCGGCGAGATCGACAAAATCATCAACTTGTATCTCGACAACGCGCCGCTCCAAAAACCTTCGCTGAGCCTCACGGTCCGTGTGCACATTCCGGTGCTCATCAATCTGGAGCCAAAGACCCTTAAGTGGGACCTCGCGGGCAAAGGTGACCCGCAGACGATCAAAATCACCATGAACCACACCAAGCCGATCAAGGTGACGAAGATCACGTGCTCAAGCGAGGCGTTCAAAAGCGAGTTGAAAACCGTGACCGAAGGCAAGGCATACGAGTTGGTGGTGACTCCGGTGCAGGTGGACAAACCTGCGCTGGCGATCCTGAGATTGGAAACCGATTGCGATATTGAAAAACACCGCACCCAGCAGGGATTCGCCGTGGTGCGCAAGCCGACCGCCGCGGAAGCCGCCGCCGCGAAATGAATTTCGCATGAGATCCATCCTGCTCATCTGGCTTGCCGCCATCGTCCTCGCAAGGGCTGATGGACTGGAATTTCCCTCCAAGGTTCTTGATGCAACGGCGAAGCCCGATGCCAACGAGGTGGTCTTCGATTTTCCCTTCGCCAACAAATCCGGCAAGCACCTGATCATCCGTGAGGTGGTGCCGAACTGCGCATGCCTCGGGCTGTCGATCAAGGGCGGCAAGATGGCATACGCTCCCGGCGAGGAGGGTGTTCTCCGCGCGACGATGGACATCACGAATCTATCAGGCGATGTCGAGAAGGCGGCCGCGGTTTTCCTGAATGGAGATCCGGAAATCAAACCCTCTTCGCTGCTGACCGTCCGCGCCAGGATTCCCGTGCTGGTGGAGGTTTCGCCAAAAACAGTTAGATGGAACATCGGTGAGAAACCGGATCCCAAGATCGTGAAAGTCACGATGCATCACGACAAACCGATCCGCGTTCTCTCGGTGAACACCGGCAAGGAACTCTTCCGCCATCAGTTGAAGACCAACGAGGATGGCAGGCAATACGAGCTTGAGATCACACCCGTTGATACCTCGAAACCGGACATTCAGGTTTTTGAAATCGTCACCGATTGCGCGATCAAGCGGCACAAGGCCGTCCAAGCCTATGCGGACGTTTACAAGCCCATCAAACCCCTGCTTCCTCTCAAACCATGAACGCGGTTTGCCAGACATTGATCGTCGCGGGAATCGCGTTGGCCGCGGCTGGCGGCACCTGGGCGATCAAAGGGCCTCCGGTTAGAAAAACGGTGTGCGACCCGGCGACCTTGAAACCGGATGAAATC
>DAISZP010000447.1:3740-4599 GCA_036824745.1 Luteolibacter sp.
CAGGGGGTCAATATTGCAGGCCGATCCGGGGTCAATCTTCGACGCCGTTTGACACCGTCCTAAGCGTTTTCCAAGTCGGACCCCGGCGGGGACGGGTCGGGAGGCGAGTTGTCGTAGTCTGAACGGTGAGATCGCGATGGTGATTCCGGCGGGTGAGGAAGTCGTTTGGGTGGACGCCCGTTCCCGCGCGGATTGGATGAAAAACGGAGTGGTCGGATCCATGCTCTGGAACCTCGATCCCCATGAGGACATGCAGGCCTTCGAAGCGGAGGCCGCGGCCCGGGTTTCGGCGAATCCGCGTGTCATCGTCTATTGCAGCGACGAGCAATGCGGGATCAGCCGGCAGGTGGCACAGAGAATCCGCGGCCTCGATCTCGGCGCGGAGGTTTACGTGTTGCGCGGCGGTTGGCGCGCACTCAGCGAGGCCGGCTGCGTCAAGGATTCCAATCCAAAGCCTTGAGCTGGATTGCCTCGATGAAAGGATTCGTCGGGTCGTCCTTGTTGGGATTCCAGCTCAGCATGACGGTGCAGGCTTTTGCTTTTCCGAGGCCGAATCCGCGGCTCACGTCGCTGAAGGTTTCCCCGAGTTCGGAGGCTTTTCCGAAGTAGGCGAGTGCGATTTCCTTGGTGTTCTCGCAGGGAAGAAGCTTGAGGGTGAACTTTTTCTCACGCTCTGGAATCGGTTTTTCCTTCTTGTCCAGACAAGTGGCTACGGGGTCGGCGATGACATGAAACACTCCGGCCTTGTCGCTGGGTTTTGAAACGAAAGCCGCGAGTCGTCCGCCAAACAGATCGAGGAAGGGATCGACCACGATCTTCGGTTCGCCGCCGCCGCGGGAACGCACCAGCACTGTGAGCT
>DAISZP010000448.1:0-4584 GCA_036824745.1 Luteolibacter sp.
ACGGATCCGCGGCGGCCTGGTCCGCCTTGGGCGAACGCGCTGCCTGCGGTCAGTAGTGTGATTGCGATGATGGTGCTGATGCTTGTGGTTTTCATGATGATTTGTGTGTCGGTGTTTCCCCTTCCGGGGTCTTTCAATGGGATGGAACCGCGGGCGGATGAACCGTCGCCGCGGTCCCGGATTACAGAATTGTCAGGATTCTAGCGGAGCCACTTGCGGAAGGCGGTGAGGTGGTTGAGCGATCCTTTCAGGAGGTTTCCGAACACGTTCTTGATGGGACGCTCGCGTGTGGCGGCGATCGCGGCGCGGAGATCCCCGATATCCGCCTCCTCGATGGTGACTCCCACCGCCAGTGCATCGTTCAAAGAGACTCCGCCGTCGGCGACGAGCGTGTCGTAGAGATCCTGGAGTTCGGGACAGGTGAATTCGCCGGGATTGGCCGGTGTGTTGTCCTTGAGGCGATAGCGGACGATGAGTCCGTCCACCGCGTTCATGTGCTGCTGTTCGGATGCGGCGATGTTCTTGAAAACAACGGCTCCCCATTGGGCATGGAGGGCGTTGTAAACATCACGCGCGAGTTTTTCCTCCTGCTTCATGAACAGGATGGCGGAGGCTTCGTTCGCCGTCAGGGTGGATGCGGTGGTGGCGGCGTTTCCTAACACAAATGCCGCCGCGACGGCTTTGGCGAGTTGGTTGAGTTTCATGATTCTTGTGGTTTCTGTGGTTTGTGGAGCACCCTTCGGGAAGCATCCTCGTAAAACAAACCACACGACCCCCTTCACCAGCCGTAGGAGGGCATTACAGTTTTGTCAGAATGATTTCCAGATCACGAATCCCGCGGTAAGCAGGACGAGGATCGCAAAGGCGCGTTTGAGGGATTTCTCCGGCAGCTTCGAAGCGACCGAGCCTCCGGCCCAGACTCCGAGGGCGGCGATGAGGGAGAATACGGCGGCGATGTTCCACGGCGTGGGCGCGTCCCGCAGGTGGCTGAGGAATCCCGCGGCGGAGTTGCAGGCGATGATCGCGAGCGAGGTGCCGGTGGCCACCTTGAGCGGAAGTTTCGCGAACTTCATCAACGCGGGCATGAGAAGGAAACCGCCACCCACACCGAGGAAACCGGTGAGCACCCCGACTGACAGCCCGGCAGCGAGGCAGCGTGCCGGTTTGCACTCCGGCAGCGGTTGCGGGCCGGATTTGGCGGGAACCAGCATCCGCAACGCGATGATGATCATCAACCCAGCGAAGGTGAGCATCAACGCCACGGGCGAAAGAAGGTGCGTGAGGCGCGAGCCTAGCACCGCGCCGAGCGCTCCTGATAGAACAAACATGCCCGCGGCCTTGAAGTGGACTTCGCCGGACCTCGCGCGTAGCCACGCCCCAACCAGAGCGGAGACGCCTACGATGAGCAAGCTGAGGCCCACCGCTTGTTTCGGAGGCACTCCGGCCAGATAGACGAGCACCGGCAGCGTGAGGATGCTGCCACCCGCGCCGGTGAGACCGAGCGACAGGCCGATGCCAACGGCACCTAACAGAGCGAGCGTGTTCACGATTTCAATCCGGCCGGGATGTCACCGAAGGATCCATCCACATGCACCACCCGGCGGCCACGGCTGGCGAGATACGCGGCGGCGATGGCGGCTCGGGTTCCCCCGGCGCAGTGAATGTAGAGAGGTTCGGCATCCGGCACTTCGTCGAAGCGCGCGGCAAGCCGGGTGTAGGCGATGTTTTTCGCGCCGGCGACGTGGCTGGACGCGAATTCGTCGGCTCGGCGGACATCAAGCACCGGCGAGCCGGCGGGAAGATCGCGCGTGGAGATGCGCGGATAGGATGTGGTGAAACCGGAGTGGGTCAGAGCGTCTTCGATCAGGATCCATCCCTCGATGCGGTCGCAGCCGATGCGGATCAACTGGCGGACCGCGTCATCGATCTGGGACTCATGCTCGACGGCCAGCAGGATGCGCGTGTTTTCCTCCACGTAGGAACCGGCGGCGATGGGCAGGCGGCCACCGGCAATGGGGGCGAAGAGCGATCCCTTGAGGTGTTTTTCCGCAAAGGCGGCTTTGTCGAAACGGAGATCGAGAATGGCGGAGCTGCCGATCCAGGAGCCGAGCTGGGCCGCGTTGATCCGCTTGGGAACCGGCAGTTTGCCATCCGGCAGGAGCGCGGGGCCGAACTTGTTGTCGCGCTTCATGCGGGCGAAGTAGAGCGGCGGCTCGGGCTGGCCGCTGAGGATGTTTTTGACAAACTGATCCTCGGACGCGGTGAGCGCCTCGCGGAATGGCGCGTTGAACTTCCGCTCGTATCCCATTACGCTGTTAGGCACCGCGCCGAGGGATTTGCCACAGGCGCTGCCCGCGCCGTGGGCGGGAAGGATCTGGACGTGTTCCGCGATGCCCGCGGTGGCGCGGAGGCTCTGATAGAGCGTGCGGGCGCTGGGTTCCATCACCCCGGCCTGGCCGGCGGCGCTTTCGAGCAGATCGGGCCGGCCGACATCGCCGACGAAAATGAAGTCGCCGGTTAGAAACGCCATCGGCTCGTCCGCGCCGCCGCCGATGTCGGTGACAAGGAAGCTCATGTGCTCCGGCGTGTGGCCGGGCGTGAGCAGGGCCTTGATCTCGATGTTGCCGACGCGGAAGACATCGCCGTGTCTCAGGAAACGGGCTTTCGGGTTTCCCTTGGACCACTCGAACTGCCAGTCGGTTCCGCCTTCCTCGGAGAGATAGGCGGTGGCTCCGTGGCGCTCGACGAGTTCGCGCGCGCCGCTCAGGTAGTCGGCGTGGATGTGGGTGTCCGCGACGGCGGTGATGCGCAGATCGTTTTCCTCAGCCACCTCGAAATAGCGGTCGAGATCGCGCTCGGGATCGATGAGGATAGCCTCACCGCTGCGCTGGCAGCCGATGAGGTAGGCGTTCTGCGCGAGCGAGGAATCGGTGATTTGACGCAGGAACATGGCGGTGTGAGGTGAATGTTAGATCGAGCAGGACTTCACGTTTCCGCAGCCGCACTGGACTTTGTTCCAAGGCATCTTGGAGAGCAGGATGGCGAGGCCGCACCAGCCGGTGGCTCCGGCCATGGTCAGGCCGCAGCCGAGAAACGCGGGAATGAACGCGAAGTTCTTGTCCACGGTGAGCGCGAGCGCCGAACTGGCGATCAGGATGAGCCCGATGACGAGCTGGACCTGGCGCATGAGAGGAAGGACCTTCCGCTCAGTGCGCTCCAACGGCAGCCCGGCGGATTCCCAGGCGAGCACGCCGCCATCGAGGATGACGAGCTTGTCGCAGCCGGCGGCCTGGAGTTTCTGGAAGGCTTGGTCCGCGCGCTTGCCGCTGCGGCAGATGAGCACGCACTGCTCGGCGTTCGCGGAGGCGGATTTCACGGCCGCGGGATCGAGTTGGTCGAGCGGCATCAGGCGGGAACCGGAGATGCGCATCTCCTCGTGCTCCACGGGCGTGCGCACGTCGATGAGGGCGATGGTTTTGCCGGATTGGAGAGACTGCTGGAGTTGACTGGCTGGGATCTTCATGGGTCTTGGTTGGCTTGCTTGAGATGAACATATTCCCATATGGTTATTCTTGCAAGGGAAATTTTCCGGGGTTATTCTGCCCGGCGATGAAACTCGATTCCGCGCAGCTCGAACGTGTGGCGAACCTGTTCCGCGCCTTCTCGGAACCCAGCCGCCTGGCCATCGTCCAGGAGTTGAAGAACGGGGAGAAAAGCGTCTCGGAGATCGTGGACGCGCTGCCGACGAGCCAGGCGAACGTTTCCAAGCAGCTCAAGCTGCTCTACGAGGCGGGGGTGGTGAGCCGCCGCAAGGAGGGCACGCTGGTGATCTATCAGATCGCGGATCCGATGGTGTTCGAGCTGTGCCGCTTGGTGTGCGACAAGCTGAACCGGGACATGATGAAGCCGGCGAAGCTGAAATTCTGAGGGGCTTCAGTTTTTGAAAACGGGAAACGCGGCACCTGGTTTGACCTCGGCAGGCGGCTCGATCATGAAGTTGATCGCATCGCCCACCCTGTAAGGTGCGTCATAGGCAAGCGGCACTACGGTGAGACAGAGCAATGGCTCGTCATCTTCCGCCAGTCGCTCGACATGCAGGATGGCCGCACAATTCGGGCTCTTGCGCACCGAAAGCGGATCGCCGACTCGGAAGGGACACGGCATTTTCTCCTTCACTGGAAACAGATAGTCGATGACCACCGGATAGGGAGCGGACGGCGAGTAATCGCCCGGTTTCACCATCGCGCGGGCCCGCACGGCGAATCCGGACTGGATGAAGTCCGAGGGGCCGAGCGAGCGGACTTTTTCAACGACGTATTCCCCCTCGACGTAGGTGATGGGAAACGTGGAGCTGAAGTTGGTGATGTAGGAACGCATCAACTGCACGTTCAGGCTGGCGAGAAGATCATCCTTGTAGGGAATGTAGGAGCGGTAGAGGTCCTTCGGATTCTTGAGGTCGCCGTTAGGCGCCTTGAGCACCGTGAAGCGGGTCAAAACCGGCAGCCGCCCCAGTTTCCGCAGGATCTCGTAGTTCCGCGGATTCTCGGGAGCGCCGAAAACATGGAGGCAGAAATACCAACTCAG
>DAISZP010000449.1:0-4580 GCA_036824745.1 Luteolibacter sp.
CCCGTCATGTGGACGATGAAGTCCGTCGGCGAATACAACAAGGCCGCCAACGACAACACCGCCAAACGCAGGTCCGTCACCGACTGGTCCGCCTACACCCAACAAATCGCCGCCGCCGCGGAAACCACCGCCAAACTCCCCGCACCCGACGAAGCCCACCACATCTGCATGATCGTCGGCTACAACGAGACCACCAACGAACTCGCCGTCAGCGATTCCTGGGGGCGCAGCTTCGAGCGCCGCTGGGTCCCCGTCCCCGTCGCCAACTGGGCCAGCTCGGGCGGTTTGTTCATGATCCTGCCGTAGGTTGACGTCCGGACCGAACCAATGTCTCCAGCCTGCGAAGACAAACTGTTCCAGCGCGGCTGCTTCGCGGTCATCTGCGCCAATTTGGCCCTGTCCGGTTCAGCTTGGTGGTGGAACAAGAATCTCCTTTGGGCAGCGGCTGTATTGGTGGGTGTTTGGATTGTGGTTTGTTGGATCAAACACAGGTGGGAAAAGCGGCGACTGGACGAGTGCATTGAAAGGGTTTTCCGGGATTTCAAATACCCGCCTCCACGAATCAAGGAAGGCAGTAGCTATGGATTTCCCACGTTTACCGTAATGTTCGCCTCGGAAGACGCCATGAAGGAGGCGAGGAATGCAGGAATTCTAGGTGCGTTCAAACATGAGATTTCCGCCCTCTATGGACATTGTGGCAGCGACGAACGTCCTTTTGACACGGAACTCGCCGTTCATGTCGAGTATGAGTGTGGCGGCCCGCCTGCAAGTGGATGAGCAAGTCGATTCCTTGTTCCGCCTGCGGCCTTGATCCCTGGCGATTCCCCGTCTAGTTTCCGCGCCCGGCCCGCGGAATCCGCACTCCGGATTCCCCACTCCGCACATCCAGCCATGCCCAAAGTTTACGTCCGCACTTACGGTTGTCAGATGAACGAGCGCGACTCGGAGCAGGTCGCTCGCATGTTCACGGAGGGCGGCTACACGGTCACGCAGGACGAACATGAGGCGGACGCCGTGCTCATCAACACCTGCTCGGTGCGCGATCAGGCGGAGCAGAAAGCCATCGGCAAGATGGGCTCGATGATGTTCGCCGGGCGTGAGCGCAAGCACGTGGTCTATGGTTTCATGGGCTGCATGGCGCAGTCGCGCGGCGAGGAGCTTTTCAAAACCGTGCCAAATCTCGATGTCGTCGTGGGCACGCAGAAATACCACAAGGTGTTCGAATACGTGGACGGCATCCTCAAGCGCCGTCTTGAAGCCCGCATGGACGATCCCACCTGGTCGCTGCGCGGAGAAACCGTTTGCGACACCGCGGAGGAGGAAGGCTCCCAGAACACCATCCGCGATCACACGCACAAGGAATACCTTGCGAGTTCGTTTGTCTCGATCATGCAGGGCTGCAACATGCGCTGCTCCTTCTGCATCGTGCCGGACACACGCGGCAAGGAACGCGGGCGGCCGATCGCGGACATCGTTTCCGAGGTCCGCCACCTCGCGGACAAGGGCGTGAAGGAAGTCACCCTGTTAGGGCAGATCGTGAACCTCTACGGGCGCACCGAGTTTCCGCGCATCGATGGCAAATCGCCCTTCGTCCAGCTCCTCGAAGCCGTGCACGAGGTGGACGGCATCGAGCGCATCCGTTTCACCTCACCGCACCCCATCGGCTACCGCGACGATCTCGTGGCCGCCTTCACCTACCTGCCGAAACTCTGCTCGCACATTCACTTCCCGATGCAGAGCGGATCGGACCGCATCCTCAAGGAGATGCGCCGACCGTACAAGAACGAGAAGTTCGTCGAGATCTGCGAGAAAATGAAAGCCGCGCGTCCGGGCCTCGCCATCACTACCGACATCATCGTCGGTTTTCCCGGAGAAACGGAGGATGACTTCCAGCAAACCATCGACACCGTAGAGCGCCTCCAGTTCGACAACGCCTTCGTCTTCCGCTACTCGAAGCGCCGGAACACGCCCGCCGCCGAGATGGACGGCCAGCTCAGCGAGCCCGAGAAGGAAGACCGCAACCAGCGCCTGCTAGATGTGGTCAACCGCATCGCCAAGGAGAAGAACGCCGCCCTCATCGGCACCCGCCAGCAGGTGCTTTGCGAAGGCCCGTCCAAGAACAACGCCACGCGTCTATCAGGCCGCACCTCGCAGAACAAGATCGTCATCTTCGACGGCGACGCCGACCGCCTCACCGGCCAGCTGCTCGACATCCGGATCGAGGACTCCACCGGCTTCACGGTTTACGGTACGGCGTGTCTGGAGTGATCCGGCATCGGGCGGAGTTTCTATCAACTCCATCCTTTACCGGAAACAGGTTTTCTCCGAAGAAGGTCTGCGAATGAAAGCGCAGTCATCCCGCCGTGAATGGATCATCGGAGCTTCGGCTTTCGCCGCGGGGGCCGCGTTTCCCGCGTTTGGAAAGTTGGTCGCGCATGCTGCGAAAGGTCCGGTATCCGGCTTTGACAAGTCGCTGCGCGCCTCGGTGGTCAAGATCACCATCTCCGCTCCGCCTCAGGGTGCGGGCAGCGGTTTCTGCATCGCCAGAGGATCCGGCGGCACCAGCATCATCGCCACCGCATCCCACGTGGTGGATGGCATCCGTCTCAAGGACTTGCTCGCCCGGCCCGGATCGCACACGGTCACCGCCCACGATGGAGCGAATGATCCGATGCGTCCTCCCTGGTGTCATGAAAACTGGATGGATGTCTGCGCTTTCCACTCCGAGATGCGACTCCGTCCGCTGCCACTCGCCGAAGAGCTTCCGAAGATCGGTTCCCCTGTCATCGTGCTCGGCTTTCCCGGGGGAGGGGAATACGGCATCGCCGAAGGGAAATTCCTGGGACCGAAAGCGGATGGAAACTGCCGCATCAAGATCAGCGCCAACGCCATCCCCGGATTCAGCGGCGGTCCCATCCTCAACACCAAGGGCGAGGTCATCGGCATGACGGTCACGGTGATGGCCGATGGATCCGCCAGCCAAGGCGTCCCGCTTCACGAACTGCGGAACCTCCGCGAGCGCATGCTCTTCCTCGATGAAGCCGAGGCGTCCTCTTGAATCTCCGCGGGCGGACTCCGCACGCTTTCCGTTTCCATGTCACCTTCCGTGGTGATAGAACCCGCTCCGTGAGCGCACCCGAATGCCCGAATCTTCCGCAACCCGGAGCGGAACACAAGATCACCGAGGACGACATCCGCAAGCAGGAGATGTTCGAGTTGGAAACCGATGACCGCACCTTGTTGTCAGGTCCGAGTTCCCGGATCCACAACCTGATGACTCTTTTCCGCGTGGGGAAGGATCTGCTGGGGGCCTTCCGCACCCTGCATTTCGCCGGCCCCTGCGTGACCATCTTCGGCTCGGCACGCACCAAACCCGGCACGAAATACTACGAACTCGCGCGCAGGATGGGAGCCGAGTGCGCCAAGCTCGGCTTCACCGTCATGACCGGCGGCGGCCCCGGCATCATGCAGGCGGGAAACCAGGGGGCCTTCGAGGCCGGAGGACGCTCCATCGGCATCAACATCGAGCTTCCCTTCGAGCAGGAACTCAATCCCTACGTCCACAAGTCCGTCACCATGCGTTACTTCTTCACCCGCAAGGTGGTGCTCGTGAAGTATTCCTACGCCTTCGTCGTGATGCCCGGCGGCGCGGGCACCCTCGACGAGATGTTTGAAACCATGACCCTCATCCAGACCGGGAAACTCAAGGGTTTCCCGATCATCCTCATGGGAAAAGACTACTGGCAGCCGCTCGTGGACTTCATCTATCGGATGGCGGACGAGGGCATGATTTCGCCGGACGATCCGGAGCTCATCTTCTTCACCGATGACGTGCAGGACGCCGTCGCGCACTTGCAGCGCCACGCCGTGCGCCAGTTCGGCTTGAGGAGGAAACGCCATCCGAAGCCAATCAAGATGCTCGGCGAGAAACCGCTCGCCGGATGAGCGGAGCCGGGGAATCAGGCCTTCGGCAAAAAGAACCCGCGCTGTTTTTCCGAGATCGGCATCGCCAGTTTCTCCATCACGCTGAGCATGTCCTCCCAGACCTGGCGCTTGATCGAGTTGTTCGCTCCGCTTTGCAACAGATAACTCGGATGATACGTCACCCGCACCGGGATGCCGTCAAACCCGTGCCAGGAACCGCGCATCGCCCCCACGGCGCCGCTCAGGCCTAACAATCCCTCCGCCGCCGTGCCTCCGAGCGCGACGATGCACTGCGGCTGGATGATCTCGATCTCCTGGCGCACGAAGGGCATGCAGGCCGCCATTTCCTCGGGCGTCGGCTTGCGGTTGTTCGTCGTCTGCCTCGGCGTGGCCGGGCGGAACTTGACGATGTTCGAAATGTAAACCTCCTCGCGCTCGATGCCCATCGCCTTGAGGATGTCGTTGAGTTTCTGACCCGCCGGTCCCACGAACGGTTCGCGCTCCTTTTCCTCCTGGAATCCCGGAGCCTCGCCCACAAGCATCAGCTTCGCATCCGGATTCCCCACGGCGAAAACCATCGTCTCACGCAGCGATCCGAGCGACCTCGCCGGTGCCCAATTTTCCGCCTGCGCGCGCAGTGAGGCCAGCCGCTCCGC
>DAISZP010000450.1:0-4575 GCA_036824745.1 Luteolibacter sp.
AGATCGGAACCTCGTCACAACGGATTCCGAGGTTCGCCGCAAGCGCGAACGAATCGTCCACGCTGCCGCGCGATGAGAACGGGCTGGGCATCGTGAGGCCGCGCACGTTTTCAGGACCAAGCGCGGCCGCGGCGATCACGGCGGTCAACGCCGAGTCGATGCCCCCGCTCAGACCGAGGCAGACGCTGGTGAATCCGCATTTCGTGACGTAGTCCCGCACGCCGAGCACGAGAGCCTGATAGATCTGCTGTTCCTCGCAATCGTCGAGCGGCGCGTCGTCTTCGTTGGAAACGAAGGGATCCACCACAAGGCATTGCTCTTCGAAACCCGGAAGCTGTTGCGTGATGCGGCCGTTCGCCCCGGCCACCAGCGAGTGCCCATCGAAGATGAGTTGGTCGTTCGCGCCCGCGGTGTTGCAGTAAACCACCGGCACCTTCGCCTTGCGGGCGATGCCACCGATCATTGCACGGCGCAGCGCGGGTTTCCCGAGATGGAATGGAGAGGCGCTGAGGTTGAGCAAAACGTCAATGCCCTTCGCGGTGAGTTCCTCCACCGGATCACGGTCATAAAACGGACGCTGGAGGTAATCCTCCGTCCAGATGTCCTCACAAACCGTCACGCCGAAGCGTTTGCCGTTCCAAACAATCGGATCGCAGGATTCGCCGGGCTCGAAGTAACGGCGCTCGTCGAAGACATCATAAGTGGGCAGCAGCGTTTTCCAGATCCGGTGGCGGATGGAGCCGCCTTCGAGCCACGCGACGGCGTTGCGGAACGGTTTCCCGCGTTTCGCAGGATGGTGGTGATCGACATATCCCACCAGGAGCGGCACCTCACGGCTTTCCCCGGCGAGGTAATCCAGCGCTTGCAGGCACTTCGGCACAAACTGCGACTTGAACACGAGATCGCGCGGCGGATAACCGGCCAACGACAACTCCGGTGTCACCACCAGATCCGCGCCACCATCAAGGCACTCGCGGTATGCCGCGAGAATGCGCTTCGCGTTTCCGGGAAAATCCCCGACCACTGGATTGATTTGAGCGATGCCGATCTTCATGAACCGCCGCCAAGGAACACCGGACCGGGACCGGGGCGGAAGCAAAAACGGCGCGCGCCGAATCTTCACCCGCCCGAGGCGGAAACGGAGGCGTGGCATTGACCGCGGGGCGGTCCTCCGCTCCAATCGCCGCATGATTCCCAAGTTGAGCCAGGCGGACATTTTCGCCCTCGAGCGGCCAGATCCGGCCTTGTGGAAACTTTACCTCATCCGTGCGATTCTCAGCGGGCCCGCCATCGTGATAACGCTGCCGGTGCTGTATTTCCGCTACCACACGCTGCGCTATCGCTTCGATGACGAAGGCGTGCACATGAAGGTGGGCATCCTGTTCCGCCGCGAGGTGAATCTGACCTACGCCCGCATCCAGGACATCCATCTGCGCTCGGGATTCATCCAGCGCTGGCTCGGCTTGGCCGACGTGCAGGTGCAGACCGCTTCGGGAAACGCCGGTGCGGAACTGGTGATCGAAGGTTTCCGCGCCTACGACCAGATCCGGGATTTTCTCTACACCCGGATGCGCGGCGCGAGAGAAGAAACCCGATCCGCCACCGCCATCGCCCCTTCCCTGCCCGCTCCGGCGGATGGAGAAATGGCCGGGCTGCTTTACCAAATCCGCGACGAACTGCGGCACACCCGCGAGCTGTTGGAAAGGAAGTCCGATGTATAGCGTCTTCCGCAAACTCAGTGAAAAGTGGCTGCGCATCCCGCCGGAACCCGAGGCGCCGCCCGGCGATGAATCAACGGCACGGGTGTTCCGCGCCGCTCCGAGGTATCTGCGCTACCTGCGTGTGTTGTGGGGCATTCGCAACGGCATCATGCTGATCGCATTCTGCATTCCTCTAACAATCGCCGTCTCGGTCATGGTGCTTGATCGGCAAGGCGGTTTCGCGACGGTTGTGGGGCTCCTCGGGCTGCTGGTGCTCGGCTTTCTGATCATCAAAGCGTTGTTCTCACTCGCCATGGTGCAGCTCGATTTTGAGAAACGCTGGTACATCGTGACAAATCGCAGCCTGCGCATCCGCGAGGGCGTGATGACCGTGCGTGAGATCACCTTCACATTCGCGAACATCCAGAACCTCTCGGTCACCCAAGGCCCGGTCCAACGTCTGTTAGGCATCGCGGATCTCAAGGTGGAAACCGCCGGTGGTGGCAGCGTCGCGGGCCAGCATCAACATCCCGGACTCAACCTTCACACCGCCTACTTCCGAGGCATCGACAACGCGGAGGAAGTCAAACAACTCGTCGCCGACCGCATGCGCGGACTGCGCGATTCGGGCCTCGGCGATCATGATGATTCCAAGCCGGCGTTGGTTTCCCAAATCCCACAGGGCAACTCGATGGATGCCCTGCGCGCCGTTCTTGCGGAAGTCACCGCGCTCCGACAAGCCACCGAAAATCGCGTCTTCTGAGCGGCCTTTCGTTTCACCGCAAGAACCGGGTGGGCGCGCGGGAGAATCCATGCCAGTTTCAAATCGTGAACCACTACGAGCGCATCGCCACCGCCATCCGCCATCTCGACGAACACCGCGGGGAACAACCCGACCTCGCATCCCTCGCGGCGCTTGTCGGATTGAGCCCGTCGCATTTCCACCGCATGTTCTCCACATGGGCGGGAGCGACTCCCAAGGACTTCCTGCAATGCCTCACCCTGCGCCATGCGAAGGATCTTCTGAAACGCGGCGAAAGCGTGCTGGATGCGTCCTTGGAGGCAGGCCTGTCCGGTCCCGGCCGTTTGCATGACCTTTGCGTCACACTCGAAGCGGCCACTCCCGGAGAAATCAAGTCGCGTGGAGAAGGTCTCGCGATCCGTGCCGGAGTGGCCCGCTCTCCATTCGGAAACTGTCTGTTAGGAGAAACCCCGCGCGGCATCTGCCATCTCTCATTCTTCGACGGCCCGGAGCGCGCGAATGCGGCCGATGAACTCCGCCATGACTGGCCGCTGGCGGAAATCTCCTGGGACGACTCCTTCGCCGAATCCCTGGCGGAACGCGTTTTCAGTCAGTCCACACCAGGCCGATCGTGGAATCTCCACGTCAAAGGCACCGCCTTCCAACTCCGCGTCTGGAGGGCCTTGTTGGAGATCCCTCCCGGCACACTCGCGAGTTATGGCAGGATCGCCGCACTTGCCGGCAACCCGAACGCCTCGCGCGCCACCGGCAGCGCCGTCGGCAGCAACGCGATCTCCTTCCTCATCCCCTGCCACCGTGTCATCCGCGAGACCGGGATCTCCGGACACTACCGCTGGGGCGCTGTTAGAAAACGCGCCATCCTCGCATGGGAGGCCGGTCGGGTATCCGGATAAGGCCTTTCACTTCCTCCGCATCACCCCCAGCGCCGCGGCGAGGGCGCAGAGCGGGATGGCGAGCCAGGAGAAACCGCCAGACGCGCGTTTGAGTTCGAGATCGATCGCCATCGGCCGGTCGCTTCCCGCGACCTGCACGCTGCGGGTGAAGCTCAGCACCGTGCCGCGTTCGGGCAGGGTGAGATCCAGCGCGGTCGGCGGCGGATCGGCTGCGAGTTGTTGCGAAACGATGCGGTTGGCGATCTCCTTGAGCGCCGCGTTTTCATCGGCCGTGTTGCCTTCGAGAAAACGGTCGAACTGCTTGGGATCATAGTTGTAGGCCCCGCGAAGCACCGGGTTCACCTCGACCGCACGGTTGAGCTGCTGGTTGTTCGCCTGGGGTGTGGCGAGTTGGTTGTCCAAGGTCAGCTTCTGCCTGCGGGTGTTGAGGCCGAGCACCGCCTGCTGGGTCATGTTCTGGCGGAGCTGCACCCGGGCATCCTCGCCGGACGCGGCGTCGAGCTGGCCGTTGTTCACCAGGCTGCCGAGCGCGAGGTTCGCCTTCTGCTGGTCGCCAGCGCGGTTCCATGCGTTCGCCTTGTCTAACAAAGCCACCGCCTTCCGGGAATCCTCCTCGCGTTTCGCCTTCACGAACATCTGATAGTCCTCCAGCCCGAACGAACCCATGCTGCGTTGCTGCTGGAGATCGAAGTCGCCGCCGGATTTCGCGAGCGCCCAGCCTTCCGGCACCAGCACGCGCCAGGTCAGGTTCTCCATCGGGACATCGAGCACCGGCCCTTCGAGCCGCTCGCCGCCGCGCATCACGGAGGAATACACGAAACGGATCACCGTGGTTTTCCCCACCTCGGGCGACGGGGCGACGTGGAACAACCATTCGCCGCCTTCTCTAACAAGCGTCGCGCCCTCGTCGTTCACGAACAGGTTGAACAACACGGCGCCCTCCGGCAGCTTGAGCCTCAGTGTGTCCTTCGCTGACACCAGCATCGAGAGGTTCACCGCCGTGAGGCTCTCGCCTTTCGCTGACACCAGCGTGGTCAGCATGCCTTCGGAAACACGCAGCTTGCGCGTGCTGGCCAGATTGTGGCGCTTCATCAGCACCGGCAGCGGACCTTCCGGATCGGCGACCCGGAAGCACATCGCAGGCGCGTTCACCGATCCGACTCCGCCACGCGACAGCGTCGATTGCACCACGGCCCAATCCGCGGCCTGCCAACCGCGT
>DAISZP010000451.1:0-4550 GCA_036824745.1 Luteolibacter sp.
CGAACGCCCGGGTCCAGGAGGAATTCAAACTGCGCAAGGAGGCGGAGGCGAAAGCCGCCGAGGAAGCCAAACGCGCCGCCTTAGCCAATGAACGTGCAGAACAGGAAGCCCGTGCGAAAGCACTGAGCGAGGCGAGAGCGGTGGAAGAATCGCGCATCGCCGCCCGTGAAAAGGCCCGCGCCGAGGAGGAGGCCAGGATGCGCAGGGAGGCGGAGGCCCGTGCGTCCGAAGAGGCACGGCAGGCCGCGATTGCCAATGCCCGCGCGGAAAGCGAGGCCAAAGCCAAAGCCGTGGCGGAAGCCCGCGCCTTGATCGAAGCCAAAGCGCGTGAGGAAAAAGAAAAACAAGCGCGGGAAGAACAAGCCCGGCTTCAGAGGGAGTCCGAAGCAAAAGCTCGCGAAGAAACCCTTCAGGCGGAAGCCGCGAAACCGGACGACGGGGAAATCCAAACAAGGCAGCCTCCAACAGTTTCTAACAATCCATGCCCGCGGATTTCCTCCGTGCCGGATGAACCCTCATCTGTGAAACCCGACGAGGAAGCGATGCTCGCCGCCGAGATCGACGCGCTCGCAGAGGAGGAGGAGAGACTTGAAGCCATGGCGAAGGAGCGGGCCGAAAAAGAAGCGAAAGCCAAAGCCGAGTTCAAATCCCGCGCATCCCAATCCACGCGTGCGGCGATTGCCGCGAAACGGAAAGTCCGCCGCCAGGTGCTGGCGCGCGCCATGGAGTCCGCGAGGATGCAGGCTCTTGAACAAGCCGCCACCGCCTTGATGGAGGAGCCGAAACCCGCAGTGGAGCCGGTCGTTGAGATCCCTCTTTCGATCGAACCCGTGGAGGTGGCGGAACCCGCGCCGTTGGCCGTCGTGGATGAAACTCCGGTGCCGCCGGAAACCTCACCCGCCATCGAGCCGGCCAAGCCGGTTTCCAGGAAACGCCATTCCATCCTAACAGGCAGACGGGTCTGGTATTACACTTCCGAAGGAGAGCGCGTGGGCCCTGTCGCATTTGAGGAACTGAAGGAGATGGCGGAAAACTCCGCGTTGAATCCAAGGCTCGATCTGGTTTGGAAAAAAGGCGCCGCCGAATGGCTGCCTGCGGGGAAAATCGACGGCTTGTTCCAAAGGCCGGCCGCGGAGAAATCCACTCCCGCATCCGTGTCACACAAGCCCGCGGCGACTCTAACAAAATTTCGCGTGAAACCTCCCGGACAGGATGCCTTCTGGCCCGGCGCGCCACGTCGCAGCCTGCTCGTGGTGGCTCTGGTGCTGCCGTTTGTGTGGAATGCCGCATGGCGGGCATCGAAGCCCGCTCTATCAGGAAAGTTCGGAACGATCCTGATGGACCGGATGGCGTGGTTCGCCGCGTGGGTGCCGCTGTTTCTCATCCTGCTCTTCGCATGGAAGCGCCTGCTGAATCTCGGCATGAACCGCTGGTGGTCGCTGGCGCTGCTCGCCCCGGTGCTGAACCTGTGGGTGGGCTACCGTTGTTTCGCCTGCCCGCGGGGATACGCGGTCCACCGCCGCATGGATGCCGCGGGTGTATTGTTAGGATTGGTCTATTGGGTGGGCGTCATCGCCGTTCTATCAAGTCTGTCCGGGCTCTCCGGCCCGTGGTCGGCTTGGGTGGAACCCACGGGTTTGAAAACGCAGTTGGCACGGGCGATTCAAAGCGTCCACTCGCTGGCGTTCCGTTGAATCCGGCGCGCCGGCGCCACGGATCACTTGCCGAGCATCGCCCGCAGTCGCGTCACCGGAATGCAGTGGTTCCTTGTGAAAAGCACCACCCGGTCCTTGATCTCCACCGGCTTCGCGGGCGTTTCACCGTCGTCCGATGTTTCCTCGCTGATCTTCCAAGTCCCGGCGGTTTGGTAATACCAGCGCCGATGGTGATAGATCCCCACCACCCTTCCGCGCTTGTCCGTCACCGCGCTGCCGCTGGAGCCGGCGGAGACCTTGTTGGAAATGTCCATCACCGGCAGTTGGATCGTATCCTTCGAGGTCTTCGGCTTGTAGGGCTCCATGCAGTAGCGGTTCACCGTTCCGTGAGTGGCCGTCCACCAGCTTTCATGGGTGTGGCCCACCTGCCAGACGCTCTCGCCCGGCGGTGGCAGCACATCGGCAAGCGGCAGTGATGGCACCTTTCCGTCAGGATCCTTGAAACGAATGACCGCGAGGTCCGCGTCCGCCGCTCCGGCCAATCCCTCGATCACCGGATAGACCTTGCCGTCGTGATCCATCACCACGATGTCCGAGAACTCCTTGTCCGGGCACGCCACATGCCAGTTCGTGACGACGACTCCCGGCGCGATGACAAATCCAGTGCCGTAGGCGTCCTTCCCATCCTGGTCCACGGTCATCACCACCACGGTGGAAACGGAGAGTTTCCGGACAAGCTCGACGCCTGATAGATCCGCTCCGTTTCCTGATGGAGGCAGCGTCACCGCCTCGGTCGTGGAGCGCTCCTTGAGCTGCTTGGTGATTTCTGAGAGCGGCGTGAGGGATTTGTCGGTTCTCAACTTCGACGCTTCCTGATGGACATGTTTCGAGAGTCCCTTTTCGATCCAGAAGCGCTGCCCGTCCCGATCCTCGAACGGCGCGGCAGGTGGTTCCGCCAGAGCGTGCGAGCATAACAGCAGCGGAAAAAACAAAACGGATCGGAGTGCGTTCATCACCCCGTGAAAACGCGTCCTCAACCCCGCGGGCTTTCATCCGAGAAGCGCCTCGGCGATTTCCCGCCACTCGTCCGCGATGGAAACACGCTTGTCCGGCATCCCGCGCCCGGCCCTCGCATACCAGTAGGCGGCGTTGGATAGATCTCCTTCCTCCCGGTGCAAGTGGGCATGAATCCACGAGCCCGCCGTGCCAGGGATCTCCTGGCACAAGTCATGCGCGCGTTCCCAATTTCCCGCCCGCGCATGCCACAAGGCGAGGGCGGTCGCATCCAGACCGCTTGGCGGGTCCGGGTCCTTGCTGGCGGAGTTATCGAGTTCTGCGGCGGTCATGAGAGCATCTTCGGACCGGATCATCCGCCGCGCAAAGCGGAAATGCCTCACCCCGCCCCCTCATAACCCACGGGCATCAAGTGCGTCATCCATCGGTATTGGGCAGGCTCCGCGGAAACAGTTAGCCTTCCCCCATGAACCCCATCGATACCCGAGTCCGCATCGGCCACGTCCACCTCAAGGTCTCCGACCTCGAACGCTCCATCCGCTTCTATCAGGACGTGCTCGGCTTCCAGCTCACCCAGCGCTTCGGGAAAACCGCCGCCTTTCTATCCGCCGGCGGCTACCACCACCACCTCGGGCTCAACACCTGGGAAAGCCTCGGCGGGCACCCGCCGCCCCACGGCAGCACCGGACTCTATCACACCGCCATCCTTTATCCGGACCGCCCCTCGCTCGCCGATGCCCTCCAGCGCGTCCTCGACGCCGGCATCCGTCTGGATGGAGCCGCCGACCACGGCGTCAGCGAGGCCATCTACCTGCGCGATCCGGATCAGAATGGCGTCGAACTCTACCGGGACCGTCCCCAGCAGGAATGGCCGCTCGATCCCGCCGGAAACCTCGCCATGTTCACCCGCCCCCTCGACCTTCCCGCCCTCCTCGCCGAAGCCGCCCCCTGACGCCACCCCCGCTTGCCGGGGAACTGAACCGCAAAGCCGCGAAGGTCGCGAAGCGTCGCGAAGGAAACACACCATGAGTTTCCCCCTTTCGAAATGGGCTTCGCCACCTCGCCTCCCTTTGCGCCTCCTTTGCGACCTCCGCGGCTTTGCGGTGAAAATCCACCGCACCCTCACTTCGCCGCGCCCAGTCGCAGCAGGCAGGTCCCGGAATCGATCACCGCCTCCTCCCGGGAAACCAGCCGCTCCGGCGGGATCCGGTGCATCTTCGCCCGGTTCGCCACCACCAGCCCTTGGTCCCGCCATCCGCACGGCGATCATGCATCGCCGCTCCTTGATCTGCCGCTACCCTCCAACCGCCATCTCCGCCGCCCCGTCCATTGACAACCCAGCCCCTCCATCCCCATCCTCACCCCGAAAGAACCTTCACCCACCCGAAGCTTCCAATATGCGGTTGGGTTATCTAATACTGTTCGCTATGGGACTCGATATCTACCACATGAAGGCTGTCAGAGACCCAGTCAATCCTGATGATCACATTTACTGGGATAGGTTTCTCGAATATGTAGCTCCCGGGTCAGGATTCGAGCAATACCTGCGGGATGACATTCCTGATTTTGAGACCATTCACCACATTAGTCTTTTCTCTGATCAGCACGATTTCGAAAGACAACGAAAAGCTGCCGAGGCGAGTGGTGACGCAACCTGGGCAGAGAGAAATCTGCTTGGAGATCCCGCAAGTTGCAGGGAGCTAATTAATGGCATTGCAGAGAAGAAAGGGCTTCGAGCAGATGTCGATTACTGCGACGGGTATGTTGATTATCCGGATGGCACATATCGCGGCGTTGGCGATCGCTTTGTGGGGTGGTGGAAACGCATTCGCAGGAAGGGGTTTTACTATATTGATGCTGGTTACCAAAGAAAAGCAATGA
>DAISZP010000452.1:0-4531 GCA_036824745.1 Luteolibacter sp.
CAGACCCCATCAAAAGCCCTCTTCTAACTGTCCGCATTTTCGGGTCGACATCACCTTGACAGGTCCGGCAGGGGAAACCAGATTCCCCGTCCGTTTTGTCCGAAAGTGTAGCCGAACCCACCGTTTTCAGCAAATCCGTGGCATTCAATCTGCTGGTTTCCTGAAAGTCACAGCATCCGGAAGCGCGGGCAGCCCCCTTGTCCATTCTTCGCGACCCTCAATCCCCAACTTTACTCCATCAATACGACTCCCATGTCCGTTTCGCAGACATCCCCGCTTGGCTGGCCCCAACCTCAGGGACTTTGGCATCCTTCACGTGAGAAAGACGCTTGCGGCGTCGGTTTCATCGCGCATCTGAAGGGCAAACGTTCCCACGACATCATCGTGAAGACCCTCACGATGAACGAGAACATGGACCACCGCGGTGCCAGCGGCTCGGACCCGGCGACGGGTGACGGCGCGGGCCTCTTCGTGCAGATGCCGGACAAGTTCCTGCGCAAGAAGATGGCGGAAAAGGGCATCGAGCTGCCTGCCGAAGGAAACTATGGTTCGGGCCTGGTTTTCCTGCCGCCGGATCCGAGCGAGCGCGAGGCGATCATGCAGGTCTTCGAATGCGTGATCAAGGAGGAGGGGCAGAAGTTCCTCGGCTGGCGCACGGTGCCGACGAAGAGCGAGATCCTAGGCAAGACCTCGGGCCGCTTCGAGCCGGTGATCCGCCAGTTGTTCATCGAGAAGAGCGACGACATCACGAGCCCGATGGAGTTTGAGAGAAAACTCTACGTCATCCGCAAATCGGTGGCTCGCTGGATCCGCAACAATGAGATGCCTAACAAGTATCGCGACGTTCACGGCAACAAGGCGAACAGTTTCCCGGGTGCGGATTACCTCTACGTCACCAATCTATCAGCCCGCACGATGGTGTACAAGGGCATGCTCACGCCGTGTCAGCTCGGCGAGTATTTCCCGGACCTGCACGATCCGGATTTCGAGTCGGCGCTGGCGCTGATGCACACGCGTTTCTCGACGAACACCTTCCCGAGTTGGTCGCGCGCGCACCCGAACCGTTTCATCGCCCACAACGGCGAGATCAACACGGTGATGGGCAACGCGAACATGATGAAGGCGCGCCAGGCCCAGTGCCAGAGCCCGCTTTTCGAGGAAATCTCGGATGTGTTCCCGGTGATCGTCGAGGACGGCTCGGACTCCGCGCGTTTCGACAACGCGCTCGAGTTCATGCACTTCGGCGGCTACGATCTCGTCCATGCGATGATGATGATGATCCCCGAGCCGTGGGAGCGTCACACGATGATGGATGAGGACAAGAAGGCGTTCTACGAATTCCACGCATGCATGATGGAGCCGTGGGATGGTCCAGCCTCGATCACGTTCTCGGATGGACAGCAGATCGGTGCCGTGCTCGACCGCAATGGCCTGCGCCCGAGCCGCTACTATGTCACCAAGGACGATCTTGTGATCATGGCTTCGGAAGTCGGCGTCATCCCGGACATCGATCCGCTCTCAATCGTCGAAAAAGGCCGCCTGCGTCCAGGCCGCATGTTCCTGGTGGACATGAAGGAAGGCCGCATCGTGCCGGACGACGAGGTGAAGAAGCGCGTTTACTCCGCCAAGCCATACAAGAAGTGGCTGGATGAAAACCGTAAGTTCCTCAAAGACCTGCCGGAGCCCAAAGCGCCTGCGAAGATCGAGGAGGAACGCATCCTCGAACGCCAGCTCGCGTTCGGTTACACCTATGAGGATCTCCGCATGCTGTTAGGACCCACGGCGTCCACCGGCGTCCAGCCCATCGCCTCGATGGGCAACGACACGCCGCTCGCCGTGCTTTCCGAGAAGCCGAAGCATCTCTATCAGTATTTCAAACAGATCTTCGCTCAGGTCACCAACCCGGCGCTCGACTGCATCCGCGAGGAGCTCGTCACCGCCACGGAAACGTTCATCGGTTCCGAAGGCAACCTGCTCGATCCCGGCCCAACGAGCTGCCGCATGATCCGCCTGGACAATCCGCTGCTCGACAACACGCAGCTTGCCAAGCTCCGCGAAGTTTCCCTGGAAGGATTCAAGTCCACCACGCTTGATGCGGTCTTCCCGGCCGACAAGGGCGGAGAAGGTCTTGAAAGCGCCTTCGACGCCCTCTGCGCCGCGGCCGACAAGGCGATCGCCGCAGGCACCAACATCCTGATCATTTCCGACCGCAACATCGACGCGAAGAACGCTGCGATGCCGACGCTTCTCGTCACCGGCGGTCTGCACCACCACCTGGTGCGCTCGGGAACACGCACGCTGGTCTCCATCGTTCTTGAAACCGGCGAAGCGCGCGAGGTTCACCATTTCTCCACGCTCATCGGCTACGGAGCGGACGCCATCAACCCCTACATGGCCTTCGAATCGCTGCATCAGATGATCCGCGACAACATGCTGGACATGGATCTCGACAAGGCGGTTTACAACTTCCTCAAGGGTTCCATCAAGGGCGTCGTGAAAACCATGGCGAAGATGGGCATCTCCACCGTCGCCTCCTACCGCGGCGCGCAGATCTTCGAAACCATCGGCCTCAGCACCGATCTGGTGAACAAGTATTTCTGCGGTACCTCAAGCCGTTGCGAAGGATCGGACATCGATCAGGTCGCCGAAGAAGCACTCATCCGCCACCGCGCGGCTTTCCCGGACCGCCACATCGAACTTGAAGAGCAGGCGCTCGAATCCGGCGGCATGTATCAATGGCGCAAGGACGGCGAGTTCCACCTCTTCAACCCGGAAACCATCCACCTTCTCCAAAAGGCGGTGCGCACCGGCAGCTACGAGGTTTACAAGCAGTATGCGAAGAAGGTGAACGACCAGAGCGAGAACCTCTCGACCCTGCGCGGCCTGATGAAGTTCAAGGACAAGCGCAAGCCAGTCCCCATCGACGAAGTGGATTCCGTCGAGGAAATCACCAAGCGTTTCAAAACCGGCGCGATGTCCTACGGATCGATCTCGCAGGAAGCCCACGAAACGCTCGCCATCGCCATGAACCGCATCGGCGGCAAGTCGAACACCGGCGAAGGCGGCGAGGATCCCTCGCGTTTCATTCCAATGGAAAACGGCGACAGCAAGCGCTCCGCCATCAAACAGGTCGCATCCGGGCGCTTCGGCGTCACCAGCGAATACCTCGTCAACTCGGACGAAATCCAGATCAAGATCTCGCAGGGAGCGAAACCCGGCGAGGGCGGCGAGCTTCCCGGCTCGAAAGTCTATCCGTGGGTCGCGAAAGTGCGTCACTCCACTCCGGGCGTGGGACTCGTTTCCCCTCCCCCGCACCATGATATCTATTCGATCGAAGACCTCGCGGAGCTGATCCACGACTTGAAGAACGCCAACCCACGCGCACGCATCAACGTGAAGCTGGTGGCGGAAGTCGGCGTCGGCACCATCGCCGCCGGTGTGGCCAAGGCCCACGCGGATGTGATCCTCATCGCCGGTCACGACGGCGGCACGGGCGCCTCCCCGTCCTCCTCGATCTACAATGCCGGCGCTCCATGGGAACTCGGCCTCGCGGAAACCAACCAGATCCTCCTGCTCAACGACCTGCGCAGCCGCGTGGTGCTTGAAACCGACGGCCAGCTCAAGACCGGCCGCGATGTGGCCATCGCCGCGCTGTTAGGAGCCGAGGAATACGGATTCGCCACCGCGCCGCTCGTCACCATGGGCTGCCTCATGATGCGCGTCTGCCAGAAGAACACCTGCCCGGTCGGCGTCGCCACCCAGGATCCGAAACTGCGCAAGAATTTCACCGGCAAGCCCGAGCACGTGGTCAACTTCATGCGATTCATCGCCATGGAACTCCGCGAAATCATGGCGGAGAACGGTTTCCGCACCATCAACGAGATGGTCGGCAAGGTGGAACATCTCGACACCCGCGAAGCCACCGAGCACTGGAAGGCCAAGGGCGTGGATCTCACGACCATCTTCCACAAGCCGGACGTGGGCGACGAAGTCGGCGCGTTCTGCCAGAAGGATCAGGACCACGGCCTCGACAAGTCGCTCGACATGACGATGCTGCTCAAGCTCTGCAAACCCGCCATCGAGCGTGGTGAGAAAGTCCGCGCCGAGCTGCCGATCATCAACATCAACCGAGTCGTCGGCACCATCACCGGTTCCGAACTCACCCGCAAACACGGCGGCAAGGGTCTTCCGGACGACACGATCTATCTGAAGTTCAACGGCAGCGCCGGACAATCGCTCGGTGCCTTCTGCCCGCCGGGCATGACCTTCGAAGTCGAGGGCGATGCCAACGACTATGTCGGCAAAGGCCTCTCCGGCGCCAAGATCATCATCTATCCGCCCAAGGGTTCGCTCTTCAAGGCTGAGGAAAACATCCTGATCGGAAACGTCGCCTTCTACGGAGCCACCACCGGCACCGCCTACATCAACGGCATCGGCGGCGAGCGCTTCTGCGTGAGAAACTCCGGCGTAAAGGCCGTCATCGAAGGCGTGGGCGACCACGGCTGCGAATACATGACCGGCGGCCAGGTAA
>DAISZP010000453.1:0-4525 GCA_036824745.1 Luteolibacter sp.
GGCCTCACCCTCAGCGGCGGGCGCAACGAACCCGGTGCGGGCGGCGCGATTTCCAATGCGGCCGGCACGGTCACCGTGGATACCTGCACGCTGCGCGGAAACTTCGCCACGAATGGCGGCGCGATCCTCAACAGCGGCACGATGACCATCAGCGGGACCTTGTTTGAAAACAACAGCACCGCGGCATCCGGTCAGGGCGGCGCGATCTGGAGCAACAACACGCTCTCCGTCACCGGCAGCATCTTCTATCAGAACACCGCCGCCGTCCTCGGTGGCGCCATCGCTTCGTTCGGCGGATTCTCGGTTACCGATTCCACCTTCAGCACCAACCATTCCGATTTCAATGGCGGTGCCCTGCGTCTCGATGGCCCCGCAGCGATCACCAACTCGACTTTCTCTAACAACACCGCCGTCAACGGTGGCGGTGCCATCATGAGTCACGGTCAAACGACGCTCACCAACTCGACCATCGCCTACAACATCGCGCTCGATGGCGGCGGAGCCCAGTTCTTTGATGGCAGCGCCACCCTGCGTCACGTCACCCTGGCCTACAACAGCGCCACCCGCTGGGGCGGTGGCGTGAACGTGGCCTTCGCCGATGTCACACTGACCAATACCATCGTTTCGCAAAACACCGCAGCCGAGCAAAACGACGTCTGGGGCGGCCCCTTGAATGCGGCCTCGTCCAACAACCTCATCAGCACCCCAGGCACCCAACTCCTCTTCGGCAGCGTTGCCGGAAATGGTGGTCCTACCGTCACGATCGCCCTCCTGCCCGGCAGCGTGGCGATCGATGCCGCCCTCCCGATCCCGGGCCTGACCACCGACCAACGCGGACTTGCGCGCAGTGTGGGAAGCATGCCGGACATTGGGGCCTTCGAAATGGTCCCGACCGTCCCTGCCATCTCGCCCAGTATCAGCCCAGCCAGCGGGACCTATCAGCTTCGTGCGGACGTCATCCTCAGCACGACTTCAGCAGGCGCCTTGATCCGCTACACGACCGATGGCAGCCAGCCTTCGGAAACTCACGGCACCTTATACACCTCGCCCTTCACCCTCTACTCTAACACCAACGTCCGCGCGGTCGCTTTCGGTGGTGGATGGCTGCCATCCCAGGAAAGCAGCGCCACCTACACGATTCAAAATGGCTTGGAAATCTGGCGCGCCCTCCAAGGCCTTGCCGCAGATGGCTCGCAAGATCTCGCCCAACCCTACAACGACGGCATTCCCAACCTTCTCAAATACGCATTCAACATGGCTCTAACTGCCAGCAACACCCTCACTCCCGGTGGAAACGCGGGCTTGCCCTTCATCACCACCGATTCCACCCCGCGGCTCACCATCACCTTCGTCCGCCGCAAGGACTCTAACAACCCCGGCATCGCCTACCACGTCGAGGTCACCGGAAATCTCCAGAACTGGACCGACCTCGACCTTTCCGCTGCCACCATCGAGTCCATCGACAGCCAATGGGAGCGAGTCACCATTGTTGATCCCGTCTCAGGCGGCAAACGCTTTGCCCGCGTCCGGGTGGCGAAGACTTTGGCACCTTAATCACCGAGAAGGAAACGGACACTGCGGACCAAAACAAGACGCTTCCACCAGAGTGTAGCGCGGTTTTGGTCCGCGAGATACCGCCACGATTTCAGAGCTTCGAGTTTCCCCGCTGCAAGTGTGCTTCGAATCACGTATCAACCCGTTCCCGGTGAGGCGGAGGCCGGACAGAAGCCCTGAATCATCCTTTCACCCCACCAAGAACTTTTGCCAATCCCGAATGCCGTGAGGATTGCGGATGAACGCGGTGGCGGGCATGGCTTTTGGCACATGCGGCTTGCGCAGCAAACGCAGTCCCGCCTCGTGTGGCAGGCGTGCGCCTTTCTTCGAGTTCACTTCGCGGTGCGAGAGCACGCAGTTCTCCCAGGTGGTCCTGCCGCCGCGCGAGATCGGCACGATGTGATCGATATTGCCTTCGTGCGCAGCGAGCTTGCGGCCCGTGTATTGGCAGATGCCGCCATCGCGTTCCCAAATGCCGCGAGCGCCGAGACGCGGACGACAAACGGGTACCTTGGCATAGTTCGCCGCGACGATCACGGTCGGCACTCTAACGACGCCGCGCGGAGTGTTCACCGAATGGTCCTCATCGCGCACCGGAAGTTCCAACCAGTCATCCCATTTTACCGGCACGATGGAATCATCCCCTTGCACGTCCAATCCGGTCGCCGCGCCGCTTGCCATCATGCAGAAGGCATCGGCCGGAGTCTTGGTGTGGATCGCCTGCCAGTTGCGGTTGAGCACCAGCACGGTGGTTTTGTGGAGGATGTCGCTCATTGGTTTGGATGGTAGATGGTAGATGGTAGATGGTAGATGGTGGATTGTGGATGGAAGATCATGGATGGAGAGAGAGCCGCTTGCGCATCCACGATCCACGATCTCCTATCCATGATCATTTTTCAGTCTTCGGCTTTCTCCCCTGCGGGGGCCATTTTCACGAGTTTGGGATCGAAGCGGCCTAACACTTCGACGAGGTCGGTTTGCGCGGCCATGACGGTGTGGATGTCCTTGTAAACGCCCGGCACCTCATCGAGGCCGGAGGACAGGAGATCGACACCGCGTTCCTTGAGCAGCTTTTTCGTTCCGCTCCAGGTGAACGATTGCAGCGCCTTCTTTCGGCTCATCACGCGGCCCGCGCCGTGGGAGGCGCTGTGCAGCGAGGCGGCATTGCCTTTTCCACGGACGAGGAAACCGGGAGTCGCCATCGATCCGGGGATGATTCCTAACACCCCTTCTCCCGCCGGGGTCGCGCCCTTGCGGTGGACGATGAGTTCCTTCTTCTCACCGTTCGCGACATGGGTTTCCTTCCAAGCGAAGTTGTGGTGGTTTTCGATGTCGAGGATCACCTTGGCACCCACTTTTTTCGCGATGTGCTTGTGGATGAGCTCGTGGTTGGCGGCGGCATAGCGGCCCATGAGGTTCATGGCGTTCCAATATTCCTGACCATCCGCCTCATCGAGCGTGAGCCATGCCAAGTGCTTGAGTTCCTTCGGCAGGTTCGAGCGGCGGGCCATGGCGCGGCGGCTGTAAACATCGCACACCTGAGCGCCGGTGCCTCGCGATCCCGAGTGGCTGAGCAAGGCGAGGTATTCACCCGGCGGGAAACCAAGTGAATCATCGGTCACGGTGAACGCGCCGAACTCGACAAAGTGGTTGCCGCTCCCGCTGGTGCCGAGTTGTTTCCACGCCTTGTCGCGGAGGTGCTTGGTGATCGGAGAGACCGTCCAGTCGTCGTCCATCACATCGTGATCGCGGCGATCCTTGAACTCCGCGCCGATCCCGAAACGGGTTTCGCTTTCGATGATGTTCGCCAAACGGTCGCGTTGTCCCGGGATGATGTTCGCCTTGCGGTCAAACACGGTGAGCTTCATGCGGCACGCGATGTCAACGCCGACGGCGTAGGGAATCACGGCGTTTTCAGTGGCAAGAACGCCACCGATCGGCAGGCCGTAGCCGACGTGCGCGTCGGGCATGAGCGCTCCCGCCACGGCGACGGGCAATGCACAGGCATTCGCCATCTGTTTGACGGCTTCCGCTTCGAGATCGGTTCCCCACTGACGCCATGGCGCGGGCTCCGCACGCGGAGTGAAGGCCGGACGGTAAAGGGCGCGGGCCAACGGCGCGCGCAGTGCATCGTCGAAGAACGCGGAGGGATCGGCGACGATCCGGCAGATGTCGTCAGCCAGTCCTGCGCCTTCGTTTCCGGCAGCGATGTAATCGCGGATGAACTCATGGGCGAGTTGCATCGCGTCCCCGCCATCGGGCACGCCGAGGTGGATGATATCTTTGGTTTTCATGGAATGGAATGTTGGAAAATGGATGGCCGGATTCCGGCAGTGGTGTTTGTTTTCATCAGAACGTATCGAAAACGAAGTGACGCAGAAATCACTGAATTCACTGAGCACCGCCGAAAGCACTGAAGGGTTGTTTCTGTGCTCTCCGTTGTGCCCAGTGACTCAAAGGTTGGTGGACCCGCAGGGATGTGCGCCCTGCTCCGCCGGTTAAAAGCCGGCTGCTTCGCTATCTAAGCTTCGGGTCCGTTGGGAAATGGGTCCCGGCGGCAGGACTTGCACCCGCACTGGACGAGGTCTGAGCTCACTGCCTCTGCATTGGGCTACGCCGGGATGTTGAAATTGAAGGCCCCGGACGGACTTGCACCGTCAACCTTCCGATTCAAAGTCGGACGCTCTCGCTGCTTGAGCTACAGGGCTGTTAGGAAATGGACGCGCACCCCGGACTTGCACCGGGTGAATCGGTTTTGCGGACCGATGGTTCGTCTCTTCACCGTGTGCGCGTTGGGTTGACCAACCGGACTTGCACCGGCACTGCCGCCTTCACAGGGCGGGATGCTACTGTTACAACATGGTCAACATTGGTGCTCCCGCGAGGACTTGCACCTCGAACCTCCGCCTTCGTAGGGCGTTGTGCGGATCTCTTACACCTCGGGAGCAGGAAACATTGGCACTCCATGCCG
>DAISZP010000454.1:0-4521 GCA_036824745.1 Luteolibacter sp.
ATCGGTTCTGAGCCCCAACGCCCCGGGCAATCCGGTGATTTTCTCCGTCCGCCAGCGCTCACGGCGTGAATTGAAATCGGGAAAAAACAAGCAAGGACATTGACCATGAAAACACCCAAAAGGGTCTATCTTTTTTCCTGCCTGTTGTGCCTGATCGCAATTCTGCACACATTTGGAATCATCAATACTTGGAACAGCAAATCGGAGATCATGCAGTCGCTTCGGGGGATTCGTATTCCCTTATTCGCTTTCTCATCCGCCATGCTCGTCATCGCGAGCATGGCGCTGCTCACACAACGCCCTTGGGGAAGAATCTGCCTCATCTCCGCTTCTCTATGCCACTACGCCTACATGATGCTCTACAATCTGAGGGTTCTATTCGATAGCGGAAATCCGGTCGGGCTTCGTTGGGTTGGGTTCACCATCGGAATGATCATCATGTTTTTCGTCATGTTGGCGATCTGCCTCGTTCCGTTCGCACCGAAATTCGATCGCTATTTGAGAAAGCGAGATGAGTTTTCCACGTCCGATTTGTCAGGCTGATCAAAGCGCGCGGGGCATCGCCATCACGTGCGATTGATGTTCATGGGTTGTCGGAAGCCCTCCACGCTTGGATCGTCGTCACGCACGCATCGCAGAATTTCCCCGTCTCGTTGTCCACGGTGGTGATGCTGGATTCCGCGTCGCGCATCACACAACGGTCCGTGGAGCAATGATCCAAGCCCATGACGTGCCCGGCTTCGTGGATGGCGACCTTGCGGAGCCGGTCCCGCAGTTTCGTTTCATCCGCACCGCGCGCGCCGAGGCGGAAGGTGGATACCACGCAGGTACGTCCGCCGAGTTCGCCCAGACCGAAGATGCCCCAATCCTCGTGTTCGCCCTTGGTGGTGGAAATGTCCTTCGCCGTGAGCCCGAGAACGATCCGATGGGCTTTCGGCGTCTTGTCATCCAGATCCGTTAGCAGTTTCTCCGCGCGATAACGCTGCCGCGGGGCATGCCATGCGGCTTCAGGCAAAGAGCGAGTTTCCAGCACCGCGATCTCGAACCCGAACGCTTCCTTCAGGCCTTTCCGCACGACTTCGAGGCGCTCCTTGGTGAAACCGCCGTACGGTTGCAGTGCGAGGATTTCATTTTCCGCCCGGGAGACCAGGTTGGAAACCAGCAAAACGCAGATGACCGCCAGCATTCTCATAAGTCGGTTTTTCCCTTCTCGAGTTGAATCTCCGCATTCATCGACGGCGATCGTACGAATCCGAACATCCCCCATGTTCCATTCCTGTTGGAGTGGCGGATTCGACCGATGGAAACCTCCGTCCCATCCACCATCAATGTCTGCCTCTGGAAACCCCATCCCCGCGTATCTAACACCAGGCCATCCTCTCCCCCGCCGCAATAACGTTGAGTGCGCTTGACCGATTTGCCGGCGGGAATGGTGAAACTATCACCCGCAATGGCGATGACATGGTTCCTCGGGCTGGTTTCAAGAACGGACCACGTCACTTCGACTGTCACAACGCCCTCCCACACCTTCACCGGCCATACGGGCGCGATGATCCCGACTGCAACCACGATGATCGCCATCTTGAATGTCCGGTTCATACGGCGTCTAACCGGATACCACGAACTTCACGACGAGTCCATGTCGAAGACCGCGGGAAAAAGAACAGCCTCTCCATGTCCCTGATTTCCACGCGGCTGCGAGATTCCACCATCCCCGGACGTATGGCATTCCATGTCAAAAATCCGTAGTGTTTGGTGGGTGTTGTGCCTGGCACAACCGTTGATGGCGGAGGTCAAACTCTCTCCGATGTTTCAGGATGGGGCGGTGCTTCAGCGCGAGAAACCGGTGCCGGTCTGGGGTTGGGCGGACGCGGGGAAGGCGGTGACGGTTTCCTTCGGCGGACAAACCAAATCCACCAAGGCGGACGGCCACGGACGCTGGCAGGTGCGGCTCGATCCGCTGCAAACGAGCGCGGAAGGCCGCACGTTGAGCGCCACCGAAGCGGGTGGGCAGCCACAGGAAGTGAAGGACGTGCTGGTGGGCGAGGTCTGGCTGGCGAGCGGCCAATCGAACATGCAGTGGGAGATCTCACAGGTACGCCCGGAGGATCAAGCGATCGCAAACTCCGGCCCGGTGCCGTTGATGCGCTTGTTCGACGTGCCGCGCGAACTGAGCCACACCCGCCGTGAGACGGTGAAGGCGAAGTGGACGCCCGCGACACCGGAAACCGCGAAGAAGTTCTCAGCGGTCGCCTATTTCTTCGGCAAACAACTGGCCGAGGAACTCAAAGTTCCCATCGGGATGATCCACAGTTCATGGGGTGGCTCGCGCATCGAACCATGGTGGGCGGAGGAAGGCCTTCCGGGGATCGAGGAACTCGATGACACCCGGAAGAACCGCCTTTCAAAGAGCCCCGGATTTCCGGAATACGACGTGCCGTTCCGCAGCTACGTGAAGAGTGTGCGCGAGTGGTCGGATCAGGCGGAGAAGGCGCTCGAAGACGGCGCGCCGGTGCCTGAAATGCCGAAGCCGATGCCTTTGCTCGCGCTTGGCCATGCCAGTGAAACCGGAACCTATCAGGCGATGATCCATCCGCTGGTGCCCTACGCACTGCGGGGTTTCCTCTGGTATCAGGGAGAGTCGAACAACGGCGAGGGCATGGCCTACACCGCGAAAATGCAGGCGCTGATCGCCGGATGGCGCAAACAGTTCCGTGCGGCGGACGCGCCGTTCCTGTTCGTGCAGCTCGCGCCCTACAATTATGGTCCCAGCAGGGACGAGGATCTTGCCCGCATCTGGTGGGCGCAGCAGGAGACACTCAAGGTGCCGCACACCGGCATGGCGGTGATCAATGACATCGGCAACGTCCGAGACATCCACCCGACGAACAAATCGGAAGTCGGACGCAGACTCGCCCTATGGGCCTTCGCGGACACCTACGGCAGGAAGGACGTGGTGAAATCCGGTCCGCTGTTCGCCCAATACAAGGTCGCCGATGGCGGCATCGCGGTGCGCTTCGACCACAGCGGAGGCGGCCTGACCACACGCGACGGAGCGGCGCCGACCTGTTTCGAAATCGCCGGGATCGACGGAGTCTATCAGAAAGCGGAGGCGAAGATTTCCACTGACGGCAAATCCATCGTTCTCACCAGCGCCGCGGTGCCGAAGCCGGACCGCGCGCGCTTCGCCTGGTCGCAGGTCGCGCTGCCCAATCTGATGAACAAGGAAGGCCTGCCCGCCGGAGCGTTCAACACGCACTGGCCGGTGGATCCGACTCTCGGCAACAAGGTTTCCCAAGGCAAGCCGATCAAGTCCAGCCATCCGAACACGCACGGCTGGGATCTCGGCCTCACCGATGGCACCTGGGGCAACCAGGCCCCGGCCTGTTATGCGACCGATGAATCCGCGTCGTTTCCAAAGACCGTGACGATCGATCTCGGCGGAGCGCAGACCCTGCAAGCCGTGATCTACGGCACTCCGGAAGTGGGTTCGACCAGAACGGTGGCCGTTTCCATCAGCGAGGATGGCAAGGACTTCAAGGAAGTGGGCCGCAACGAGTTTCCGCAGAAAAAGGCGGTGAAGGCGACGGCGAGGTTCGCGCCCGCCAAAGCGCGCTACGTGCGGGCGACCTTCCTCGACCACCATCCGCAACAGGACCAGTATGACGCGAACTTCGGGTTTCTATCCGAAGTCGAGGCATACGCGCCTTGAATACATGAAAAACCGCCCGCTCCATGGTGGAACGGGCGGTTTGTTAGATCGGAATGGTTCAGGAAAGGCCCTTCATGCGACCGAGGACCTCCTCATAGGCTTCCATGAAGTTGCCGAGGTCGCGGCGGAAGCGATCCTTGTCCATGCGCTCGCCGGTCTTGATGTCCCAGAGGCGGCAGCTATCCGGGCTGATCTCATCGGCCAGCACGAGCACCGAGGGATCCGAGGCGAGGCGGCCGTATTCAAGTTTGAAGTCGATGAGGCGCAGGCCGCACTTCGCGTAGATCTCGCCGAGCAGTTCGTTCACCTTGAGCGCGGAACTGCGCAGGAAGACGAGTTCCTCCGGCGTGGCGAGTTTCATCTCACGGATGTAGTCGTCATTGATGAGCGGGTCGCCGAGGGCGTCGTCCTTGTAGGAGAACTCGACGATCGGTTGGGAAAACACATGGCCTTCCTTCATGCCGGTGCGCTTGCAGAAGCTGCCGGCCGCCACGTTGCGGACGATCACCTCCACGAGCAGGATCTCGACCTTCTTGACCTCCACGTTCACCTCGTCGATCTCGCGCACGAAGTGGGTGGGCACGCCCTGTTTCTCCAGCATGCCGTAGATGAGCGTGGAGATGGCGTTGTTAAAGCGGCCCTTGTTTTCAAAGCTCTCCTTCTTCTCGCCGTTGAACGCGGTGGCGTCGTCCTTGAACTCCATGCGCAGGGTTTGCGGGTTGTCGGTGGCCCAGAGACGTTTTGATTTTCCTTCGTAAAGCGGGGTCATGCGGACTACCTACGGGCGGGCTCCCGCAGGGTCAAGAGTG
>DAISZP010000455.1:0-4519 GCA_036824745.1 Luteolibacter sp.
CCACTTCGGATCCGAGAAACGAAAGCCGAGGTCGTCGGAGAGCCACGAGTTGCGCGGCAGGGTCTTGATGCGCGCGGTCTCGGGCGCGCGGTAGAGGAAGTTGGGGGACTTGCCCTTGAGACAACGGTCCACGCCTTCGGCGAGGATGCCGTCGAAGCCCATGGTTTCCGCCTTGGCGGCGATGGTGTCGTTGTAGATCAACTCCGTATTACGGAAGACGCGGGGGCGGACGTGGAAGAGGTCCTCCATTTTCTGCAAATGCAGGTCCACCTGGCGGTCGAACTCCTTGTTCGAATGAATGAAGGAGAGCGAGTGGTAATAGGTTTCCGCGAGAAGTTCCACACCGCCGCCGGCGACGAGGTCTTGAAACGATTCGAGCACATCGGGGCGGTGGCGTTCCATCTGTTCGATGGCGGTGCCGCTGATGGAGAGGGCGAAGCGGAAACGGCCTTCGTGTTCCGCGATGAGGCGCTTGAACATCCGGTTGGCCGGAAGATAGCAGTTTTCCGCGACGCGGGAGAGGATAGCGGCGTTCATCGCGTCGTCCTCATGGCGGAGGGACGACCCACGCTCCGCCGGGTCGCGGGGGATCAAGCGGTTCGGCTGGTGAACCTGGAAGTAGAGGCAGACGTCTGGCATGGGCTTGGGGTGAATCAGGCGGGCCGGATCACCGGGACGCTGACACCATAGCACGATGCGGGCCAGAACGGGGGAATCAGGGTTCGGCGACGAGTTCGTCACAGGTGGCGTTGAAGAACTTCGCGCACTCGGCGATCTCGGGGGAGGAGTTTTCCCAGTGGTATTCGTATTCCACGCAGAAGGCACCCTTGAACTTCTGGCGCTTGAGTTCCTTCATCATGCCTTTGGCGTTGCTGACGCCGGTGCCCCACGGCACGTCGTGGGCTTTGGCGGATTTTTCGTTGAGATCCTTGAAGTGCAGGCAGATCACGCGGCCTTCGAGTTTCCTCAGGCACTCGACCGGATCGAGGCCGGAGCGCACCCAGTGGCCGACGTCGGCGCAGGCACCTAACAGCTTGCTGCGGCCTTCGATGGCGGCGAGCACGGTTTCGGGTTTCCAGTAGAAGTTCTGCGGTCCCGGGTGGTTGTGGATGGCGACCTTGATGTTGTATTCCACGGCGAGTTTCTCGACGACATCCATCACCTTCGGAAGTTCCTCCATCTTGCCGTGGGTTTCCGGTTCGGTGACCAGCACGCCGATGCCGAGTTTCTTCGCGGCGGCGAACAACTTGCGGCTCTGCGCCTCGTTCGCGGTGGGCTTGACGACGCCCATGTTGACGAACTCCGGATCAATGCCCTTGTCCTTCATGCGGGCGAGGATGCCCTGATAGGATTCATTGGAGATGGAAACGGTGTCCTTTCTAACAAGCTTGCCGTTTTCCATGAAGTTCACGCCGCCGGAGACACTCATGTGTTTGATGCCGAGCGCGGCGGTCTTGTCGATGGCGTCCTCAATCGAGAACTTCTGGAACGTGTAGGAGTGCACGGCGAGCTGCCATCCGAGTTTCTCGGCGGAGGTTTCGGCTCCAGCAGGCGTGCCGTGGATCCAGGTGAGAAGAGATGCGGTGATTCCAATCCAAGTGATGCGTTTCATAAGGTACGGGGCGGAGCCTGCACCTTCGAGCGCGCCAGTGGAAGCACGGAATCGCGCGGGCCGTTCACCATTCCTCCGTCACCGTGCCCTGACTCGCGATCGGGTCGGTGTTGTGGATGTTGAACTCGATGCGGTTGAAGGCCTGGATTTGAAACGTGGCGCTGCCGAAATTCTGGCTGGAACCCTTCAGTGTGCCTTCGCCGACCTCATCGAGTCTGAAGACGATCGATGTGGCGTCCGGAAACCATGCGCGGACATCGCCGTTGCGCCGGATGCAGCGTTCGAGATCCACTTTTTTCAGGGAAATGTTCCGCAGGCGGGCGATGGGAAGTTTCACCTCGCCGAGTCCGGTGGTCACGGTGATGACTCCATTCTCGATGGTCTTCACTTCGCCATCGATGCTGTCGCCGTTGGCGAGTTGCATGCGTCCGGGTTTCGGCACTTCCTTCTTCGGCGCGCTCGCGGCGGGGTTGAGTCCCTCGAAGCGCCGCAGCATGCCGAGTCGGGGTTCCGGGGTCTGATCGACAATGCCGTCCCACGGAGAAACCTCGATCGCGGAGATCTTCAAAGGCTGCGAGTCCTGGGAAACGAATTGCAGTGTGTCGCCGAAGGCGCCGGACTCCACGGTCGGATCCGTCCACACCTCGACAATGCGGCCGTTGAGAAACAGGCAGATTTTCCCGGATTTGCGGCTGGCACGGATCTCGACGTGGACCTTCTCGTTTTCCGCCATCGCCTGCGAGTGCGTGCTGCCGAGAAACCCGGAGGTTTTGGCATTCCGCAACAGGATGCTGCTGCGTTGGAATGACATCTCGTATCCCGAATTGGGATTCGTTTGATCCGGTTCGTTGGAAAAGAGAATGACCTTGAAGGAAATGGAATCGCTCTTCCACGCGAGGTCGAAGGCCACGGTGCATTCATCCGAGAGGATCTTCTCGCGTGCGATGCTGCCGCGGCCGTTCGCCCGGAGCGCTCCCCGTGCGAACTTCCACGCCGGAGGATCGCCCGCCTGTTTCCAGCCATCGAGTTCGGTGGGGCCGCGGTAAAGCAGGGTGGATTTTCCCTCGATCTTCAGATCGGAAACCATCAGCCGGTTGAGCGCGATCCTGCCAGCATACCATGTGTCGAGGGTGACGGATGAATCGCTGACCGCCGCGAGTTGTCCGCGGACGGTGTCGCCGTTGGTCAGAGTGATCGTCGCCTCGTGATCGACGTTCCGGTCGGGCGATTGGCTCGGCAGCGTGAGATCGATCACGTTCTTCAGGAAAAACGGCGAGGGTTTCGCCAATGCCGGAGACTTCCATACAAGCTGGTCCGCCGTGAGAGACGTCATCGATCCGGGAATGCGGTCGCCATTTGAGAAACGAACGATGGATTCCGCATCGTCCGCCGCTGCCAGACCGGCCAGCGAGATCATCAGGGGAGCGAGCGGTTTCATGATTCGGGTTTGGATTTGGAATCGGTGCACTGGAGCGAGGTGACGCCCTCGCGCTTCAGGGTGATGGGGCCTAACAGCGGATGGACCGCGCTCACGTTCTCCGCGTCGAATCGGCATGAGGTAACGCTGAGCACGCCCTTGTCCTGCAGGCGGAGCGTGAACGGGCACTTGGGGGGCTTGGCGTCATCTTCCTGTTTGACGGTGAAAAACACCGTGGAAACCGCGGACGCCGGGATGTCGAGCGGATCGTTCTGGAACTCACTCTTGATGCGGAAGGACTGGTTTTCGCGATCACCGCGGATGTCCAGCAGCCTGCCGCCCCAGCGCTCGTCATCGCGGCTGATCAGGCTGTCCTGTTTGGGATCGCCGCGTTCCTCGCTGCGGTGGCGCACGGCGGAATCGTCCAGCTCCAGCACCTGGATGTTGCGGATCACCTGTGTCTGGTTGTTCGGATTGTTGCAGATGAAAACAAGGCCACGTCCGGTCGGGGTGCCTTCTAACGGATCGACGGCCTCTCCGTCCGGATCGCCGTTCAGATAGACCTGGAGGCGCGAGGTTTTCCGGTTCACACGGATCTCCACCTCGAGCGAACGGTCGGGGAAATGGCTGGGCAGCCGGGCGAGCGAGATGAGTTCCGCGTAGTGCTGGCCGCGGGAAGCCTCGCGGCGGATCTGGAAGCCCGCGCTGTTGAAGCGGAGCAAGTAACGGTCCGCGGACTTGCCTTTTTCAAGCATCGGATCGGCGAAGGTGACTTCGAAATTCGGGTTTCCGCGAGCTTCCCACTTCAGCGTGAATCGCAGGACGAACTGCTGCGGGAAATCGATCTGGCGGGACGCGGTGGCCGGACCGTTCGCCGTCAGTCCGCGGTTTTGGAAATTCCAGTTCTTCGCATCGGAATCCCCGTCAAGCCACTCCGAGAGTTTGGTGGGGCCGGAGTAGACCAGCTTGCCCTGGCGGATGCCGAGTTGGAGCATTCCCAAGGCATCGCGAGGGATTTCCAGTCTGCCGAGATAGGGGGAGGAAAGTGTAAGCTTGGTTTCATCCAGTCCTTCGAGGATCGCCGGGATGCGGTCGCCATTGGCGAGCTGCACCATGGACGGAGGCTGCTCGGCGGCTGGGTTCCCGGAGCTGAACTCCACCTTGTCCACCACCCCGCTTTTCAGGATCAGGGGCTCCGGAGACAGCGGGCTGGCGAGCTCCACCGCGCCCTGTTCGTCGATCGAGCGCACGACGCCGGACAAGAGGGTGGCTCCGCCGGCGATGGTGAGATCGTCCGCATGCGAGACGCCGGCCGCGAGCAGGCAGAGTGTTAGAATGTTAGAAATCCGCATCCCAGTCATCGACGATTTGGTTGGAGGCATTGAACTCGAGCATCACCGCGGGTTCCATCGAGAGACGGATCTCGCCCAGTTCCGCATGGGAAATCGTGACCGCCGAGGCGTCGCCGGAAACAGGGCGTCCGGAGATGT
>DAISZP010000456.1:0-4517 GCA_036824745.1 Luteolibacter sp.
TATCCCCAGTTTCCCAACTATCTGACCTACTACGACAGCTCCCTCACCTGGGCGGATGTCCCGATTCCTGCCAAGAACGAATACTGGCAGTATGCAGGCACCGCCGGTGGCCTTGCCCAGGCAAGAACGGAAAAGGCCAAGCTGCTTTGGAGACTGTCCACCCAAGACGGCACCGCACTTCCGGAGGCGAAGGAAGAATGCAAGGTGGCCGCGACCCAGAGCTATCTGAACATGGCGCTTCTGGCTTCCGGTCAGACCTCCTCGCAGTTCGCGCAAAACGAAGGAAACGGCCTCCAGGCGAACATGCGCGTCGCCACCGATCTCTTCGACAAGATCAACGCCGGGGTGAACCCACTGGGGACCGACGGCAGCTACATCCCCAACGAAACATTCGCCGCCATTCACTCGGCGGCGGTGGATGCGGTCAATCAGGCGAAGTCTGCCGAAGTGGAGGCACGGAACGAAAAACGGAACTACGACCGCAACCAGGCCGACCTCCGGAACGAGTTGCTCAACCAGCGGAACCAATACATCACCCCGCTCAAGCTGCTCACTGGGATAGACCCCGCCACCTACAACAACCTCGCGACGGTGGGAGACCAGACGGATTTCCGGAATGCCTTCACAAGCCGGCTCAACAACCTACTTGCGAATTACCCGAATGCGGATCCCACGGGATTGGGGCAGTATGGGTCGGCGGTGGCGGCGATTCTCGATGCAGAGCTTCAGATCCAAGAGCAGATCTCTTCACAAAAAAAGCTTCTTGCGGGTATCGAGATTTCAAAATGGTCTAATTCGCAAGTAGAGAGCATCAATGAAGAAACTGTCGTGAAACTCAAAGCAATAGATATTGCGAAAGGTATGGCGGGTTATGTTTCTTTTGAAAATGGATTTTCATCTTTGCAAGGTTCATTCGTAAAGATGGTTACCAATCCCGGTTCGGTGACGATTGGTGGACTTAGTGCCTACGAACGTGAAGTGCAGTTTATCCAACAAACTCGCATAGCAGACATACAACTTGAGACGGAGATCAGAAAAAATTTGCTTGAGGTGGCAAATCAAACTTACGCGATCCGCCGCGCTGGAGTCGCCCTCGACCAAGCCCGTCTCAATCTGGACTCTCTCAAAGCGCAAATGGAGCGCTACATCGAGGATCTCGCCCATACCCGGAACACCGCAGCGGACCTCTACTTCCAAGATCCCAGCTTCCGCGTATTCGCTTCCCAAACCGAAAGGCGGGCGGCTCAGGAACTGGAGTATGCGGTGGACAAGCTCTACCGCCTTGCCAAGACCCTCGAGTATGAGTGGACGGAACCCTACCAGAATCCCATCATCGTTCCCGCATCCTGCAACGAGCCTCCGGCTTTGGAGAGTTCATTGTTCGACAAGTTCACAAAACTCGATTCGCTTTTCGCAATCCGCAGTGCGGACGAGGCGCAGGATTACCTCGATGCCTTGAAGAACTGGGACAGCAAGCTCCGTCGCGTGAACGGCACCAGCGTCCGCGGACCGAATCACAGCGCTCCCATTTCTGCGGTGCCGATTTCCGTAAGGGAGCACATCTTGGGCTACAAACCGAACGCCTCCACCGGCTACACGCTGGAAATGAGCATCGCGGACTTCCGGAACTATCTGGAGACCAACCGCAAGGAGAACGAGTTCAACTCCGCCAACGCGACTCTGGAACTGCACTTCCCGATTGGCATTGAGGACAACTCATATTTCCCCGCAACCGGAAGCCGCTGGAACATGCGGATCCACTCGATTGCCGCGGACATCTACGCCGAGAGCGGCTTCAGCGACCAACAAGTGGCGGAGATTGATCTGATCCAGTCCGGCATGGTGACGCTCCGCCAGTTCTGGGCGAATCCACCATCGTCCGACATGCTGCTCAAGATGACGCACAGCGTGGACAATTACGACCGCACCGTCTTCGCCACCGCCTTCCCGGCGCGCATCAACGGAGCCACCGCCGGACGTCCGCTCACCGAGTTCGACAACACCGGCCTGATGGACCGCCCGGTGGGCACCACCGACTGGGTTCTGCGCATCAACACGGCCAACCCCGCGAACCGCAGCATCAACTTCGCGAAGCTCAAGGACATCGTCCTTCGATTCACCTACACCTATGGCAATGCTCCCACTTTCGACGGTTTCTGATAAAGAGGAGCGACACTCTTGTCGCCCGTTCACGCTCGCTACGACAAGAGTGCCGTGCCTCTTCGTGGCATCGGTGGTATGCCTCATTCTTACTTCCTGCAAAGAAGAGTCAAAGAAGCCCGCCGCGCTTATCGCTCCCGGTCCCGCCAAGGATGGGACCCCGGTGGTGGCCATGGCCGCGGGCGTGCCGATTTCGCTCGCTTCCCTGCAAGTCATCGCCGCGCAGAATGGATACGACCTCTCCAAGTCTGATCAGGCGAGGCTCGCCCTGCGCGATGCGGTGAATTTGGAACTCCTCGCCGCCGAGGCGAAGAAGCGTGGTTATCAGGAAGACCCGGACATCGTCCGCTACGTGAAATCCCAGTCCGTCCAGAAACTGCTGCTCGATACCGTGGACGCCCCCGGCCATCAGCCCGCCCAGCCCTCCGATTCCGAACTCAAGGCCTACTACGATCAACACCTATCCGAGTTCTCGGCACCAACGGTGGCGCGTGCACAAATCCTCGCCTTGCTGAAGCGGAAGGGCCAGGAGTCCACGTTCCAGCAGAAGCTCGACGCCGTGAAGCTGGCGATCGAGTCCAAGCAGCAGCCCTTCGGGCAACTCGTCACCCAGTTCTCGGACGATCCCGCCGCGAAGAACTACGCCGGCATTACGAACTGGCTGGTGATTGGCGAGGACTCGAAACAATACCCGAAGGAAATCCTCGATGCGGTATTCTCCGCGAAGGATCTCGTTTCCATTGCCGGTCCCATCGAGCACAACGATTGGGTCTATTTCGTCAAGGTGGCAGAGCGCAAGGAGGGTGTCGTCACACCCTTCGAGCAGGCCAAGTCCGGCATCGCCTCGAAAATCCACCGTGCCAAGCGTTTGGAAGCCTACGACCGCTATGTTTCCCAACTCAGCGAGGGCACCGAGGTCGCGACCTTTCCGGAAAAGGTCGCTGAAGCATTGAAAGCGACAGCCACCGAGTCCGGTCCACCAATGGGACCGGTGACCATGCCGAAGAAGTGAATGATGAGTTTGCCCTCTCCATTTCCTGCCATGGCCGCGCGCGCCGGGATTGTTCCAGCGGGCGGAAGCATTCAGCTCGCTCTTATTCCACCAGTGAACGTGTCGGAAGGAACAAACGACGGGAATCTCTGGAGATCCGGCGGAATCCGAACTTCTCGTAGAAACTGATGAGATCATCCGTCGCCGCATCCACGACCAGTCCGATCCCGCCGGTCGCACCGAGCGAGCCGGAGGTGATGCGCCTTGCCAGTGACAACAGCCGGGAACCGATGCCTTTTCCGTGCATCGATTGGTCCACGGCCAGTCGTCCCAATAAAACCGCTCCCACCGGATTTCGCGGCAGCCCTTTCGGAACCTCCGGCCAGCCAGCCGCCTCGACCATGCAGGGAGTGAGCGTGAAGAATCCGAGGATTGCTTTGGGTGCTTTGGCCTCGGCACTCACCAGGACTCTGGTGAGGCTCACGCCCTTTTCCGTATGGCCGCGCGCGGTTTCCTTGAGGTATTGGTCCACCGACGGCAGGCCCGAATGGAAGGACTTGCGGTCGTGCGAGGCGTCCAGCAGCTCAAGAGCGAATCGTGACATCGGCGACGAGTGCGGCGGCTTTCCGGGCGGCGGCGTTGGGTTTCGGCGGATTGGCCAGCAGCTTCAGCATGGCGGCGGTCTCGGTTTCGTCCAACTGCCAGCGGGTTTCCTCGGCGATTACCTTTTCCGCAGCGTTCCGTGCCGCTTCGAGGATGAAGCCGGTCACCGTGAGCCCACGCAAGGCCGATGCTTTCTCCAGCAGGGCAGCCGTGGAAACCGGAAATCGCGGACTGATTCGCACGGAGCGTTCCTCGGCGGCAGGGCGGCCTCGTTGCTCCTTCTTGGGAGGTTTGGTGGCACTGGATCTCATGGGAGGCAGCCTAAATCACAGGGCCGGAAACGCAATTTTTTTCGGTGCGAAAAAAGCACCATCTTAAGACTTTCGCCCGCGTTCGCCTGCGTCTTTGCGGGGCTTTCGATGACGGTTGGCGTTTTTGCCGGCGACAAATCCGGCGTCGGCCTCAACAAGATTTCCCTCCCGTCCGGCCCGGGTTCCATCGAGGGTCTCGGCGATTCTTTCGAGCCCCAGCTCAACAGCGGCACCTCCTCCTACTCGGTAAAAATCGCCTCACCGCCAGGCGTCGCCGGGCTCCAGCCGGATCTCGTGCTCCGCTACAATTCCGGTGGCGGCAACGGTCATTTCGGCATCGCGTGGTCGGACGGGTTGACCTGCATCCAGCGCCAGACCGAGAAAGGCCTGCCCACCTACGGGTCTTCGGACAAGTTCACCTTGGGCGGCGAGGAACTGGTGCCGCTCGCCGA
>DAISZP010000457.1:0-1824 GCA_036824745.1 Luteolibacter sp.
CCGGATCCCTTGATTGCTTCCAAGCCCACAAACACGGCGACGAGCGCGAAAACACCGATCATGAGGGCTCCCATCATGGTTTTCCGGTTGCTGTCGCCCTTGGAACGGACGACCAGCACCTGCCTGCGGCCCTCGGCCTTGGAATTGGGCCGCTTCGCGGAAGGGGGCCCCGGATTGCGCGGGTTCTGATTCGGCTTCATGGTGGGAAATGGGATCCGTTCGAGATTAATCGCCTAAAGACGGCGGATGTTTCTCACGAATTTCAGCGAATTGCAACGCACATTGACCCAATGGCAAGCATTGCCACGAAATGGAGCGGCCTGATATCAATCGCCGCTCGCGAAACCAAAGGAACGGAATTGGAGGCGGAGGAGGGAATCGAACCCTCGAATGACGGTTTTGCAAACCATTGCCTTACCACTTGGCTACTCCGCCGTTGCGCGTGGCGCGGGGGCGAGGGTGTACGCGCTGGTTCCGTGGGTGTCAATGCCCGGATGATCGGAAATTGCAGCGTGGAGGGCGGCCAGGGCATGGTCGATTTCCGCCTCGGTGGTGCAGAGCGGGGGCATGAGGACAAGGGTGTCGAGGATCGGCCGGGTGAGCAGCCCGTGTTTGCGGGCGGCGATGCAGACGGCCTCACCGGTTCGGTTTTCTGGGGAAAACTTGCTGCCGTCGGGCCTGCGGAGCTCGATTCCGCTGACGAATCCGCACTGGCGGACTTCGTGGACGAGCGGGTTTTTCGCCTTCAGGTCCGCCAGGCCGGCGCGCAGGCGTTCGATGCGCGGGGCGAGTTTTTCGAGGGTCTGCTCGGATTCGAACACATCAAGGCTGGCCATGGCAGCGGCGCAGCCGAGCGGGTTGGCGGTGTAACTGTGGCCGTAGTAGAAGGCGTTTTCGGGTGAACCGAGGAAGGCTTCGTAAACCTTGCACGTGGTGAGCGTGGCCGCCATGGGCAGGTATCCGCCGGTGATGCCTTTGGCGACGCAGAGGAAATCCGGGATCACGCTTTCATGCTGGCAGGCGAACATTTTCCCGGTGCGGCCGAAGCCGGTCATGACTTCGTCGAGGATGAGGTGCACGCCGGTCTCATCGCACCATGCGCGAAGATCCGCCAGCATGCCCGCCGGCCAGGGACGCATCTCGTTCACGCCTTGGATGAGCGGTTCGATGACGACTCCGGCGATTTGCCGGGCATCCAGCGCCCGGAGTTCGGCCATGGATCGCACGTGATCGACGGGATAGCCGCGCTTGAAGCGTTCGAAGAACCGCCCGACACCGCCGAGGGAGGCGGCTCCGAGGGTATCGCCGTGGTAGCCATCGGCGAAGGCGACGAAGCGGTCGCGGCCGGGCTCGCCGGTTTGCAGGCGGTATTGCACGGCCATTTTCAGGGCGCATTCGACCGCGGTGGAGCCGTCGTCGGAGAAGAACACGCGCTCCAAGGTGCCTTCGGGAAACAAACAGCAGAGCCGTGCCGCGAGTTCCGCGGCGAGCGGGTGGGTGAAACCGAGAAATGAAACGTGCGCGGTGTTTTCGAGCTGGTCACGGATCGCCCGGACTATCACCGGATGGGCATGCCCGTGGATGTTCGTCCAGATCGACGAGTTTCCATCGAGATACTTCCGGCCTTCGGAGTCCCAGAGCCAAGCGCCCTCGCCGCGGACGAGCACTAACGGATCATGATCGGGAGCGCACCACTCGCCCTGCCGGGTGAAGGGATGCCAGCAATGCGCCTTGTCTGCCTGAATCCAACGGCGGGTGTCGTCTCGCATCGGCGCGAGGATGGCGGCGCGGGGTGACAGGCGCAATCCGCAATCCGCTCCGCGG
>DAISZP010000457.1:1834-4511 GCA_036824745.1 Luteolibacter sp.
ATTGTCACTCGCCGTCCGACTTGGTTTTCGGCATGCGGGTAAGGGCTTTTTCCTCGGTAGCCTGGCCTTCATCGCCTTGGGATTTCATCCAGGCGTCGAGGCGTTGTTTCAGATCGGAAACCACGGGTTCGAGGGTCTTGTCGGCGATCAGGTTGTTGCGGTTCCATGGATCCGCGTCGCAATCGTAGAGTTCCTCGGAAGGACGGTGGCGGAACTCGCGGACCAGCTTCGCGGCCTGCGCGTCGCCCTTTTCGCCGGCCTTGATCCAGCTTTGGAAAACCTTGCCGGGAGTGACGGCGTTCTTGAACACGACCTCGGGCGTTAGATTCCGGATGTAGCGGTATCGCCCGCCGCGGATGCTGCGGATGCCGTAGTGGACCGGTCCGTTGTTGATGCCCTTGGACGTTTCCTGCGAGTAGGTGAATTCGCAGTGGGCATCGGCTTTCCCTAACAGCACCGGGAGAAACGATTTCCCATCGAGAACATCCGGAGCGGGAATCCCGGCGGCTTCCAGGAACGTGGGGACGACATCGGTGTATTCGACGATGGCCCGGGTGGTGCTGGCGGGTTTCACCTTGCCGGGCCAGCGGATGACGCAGGCGCTGTGGAGGCCGACGTCATAACATGTCCATTTCGCGAAGGGCAGATCATAGCCCTGCTCGCTGAGCACGATGACGAAGGTGTCCTCGCGGAGTTGCATTTCATCAAGCGCGGTGAGGACTTCGCCGACTTGGGAATCGAAGTAGGTGATCTCGGCGAAATATTTGGACAGCGTATTCCGCGTGGCGGGCGTGTCAGCCTGGATCGGAGTCAGCTTGATCTGTTTCGGCGGATAGGCGCTTGGGTCGCCCTTGTCGTGGGGCGAATGAGGCTCCCTCGATGCGGCGATGAGCAGGAACGGCTTTTTCTCCTGCTTGCACTCGCCGAGAAACTTCCGGATCGCGCCGATGTCCGGATTCTGTCCGTTTCCTGAAAGCTCGAAGGGAAACACCGACCTGGGTTCGACATGGGACTTTCCTGATAGATGCGTGCGGTATCCGGCGGACTGGAGGTAGTGGGCGATGCTCTTCACGTGGTCGTATGCCATCGTGTGGTTCGGCCAGGCGCCGGACTTCACCGGATAGAGGCCGGTGTAGAGGTTGTGGCGCGTGGGCGAACAAGTGGGCGAGCTTTGGAAACAGCGCTCGAACATCATCCCTTCGGACGCGAGTTTTTTCAGATTCGGCGTCTTCGCCTGGCCGCCGTGGATCTCAAGGTCGCTCCATGTGCAGTCGTCGGCGATGATGAGCACGAAGTTCGGCTTCGCGTGCAGCGTGGCGATTCCTAACAATGCGATCAGAAGAGCTCTCATGGCTTGCCGGGAAACATGGGCTTGAGAGCTTGCGCGGCATCGAAGGCCTCCGGAGTGTCAAGCGGCACGCCGGGGTCGAGTTGATCCTTGAGGCACGCATCGAGCGCGGCGGCGAGCCGTGCCTTGACCGCGGTGCGCGCGGGATCATCGGCGAGGTTTTTCATTTCGAAACGATCCTTCGAAGTCTGATAGAGCTGCTCGCCCGGACGCCGGATGAAACGCTCGACGAGCTGGAGATGCCGCGGGTTTTCCGTAGCGGAGAACACCCACGATCCCCAATACGGATTGTGCTCGGTGCGGCCCATGAGGTGCTTCTCGATGTAGGTCTTTTCCGGCGAGAGGTTGCGGATGTAGCGCCACTCGCCGTCGCTGACCGAGCGGATCGGATAGGGAGGGCCTTCGGGATAGTTGTTGTGCATGCCATACACGAACTCGCGGTGCGCGTCCTTCTTTCCACGCAGCACTTCGGCGAAGCTGGTGCCGTCGAAGACCGCGGGATCGGGCTTGCCGCCGGCGAGGTCGATGAAGGTCGGCAGCACGTCCGCATACTGGACAAGCGCGGTCGTGCGGCGGCCGGACGGCACCACGCCGGGCCAGCGGGCGATGAGGGACGTGTGCAGGCCGCTGTCCCAGTTCGTCCACTTGCAGCCGGGAAACTGCGCGCCCTGCTCGCTGGAGAACAGCACGAGAGTGTTTTTCGCCCGACCCGCTTTTTCGAGCACATCTAACAACTCACCCACCTGGCTGTCCATATAGGTGATCTCGGCGAGGTATTTGGAGAAACTCTGGCGGGTGAGCGGCGTGTCCGCGAGGTAGGGCGGGAGTTTCAGCGACTTCAGCGGATAGGCCGAGGCATCGCCCATCACCCATGGCGCGTGCGGTTCCGTGAGAGCGACGACCAGGCAGAACGGCTGCTCCCCATCGCGCGTGATGAATTTCCTAACACCCGCGAGGTCGTGGGGGAGCGTGGGATCGTTCACGCAGTTGTCATCGAAACCGGGGACCGCCTCGAACGGATAGACGCTGGCAGGCTTGATGTGGGTCTTGCCCGCGATGCCCACGCGGTATCCGAGATCACCGAGGAAATGCGGCATGCTGCGTGTACCGGGACGGCTGGTCGCCTGGTTCCAAGCGCAGCCGTTGCGAAGCGGGTAGCGGCCGGTGTAAAACTCGGAGCGGCACGGCGAACACATCGCCATGCCGAGGTAGGCGCGCTCAAAGAGGGTTCCTTGTTTCGCGAGCGAATCGAGATTCGGCGTCCTCGCGTTCTCGCCGCCGTGGAACGACAGGTCGCTGTAAGTGCAGTCGTCGGCGAGGATGATGAGG
>DAISZP010000458.1:0-4443 GCA_036824745.1 Luteolibacter sp.
CGTTGGCTCGCATCGCTGGATCGCCTGAAAGCACTTCTCGTGTTCCATCCTCCGCATGCGTTCGAGCCTCGCCTCTCCATGATCCAGCACCGCCATTGCCCCTCCGTCCATCAGGCTCTGGCAAATCCGGATCTCATGGACCGCCTGCCGCGCATCGGCCAATGCCGCACGCTGGAGGACTTCCAATGCTACTGGGAAACCCTCTTCTATCTGATGGGGGCGCTCCTTGGCTGGGCCTCTCCCGCCGCGGGACTCGCGTGGTGGTATGCGGGAGGCAGGCAGTCCCACGGCGATCCCCGGCTGGATCTCATCCACTCCGTTTGGGATGATGACGGCCAGCTCGACTCCCTCGCCGCCCACTGCTGGCGGGGAAACTCGGCATTCATGCACCCGGACGAGCTCTCACCCGCGGAAATGGCCGTCACCAGCCCGTGGCGCGATGAGGACTGGTGGCGGGCCTTCAAACGACAGGGCCGCCGCTTTCCTCACGATCCATTCTACGGCGGCACCAACCCGCTTCACCTCGATCTCTTCTCCTGCGGCCGCGCCGATCCACCGGAAGGCTCCGCCCGACTCATCGTTCACCCCGTTCACCCGCGGCGGGCCACGCTCATCGTCGAGGATTTCTCCTCATGGTGTTCGGCGCTCGAACGATTCGGAAACTCCCTGCCCGAAGACCCGCAGCACTCCTGGCACGTCGATGTATTCCACAAACCCGGCGGTTACCTCGGCCTCTTCCGCCGCAGCCGCGTCACCGGCCGCTGGTTCCAGGGGAAACACCACATCCACCTCGCCGGGAATCCGCAGGGCCGTTAGACTCGCCTAGGATCCGAGCAAATGAGGGCAGATGGTCGTCCGCATCCTTTGGAGTTCCGGCAGGTTGTGCGCCAGGATCTCGTGACCCCACACGTCGTCCGTTCCGTTAGAACAGGCTTCCGCAAGCGCTTCGCCGAGCTTCTCCTTCGTCAAGCCGGTGGCAGCCCGGACTCTTTCAGGTTCATCCTGACATCCCATGATGAAGACCCGGCTACGAAGGTCCTCGGGAATCATGCCCTGAACGTATTCGAACCGATTCTCCCGCTGATCAAAATCGATTAGGATCAGCACATGCCGCATCTCAAATTTCTCCTTCATGGACTTCGCGTGTTTCTCCAAAAAGGTTTCGGCGGCCTTCTTCCATCCCCCTGCCACGTTTTCTACATGAATCCGTCGGGAGTCCACGGACCCATGGTTTCGGAAACCCGTGACAATATCGCGATTCGCATCGTCTTCCGGAATGACCAGAAGATGCGGCTGGTATTTGTTCACGCTCATGGCTCGACCTCCCCGCGCACGAGGGCTCCGATCAGATCCTTGCCGTAATCCAGTTCCGAAAGTGCGCGGACCTGGGTGGGTTCGGAATGGTGCCTGCGATAGAGAAGGTAGGTGTTTTCCGCGGAGAAACTCTTGATCGTCTCCGCATTGTGAGAGGTGGCCAGAAACTGCCCGCCGCTCTTGAATGCCTTGCGCAGGTCGGTGGCGAAATCCCCGATCTCGGAAATGGCAAGGTAATTGTCCGGTTCGTCCCAAAAGCAGAAGAGCGGCCCGTACGCTTCGTTCGCCGCCATGACCAGTGCCCAGATGACCATGCATTTCTCCCCGTCGGAAAGCAGTCGAAACGGCACGGATGCGGTTTCGAAATGAACCTCCAGGCTGCGGGAATCCTTGGCGATCACCGGATTCTTGATGTCCAGGAAATCCGGCATCAACTGCCTGAGGGCTTGATCGATGCGCGAATACGCTGCGGGAGCGTGAGTGATCACGCCGCTCCACCAATCTCCGAAGTTTGTCATCTCCGGGTCGGGATGCAGCGTTTCTTCCGATGAATTCCCTTCAATCCCCAGCGGATACGGACGTACGATCAGCATACGCGCCAGCCACTTCCGGAAAATATCCAGTGGATCTTTGTCCGTTCTCGCTTGTGCCACGGACAGCCACACGAGATGCCAGTCAAAACCGCCTCTGCCTCCTCCTCCGGGAAATTGTACATCGGCCAGTTTCCGGGTGAACTCAGGAATGCCGTCCACGGTCAATTTCTCCTCCAGCACGCGCAGCTCCCGGAAGCCAGCGGGAAGTTCCAAAGCCAGCGCATATGCGAAGTGCATTTCCTTGATGTACACCTCCAGTTCAAACCGAATCGATGCATCTCTCACACCATCGGCAATCTCCTCCGGTTTGATCAATTTGCCGACGCGGTTCGTGCCTCTGCCAATTTTCTGGAGAATTTCCAAAGCCATGCCGACGCTGGATTTTCCCGCGCCGTTCCTGCCGATGAGCAATGCGGAAGGGTCTCCGTTTACCGGGAGTTCGAAATTCTGGAGGCTTCGGAAATTGTGGACGTAGAACCGTTTGATCATGGCGGGATTCAAGGTTTGCGGTCTTTTTCATCGGGCGAAACCGATCGCATGGCAAGCATGCGGATACGATGCATGCTCATTTCGGGGCGTGCGGGCGGCCATCGGTTACTTGGTGATGTTTGGCCGCGAGATCGGCATCCTTGGCGGGGCGGTTTTCCACATGAGGTCGATTTCCTCGGGTGTCAGTCCGTAGGCTTGGTTCACGAGGTCGTTGATCTGGTGTTCCAGTTTCAGCGCTTCGGCGGCGAGGGTGCGGGCGGGTTCGATGGTGGTCGTGTATTCCTTCCGCAGGGCTTGGAGTCCGGCGGCGGTGAGCGGTTGTTTGGCTCCGCGGATGCGCTTCACTTCGGCGACGAAGGTGACTTCCGGGTGAAAGAGAGGCTTGGATTCGACGGCCATGGAATGGAGGGAAGTTAGGGCGTGAGTTACGAAATCCAAGCATGGACTCCGGAAGCGTGGGGTTGGGGAGCGCAAGAAGGGCCTTGGATGGTGGAAGTAGGTCCTTGGATGGCGGAAGCCGCGGCTTGGATGGTGGAACCCGTGCCTTGGATGGTGAAAGTCGCGGCTTGGGTGGTGAAAGTCGCGGCTTGGGTGGTGGAAGTTCCACCTTGGATGGTGAAAGCGGTGCCTTGGATGGTGAAAGCTGCAACTCATTTGCATTTGGGGAGGGCTTGGGCCGTCAGAATGCCGAAATGATCATGAGGTACTCCGGCGGCTTTTGTGATAGGAGGGACGGAATCCGGTTAGGAAATCGGTTTTCTGACCGGCCAGATAAGACAACGAAATCAACACCCATATGAATGACAACCAATCGCGCCGCCTGACGGCGCTCGGAAAAGCCCTGATGTTCGCCAGCCTCCATCCGTCGGACTTCCCGGCGGGAGGAAAGGCGGCGCAGCTCCTCAATGAGATCCGGAATGCGGAATCGGAGGCGCAAAGCGGAGCCGCGGGCCAGGAGTCCGGCCACGGATCGATGAAGGCGGGAACGGCGACGAAGGCGGATCTCTATGATGAACTCTACGAGGATCTGCGGGCGATCAACCGCACTGCGAAGGCGATCGCGGCGGACGAACCGGGCGGGCTGGAAGAGAAGTTCCGCATGCCGCGCTCGCCGTCTTACACGCAGGTGCTGGCCACGGCGCGCGCGTTTCTGACGGATGCCACGCCGCTGTCCGCGAAGTTTCTGGAATATGAGATGCCGGCGGACTTCCTCACGAATCTGGCGGAGGACATCGCTGCATTCGACGAGGCGGAGGATGATCAAGGAGCCGGCCTGACGAACCGCGTGGGTGCCACGCGCACGGTGGCGCAGGCGATCATGGCTGGCATCGCCGCGCTGCGGAAACTCGATCCGCTGCTGCGCAACAAGTACCGCAATGATCCGGTGCGGCTGGCGGAATGGCTCAGCGCGAGCCATGTGGAACGCACTCCGACGAAGAAGAAGGAAAACGCCGCGCCGACGGTGTAAGGAAGATGATAGAAGCCGCCGGTTTCCATGAGGGAACCGGCGGCTTTTTCATTGGCCGGACGGTCGCAGACCGACGCCACAGGCGCATCACAAGCTCCGCTCCACCGCCCAGAACAGGCCGCACAATGCGATGAGCGCGGAAGCCGGACGGGCGATGTGTTTCTGATAGGTCTCCCGTTTCCACCAGAGGGATACAGCGGCGAAGGCGATGCCGACCACGGCGATCTGGCCAAGCTCGATGCCGAGATTGAAACTGAGCAGCGCGGGCAGGAAATCCTGCGGCGGGATCACTCTCTCCGCGAAGGTGTGGGCGAAGCCGAGGCCGTGGATCAGGCCGAACACAAAGACCACCACTGGCCGCCAGCGGCGCAGGCGGCTGGCTGATAGATTCTCGATCGCGATGAAGGCGATGCTCAGCGCGATGGCGATCTCCACCACACGGGATGGCAGATCGACCACGCCGTAAAGCGAAAGCCCGAGCGTGAGCGAGTGGGCCAGCGTGAAGAGCGTCATCTGCACCAGCAGCGGACCGGGCTCCCTTGTTAGAAAAAACAGGCCGAGCACGAACAACACGTGATC
>DAISZP010000459.1:0-4425 GCA_036824745.1 Luteolibacter sp.
AGGGACCGGGTTCCAGCTCAAGCCGTCCACCCGCGCGCACGGCCACCATGTAGGTCTGCTGGCGCACGCCTTCGAGAACGACCGGCTCGATCTTCTCGCCGCCTTCCGCCGTGGACGGACGTTGGTATTCGAGTTCCACTTCGGTTTCTCCAGCGATGCCGCGTTGGAACCGGATCTCGCGCAGTCCCTCCTCGCCATCGACGGAAACGAGATCCCCCACGGCGGCGCCGGTCGCCCTGACCGTCGCCGCGGATTTTTCGTCCAGACCGGGAATTCTCACCCGCTGCGACTTCACGGCGGCGTTTTCGATCTTGTAGGAGATCCGCACGTGGGAAAGCACCTGACCCTCGCGGATCGTGGTTTCGTGAAACACCTTCGCCGTCACCCATGGATCCAGGCGATTGATCGAAAGGCCCAGGTTCCAATCCGCCTGAAGCAAGCGGTAGGCCAGCGCACCCGGCCTTGCGGCAGCCCTGGAGGTTTCCTTCGGCCCGTCCGCAAGTTCGCGCGGATCGAGTTGCGAAATGTTGCGTCGCTCCGCGGCGCTGACCTGCAGGCCACGCTCCGGCACCACTGTTAGAATCCCCGTTTCGCGGGACGCCTCGCGCAGCGAAACCTTCGGCACCAGCCAGCGTTGCTGCGCGCCGGTGGGACGGCCGCTCAACGTCACGCTGAACTTCCTCGTGCCCATCGTCTTTCCTGATAGATGAAGCGTCACCACGCGCTTTCCTCCGTCGGCGCTCTCCGTCCAGTGGGAAAGCCCTTCGCCGGTGATGCTCTCGATCTCCAGCCCAGCCGGCACGTCCAGCGCGAGGCGGAACACGCCGGAGCGTGTGATCGTGACCGTTAGATCCGTGGCCACCACCAGGCGGTCCTCGCCGAGCGAAACCAACTGCCACGCCTCGGATCGAAGCTCCGGAGCCACCGCCGTCACCTTGAGCTTTGCCTTCACTTCGCCCGTGCCGTAGCGGAACGCGTTTTGCAGCAGCGCGAGTGGCTGGCCGTCCTTGGTCCGCGGAAGAAGCTTCTGGTTGAAGTCCTCCGGATTCACCCGTGACAGGCCTTCGGACTGGATGCCCTCCGGCTGCACTTCCTCGCCGAATGCCAAGCCGAAGAAACCGATCTCACCCGCGGCTCCATCGACACGCAGCGGCGAGAGATCGAGATCCACCGGCAGGGCCCCGGCACCGCGCTGCGTTTCTATCAGGCAGGAAAACGCTCCGGTCTGGGCGGGTTCCACGCTCACGCGCAGCTCCCGTTTCATCGGATCGAAGCGCCACGTGCCCACGGGGCCCTCGCCCACGTCGCTCACGGTAAAGCCTTCCGGCGTCTTGAAGCTTAGAGCCGCCACTTTTCCCTGCGCCGGCCGGATCACCACCAGGTGCCTGCCGTTCACCACACCGGGTCCGGGAACGAACAGGTTGGAAACCTCGGCGAAAAACCGGGTTTCCTCGGTGCCCGCGTCGCGCTGCTTCGGATTCGCCTTGAAGGTCACCGCATCGGACGGTCCGAGGATCATCACCGCGCCGCTTTCGTTGGCTCCGAGTCCGTTGATCGGAGAAACACTCGCCGCATTCGAGCACGCGAAGTCCCACCCCGTTTGATCCCAGCGCACGCTCACTTTGCGCATCGCCGCGGGGCCGCCGGGAAACTCCCAACCCGCCACCGGATCGGCGAGTGGCATTTCAAATGTCGCCTTGCCGCTGAAACGTCCGGCGCTCTCCGCCACCAGCCAGTATTCGTTGCGGTCACCGGGTTTGATCTTCATCACGCGGAGACCCGCCCCCTCGAAGCCGCCGAGCACCGCGGGTTCCGCTAACAGTTTGAAACGATCCCCCGCTTCCGCGCGGACGGTCACACCGAGCGTTCCATAGAGGCGGCCCTCGCGGATCGACCATTCCTGTGTCATGGACTCCGCGGATTTCTCCGCGTCGGCTGGAGCGGCATCACCACGCAAGGGATTTAGGATGGCCAGGAAAACCGCGGCCGCGGCGGCCACCGCGGGTTTGGGTTTTCTCAAACCCCTGATGATTGTTAGAACACGTGGCGAGAGCCAGAACAAACCCGTCAGGGCCACCACGGCCATCGCGAGGGCGGCTCCACCCTTGATCGTTAGAAACGCGGCCAGCACCAGCATCAGACCGCCGCCCACCCAAAGGCGGCTCGATTTCCAGAAACCATTCAAGGCCACCAGCACGCCGGCGACGAAGGCGAACCACACCAGCCAACCGACACGCGCCTGCCATGCGGGGAGATTCGCGACCTTCACCGAGACCACCTCGTCAGCCGCCACCATCGGCGCCGCGTATTCCAGCACCGCCTGGGCGCTCCGCGTGGTGGACGCGGCGTTCAATGCGAGCGTGATGCCCACCGCCACGAACGCCAGCCCGCAAAGCAGCCCAAGCCCCTGAAGGATCGTGGTTCTTTCCGTCCTGAACAACCAGGCCGCCGCCGCGCCGAGCACGAGCAGCATCAGCGCCGGGAAACGCCGCTTGGCGAGCCACTCCCAACCGCTCTCCGGCAGAACCGGACGCACCAGATCGGCAGTGCCGCCTTCCGGCACCAGTTGCCGTCCCTCGTCGCCCTCGATCTTCCACTCGCCGATCACCACCGGCGCTTCAAGCCGCGGCGCTGTTAGAACCGCGTGCGATGCCTTCCCCTCGCTCGGTCCGTATCGCAGCGAAAGCTCCACCGCCTGATTCGGATCCGCCTTGGCGGGCAGCGGGATCAACATGCCATTCCCATCCTCGCGGGCGTTCACCGTTTCCCCATCCACGCGGGCTTCCCACAACACGGAATCCTTCGGAAACTCCATGCGCAACGTGCGGTTGCCGCGGGATTTCACGAAGATCCTCGCGTCCGTCACCCATTGTCCATCGCGCGAAACACGGCTCGCCAATCGTTGGAAATCCACGACCTGACCGACGGTCTCACCGCTTTCATACCACTGGACATCCATCGAGATCTTGAAATCGCGTGAAGTGTACTGCCACACGCCGAGCGTGGGTGCGTTGCTGAGCAAACGGAACTCGGCGGGCAACTCGGAGTCATCGATCACCATCAGCGCCCCGCTCGAAGTTTCCTTGTGGTTCACTTGCAGCGGACTCACCGCCTGCACGTATCCACGCTCGCCCTGCACGCCGAGCGGCGTGACTTCGCCGAGATTGAGCGTGCCGCCGCGCGAGTTCATCGGTTGTTCGAAGGTGAGCAACACGGTGCCTGTTCCCAAAACCGGACGTGATAGAGGCACCACCACCGTGTTTCCATCACGACGCCAGTCGCGTCCCACGTTCTGCCCGGTCACGTCGATGTTGCCGATGCCCTCCGGCACGGAGATCTTCCATTCCGTCGCCGGTGCGCCGACGACGAAGTAGTTGATCAACACGCTGCCATAGACCGCTCCGGTCTTCAGCGAGTAAAGATGGAACACATCCGCCTGGATGCTCTGGCCGAGCGCTTCGACTGTTAGACCGACACTCCAGACTTCCTCACGCAGGCGGAACGCTTGCTGAAGACCAATCGTCTTCTTCGGGAAAAACGTGACGGGCACCTCCGCGACGCCAGCCGTCTTGCCCGGACTGAGCCGGTATCCGGCGGCGGCCACGGCCCCCACGTAGCCGCGCCGTGTTTTCACGCCGGGGAATCCGAGCGGACGCAGTTCCCACTCTCCGGCCTTGGCAGCTTCATTCTTTTCCAAGCGCACGCTGATCAACTGCCGGTCCATCACCGCTTGTTTGAAGAGCACTTTGAGAACCCGCATGCCGTTCTTCGCGTCCGCCGCGACCACGTAGTCGGCGACTTCCGCACCGGTCACCGACGCCACCGCGTGATCCGCCGGAATCTCCAACTCCCACTCGCGCAGCGGAGCCTCGCGGATGTCGAGTTCGAGATCCGCGGTGATGCGGCGGTCGGTTTCCGCTAGTTCATACACCGTCACTTCCGTTAGACCGACCTCGGGCAGCACCTGGTTCGCATTGACCACGTAGCTGTAATCGGAGGAAGGAAACCGATAGACCGCCACCTGGCGGAGTTTCTCATCCACACCACCGGGAAACTGTGCGGGAGCGAGCTGGATCAGACCGTTCGCATCCGCCACCTCGATTCTAACGGCTCCATCGTTCGCCACGCGCAGCCAGCCGCTGTGGCGCAGCGTTCCCACCGGAGACATCCGCATCGCCTGCGCCTTGACGGGAAATCCGCCGAGCGCGGACTGAGCCTCGATGATCAGGCGCGCGCTGCCTTCGATCGGACGGCTGAGTTTCACTTCCAGCCTGCGTTTTCCGGCCTCCTCGCTGACTTTCCATCCCAGAACCTGCCCGCCGGATACCGAAAGCACCTCGCCCGGCCCCTCGAGTGCTAGATTGAGATCCGCCAGCTTCCCTTGAAGCACACGGTAGTCCACGACAGTCATCTGCCTCAACAATC
>DAISZP010000460.1:0-4424 GCA_036824745.1 Luteolibacter sp.
ACTCGCGGCGCGCTTTCCGCCGCGGTCCGGCTGGGTGTCTCGCGGGCGGTGGTATCCGGAGCGGGGGCCGGTGCAACCTCGGGAAGCTCGGGGATTTCAGGAAGAGGCGCGGCTTCCGTGATCGGGGCGAGTTCCGGCGGGGCTTCGATCGGCACCGGATTGATTTCCGGCGGCGAGGCCGAGGGCGGCTGGGAGTCCTCCGTTTCCGGCGTGAACGGTGCCGCAGAGACATCAAAATCCTCCGGAGCCAATTCAGTCTCCTCGACCTCCGGGGATGTGCGGGGCGCCGGTTCCCACGGATGCACGAACACCCCCACGGTGCCGAACCCGGCGATGCTCAGCCAGGCGGAGAGCGTGCCGATGTTCAGCGAGTGGAGAAACGCGTGCGTCATGGCCGGGAAAAAAGGTAGAGCGTGGTTTCGGAAGTGCGGACCCGGAAGGTGACACCGGGTCCGCGTTCCGGCAATCGGTTAGAACTCGGCTTCGAATCCGGCGAAGATCATCTGCGGGGCGTTGGAACGAGCTCCGAGTGGGGCGCGCGTGACGATGGCGCGCTCGTCGAAGAGGTTCTGGATGCCGCCGACGAGTTTCACGTGTTCGTTGAGCTGATAGTGGCCGGTGAGATCGAATAGGAGCAAGGCGTCGATCTTGCCGTCCATGGCGCTGGGGTTCGTGCCTGCCGGGCGAGGGTCGCCATTGTAGCCGGTGCCCCACTGGGTGGAAGCGTAGCTGGCATCGAGGTGGACGGCCCATTTCTCGCTGGTGAGGCCGATGCCGGTGGCGAATTTCCACTCCGGCACGTAAGGCACTGCTTGGCCGTTGCGGCCGCCGGCGAAGGTGCCCGCGGTGGGCGCGAGTTCGCCGCTCATGCCTGCGAACTCGGCGTTGGTGTAGGTGAGGCTCGCATAAACCGGAACTCCATACGACCAGCTCGCCGCGCGGCCCACGTCGTATTCCACATAGCTTTCGATGCCCCAGACCTCGGCGGATCCGCCGTTGAGGCTCGGCGTGGAACCCGCGCCGCCGGGAAGTTCCGGGGCGATGAGTTGTTCGAAGTCCGTGTAGAACCCCACGAGCTCCGCGCGCAGGCTTTCCTGGCGGTGACGGATGCCGAGTTCGTAGCCGAGGCTTTCCTCGCTGTCCGTTCCCGCCGCGTATCCGGAAGGATTGGCGGGGGAGGCTCCCTGATAGATGCCGCCGAACATGGAGTTGTGTTCGTCGAAGTCGTAGTTCGCTCCGAGGCCTCCCATGATGAGATGTTCCGTTAGAGAGATCGAAGGAACCCCCGGTGCGGCGGACTCGAGATCCAGCCATTCGTAGCGCATGCCGGGACGGAGTGTGAGACTCCCGATGGAAATGGAATCCTCAATGAAGATCGCCGTCGCCAGCGCCTCTTGGCGGGTGATCGGTGCGGATGGGGTCTCGCTGACGTGGTTGAAGCCTCCGCCGCCGGTCGAGGCGTAGGTGGTTTTCACATCGGAGCCGTCCTGTTGATCGTAGTGAACCCGCAGGCCGACAGCCACGTCGTGGTTGAGTTTGCCGGTTTCAAACTTGTAGTTCGCCTGATTCTGCCAGCCGTAGGCCTCATGCTCGCGCAAGGCGTCGGTGGTCACGATGTTTCCCGGGCCGAATCCCTTCAACAAGGCGATGCCGTCCGGTGTGAGCATGGCTTCGGCGACGTTGGTGATCGTGGAGCCGGTGCTGGTCAGATGGACTGCGGAGAGCTTGTCCCAGTTGCGGTTGAAGGAGTTGAAATACACCGCGCTTTCGATGCGCAGCGCGTCGCTCGGCTCGCCCACCCACTTCAGATAGGTGCGCCATTGGTCGGACTCGAACTGGTCGTGGCGGGTGGCGGCGTAGCGGCGATCCGGATCGTCTTCGAGATCGGAGTCGGTCAGGCCGGTGTAGGTTTCGTTCGCATCGAAACTGGTGTAGCCGACTTTGAATTCAACGCGTTGCTTGAGGGCGGTGTCCGGTTCCCAGAATAGCTTGAGCATCGGCTCCACCAGATCGAAACCGGTGTTCTGTGAAGAACCGTCCACGTCGCGGAAACCGTCCGAGTGCTCGCCGTGAAGTTCTAACAGCCAGCCGACCTTGCCGGCCGAGGTTTTCTTCACATCTCCATACCACGCGTGTTCGAAGAAGGTGTTGTAGCTGCCGTAGGTGCTGCGGTTGTAGAAACGCGGCCCTTCCTCCTCGGGGACCGGAGTGGATAGATAGTTCACCACGCCGCCGGTGGTTTGCGGTCCGTATTTCACCTGGCTGGAGCCCTTGAGGAACTCGATACCAGCCATGCGCCCGACCTTCGGCGAGTAGTAAGCGTTCGGCGCGGAGTAGGGCGCGGGCGCGGTGAGAATGCCGTCTTCCATCATGGTGACCTTGGTGCTGCGGTTGCCATCCACGCCGCGCAGCGAAATGTTCGGGAAGTTTCCGAAACCATCCTCATTGCGCACGTAAACCCCCGGCACTTTCGCCGCGACTTGTGCGATGTCCGTGTAGCCCCGCTCGCGGAACTCCTGCGCGTCCACATACGCGGCGGATCCGGGCATTTCGAAAACCGCGTCGCTGCTTCCCACCACTGTCAGAGGTTCCAGAGTTTGCAGGGCGTCCTGTCCTTGAGCGATCCCTCCGAGGCAAACGGTGAACGCGGCCAAAACTCCAGGGGCGTTGAAATGGATTCGGTGTCTTGATTTCATGGCGGTGCTGTTGAGAATCATTCGCAAGAGCGATGCGGGAAGGTGGCGGTGGCAACTCTTTTGAGTCAATATCCGATTTGAAGTTTTTCTTGCGATTGCGACGCGTTCGCAACAAAACCCGCCAGGGCAGCCCCGATTTTCGGAGCACCTTCGCCCACCAGAGCCTTCATCCCACCATCCGATCCATCATGAACCGCCTCCTGCAGCGCACCCTCAGACTAGTGCCCATCACCCTTCTGCCGCTCGGCACAGCCCAAGCCGCCACCACCAGCAATGAGTCCGCCGAGCGCCTCGACCCCCTCACTGTCACCGGGGACGCCGGAACCAACGGCTACGCACCGCCGGAAACGACCACCGGCGCGTTGAAAACCGACACTCCGTTGATCGAAACTCCGCAGGCTGTTTCGGTGGTCACCGAGGAAATCATCAAGGACCAGGGCACGCCGAAGTTGGAGGAAGTCCTGCGAAACGTCGCCGGTGTCTCGCCGGGCGGATACTATTCGGATTGGGACTACTACCGCATCCGGGGTTTCGATTCCTCCTTCAACACCTTCTTCGACGGACTCCGCGGCGACTACGGCATGAATGCCGAAGTCTTCGGTCTGGAGCGTGTGGAAGTGATCAAAGGACCCGCATCCACCCTCTACGGCCAGGCACCGCTCGGTGGTCTGGTCAACCTGGTGAGCAAGCGTCCCCAGCGGGAAACGTTCGCCGAGTTCGGGGCCACCGCCGGTTCCTTCAACCTCTACGAAGGCACGGTGGACTTGAACGCGCCGCTGCTCCGCCAAGGCACGCTTCCCGGCGGGCTTGAAATCTATGGCCGCCTCGTCGGTCTCTATTCGGACACCGACTCCTTCATCCACCACGTGGACCGCCAGCGTCTCTATCTGGCTCCTTCCTTCACCTTCGCGCTCGGTGAAAACACCACTCTCACCCTGCTGAACAGCTACACCCACGACACCGGCGTCTTCCCGATGGCGATGCCGGCCAAGGGCACCGTGCTTCCCAACATCAACGGCGAGCTCCCGATCGATCTCTACATCGGCATGCCCACGTCCAACGGCATCGACCAGTCGAAATACTCCTCCGGCTATCAGTTTCAGCACCGTTTCAACGAGATGGTATCCTTCCGCCAGAATTTCAACTACACCCGTCTCGAACAGGATTGGGATGACATCCTCTACAACTCCAGCCTCTCCGCGGACGAGGCCACGATGATGCTCTATCCATACGCCTACGACGAGAAACTCGACCGGGTGGCGGTGGACAGCGCGCTCGACTTCGAGTTCAAGACCGGCCGCATCGGGCACACGCTCACCACCGGCTTCGATTACTACTACGAGAAAAGCCGCTCCAACACCCAACAGATCGATTACTCCGATCCGAACTCCTACATCCCATTCGATCTGTTCAATCCGGACTACTCGTTGCCCATTCCCGCTTACGCCACCGCTTCCTCATCCGTGACCGGCAGCGAATCCATCGGAGCCTATGTGCAGGACCACGCCAAACTCTCCGAATTCGTCACTCTCACCCTCGGCGGGCGTTACGACTACACGACGGACCGCGCCAGCGACGAAAGCAAGGAAGCGTTCACTCCGAAGGTCGGTGTCACCTACGAGTTCATCAAGGGCGTCGCCGCCTATGCGAATTACAGCACCTCGTTCAAGCCGCAGTGGTATTCCACCGATGCCAGCGGGAATCCGGTGGCACCTGAAGAAGGCGAGA
>DAISZP010000011.1:0-28976 GCA_036824745.1 Luteolibacter sp.
CTTGTAGAGGCCGATGACGACCTTGAGGCCGCTGTCCTTGAGGTTGAGCGCGTGGGCGTGGCCTTGTGAGCCGAAGCCGATCACGGCGAGGGTTTTCTTCTTGAGCGGAGCGATCGGGGCGTCCTTGGTGGTGTAGATCTTCGCGGCCATGGCGGATCGGATGGTTGGTTCGATTGAGGCACGCCAGATCCATCGGGGAAATGGCGGGGCGGCAACTTGTGCGGATGCGGGCGCGGGGTCAAGCCGCAAGAAACAAGGGATTTCGCGGCAATTTCCGGCTGTTTGGAAATGCCGCGCGGTCAAAAAGCCCGGGTTTGAGGAGAAAACGGCGTGGATGGATTTCCGGGAAGCGCGTTGCGGGTCGTTTCACCCCGCCGGATGCGCATCTCTAACGGCCTTCGGTTTCAAACTTCCGGATCGCTGGTATCGTCGGAGCCGCGGGCGAGTTTTTTCCTCTCACGAGCCTCGCGGAAGAAGGTCTGGATCAGATGCAGGCATTCCTCGCCGAGCACTCCGGAGGTGACATCGCAGCGGTGGTTGAGCGGCGGGTTGGCTTCCAGCAGATTGATCCAGCCGCCGGCGGCTCCGCCTTTCGCATCCGGGCAGCCGAAAACGACCCGTTCCGGACGGCAGTGGACGATGGCGCCGGCGCACATCGGGCAAGGCTCCTTGGTCACGTAGAGCGTGCACTTTTCCAAACGCCAACCACCGAGCGCCTCCTCGGCCGCGGTGAGCGCGAGCATTTCCGCATGGGCGGTGGCGTCCTTGAGCGTTTCCACCTGGTTCCATGCACGGGAAATAATGCGGCCTTCATGCACGACGACCGCGCCGATCGGCACCTCGCCCGCGGCATAGGCCTTGCGCGCCTCACGCAGCGCCTGGCCCATGAAATGAGCGTCGCTGTGCAAATCAATGATCGGTTCCCGTTCGTCCACGCCCGTGGGGTAGCGGAGGAACGCAGGTCCCGCACGCGGATTTTTCAGCGCAAGAAACGAATATCTATCCGCATTGGCTCGAAACAGGGCGGATGTGAATCCGTGCATTCAGATCCGATGCCGTCGGACTCGATGACCGACGGCGGACCGGCCTCAGCCGAAGGCTTTGGGCAACCCAAACGCTGATTTCCCGCCACCGGGCTGAATGAATCCCCCACGGCCAGCGTATCCTCGGTTTCCGCATAACCACATGAAACCGACACGCCTCGCCGCCATTCTCGCCCTCGCTCTTGCCGCGAACCTCTCCGCTGATCCGATCCCGGAAAACCTTCGCCAAAACGGCTGGTTCATCGGTGCCCAAGCCTACACTTTCAAGGAATTCAGCGCCTTCGAGGCCATCGCCAAGACCAAGGAAGCCGGTGGCAACGTCATCGAATTCTACCCCGGCCAAACGCTGAAACCCGGCTCCCAGGACAAAGTCCACCACACCATGTCCGCCGCCTCCATCGCCGAACTCCAGGCCGAGTGCAAACGCCAGGGCGTGCACGCCGTGAACTACGGAGTCGTCGGTGCGGGAAATCCCGACGAAGTCCGCGCCATCATGAGCTTCGCCAAGAAAATGGGCCTCTACTCCGTCTGCACCGAGTCCACCGAGCAGATCGCCGCCTGGGAAGCCTGCGCCAAGGAATTCGACATGAAAGTCGCCTTCCACGAACACGGCGGCTCCATGGCAAACCCCAAATACAAAGTCTGGAACCCCCTCTACATCCTCGGCGTCGTCGAAAGCCGAGACAAACGCGTCGGTGCCTGCGCCGACCTCGGCCACTGGTGCACCTCCAACCTCAAGCCAGTCGAATGCCTGCGCATCCTCAACGGCCGCATCGTCAGCGTCCACCTCAAGGACAAGGAAAAATTCGGCAACGCCCCGGTCGTCGTCGCCGGAAAAGGCGTCGTGGACGTCTCCGCCTGCCTCGAAGAACTCAAAAAACAGAAGTTCGACGGCCACATCTCCATCGAACACGAAAACGACTGGAAGGACAACGTCCCCCAAGTCCGCGCCAACGTGGAGTTCGTCAAAGCCCACGCGAAATAAGGGGGTTAGCCCTTTCAAAAAGCTCCACCGGATCTCCGGCGGAGCTTTTTTGTAAATGGAGACCCTCACGATCCAGTTCCGTCACTTCGATCCGTCTGGTGACCGGATTTTCATTCATCCCAAATGCAGCCGTTCGGAAATAGTTCACCAATCCGCTGCTTTGAATCGAGGTGGTGAATCTGCGTACTGTCCGCCAGTCTCTGAGCGCTTATTCGGCCTCGGTGAGCCTGAGCATTCCGCGTGGGGCATACGAGACATCGTTCGAGCGCAAGCGGATCTGGAAAGGGAGGTGGATTTTTCCGGAATTGACAACTGTATCCTATTGGCTACAGTTCTTCCGTGCTCGAAATCCGGAAAACGGAGGCCTTTGCCGAATGGCTGGACAGTCTCTCCGACCTCGGCGGACGGGCCCGTATTCTTGCCAGGATCGAACGACTCCGCGGAGGCAATTTCGGCGATTGGAAATCCGTCGGAAGAGGAATCGGCGAACTGAGAATCGATGCCGGTCCTGGCTATCGGGTTTACTTCACGAGGATCGGATCCGAAATCGTTGTTCTTCTGGCGGGCGGCGACAAGAAATCCCAATCCCGCGACATCCGCAAAGCATTGGAAATGGCAAAACAACTGGAGGATCTGAAATGAAAAAGCTGAAAACGACCCGATTTGATGTTTCCGAGCATCTGCGCACGCCGGAAGAAATGGCAGCCTACCTCGAAGCCTGTTTCGAAGAAGCGGGAGACGACGCGGCCTTCATCGCCAAGGCTCTCGGCGACATCGCCCGCGCCAAAGGCATGAGCCAGATCGCACGTGACACCGGCCTCTCCCGCGAGAGCCTTTACAAGGCCCTCTCCGGAGAACGCTCGCCGGGTTTCGATACCATCCTGAAAGTCATTCAGGCATTGGGCTTGAAACTGCACGCGGGAGCGGCGGGTTGAATGCCGGATCACACCGCCAGGATTTATTGTTCCGGATCGGGCTCGCGTTCAATCGCTGGAGCAACAATCGGCCGGGTCCAATCCGGCCAAGCGCGCTTGTTCTCGGTATCCTTCCATTCACGAGTTTGCGGAGTCTCCTGCGCTTCGAATTTCCTGAAGGAATAGACGGCCCCCTGGCACAGGACCGGCCTGCCCGCCGGATCGGGATATCGGATGAACAAGAGCCGTGGTCTGCCGACCGCGGCATGAAAAATCCGGGTCGATGCCTCACTGCCGAGTGTCGAGTAGCTGACAATCCTGGGAGCGTCGTCCTTGGGACTCAGATAGCTGTTTCCTTCATAGAACATCAGTTTGCCGAGTTTGGCGCCGTAGCCAGTCAGGACTTTCTTGTCCGCCTCCGACCATGCCTCTCCCGCGATCTGTTTTTCAGCAAGCCGTGCCAACGATTCACTCAAATCCGCGAATCCCGAGAGCCTTTCAACGCTCGGGTCCTTCCAAAACTTCATCCATTCATCCGCACGGGCCATCGAATCCCTGTTTTCCTCCCAGTAGGATCTTGTGAAATCCCTGATTCGGCACGCGAGTTCGAAGAGTTCTTTTCCCTCGCGAATAAAATGTTCACCGACCACCTTCTCGTCGTCCGTTCGGGCGGGAAATACCTGATTGATCAAGGCGTGCTGCTCGACCAGCTTACCAATTCCGGAACCGCGATTAAAAAGGGACCCGTGCAGCACTTCGGATTTTCCGCTGAAGTCGATGCCCTTGATGCACTCGTCCAGCCAGAGCACGATTTTCATCCCACTTCCTCTGTTCACGAGTGGCTTTTCCCGCGCCTTGGCAACGAGCGAGGCTTGTTTCGCCATTTCACTGAAAAAACGCGGATAGGGTTCCACGAAACCCGGCGAATCGGCGGTTTCGCCGAGCCAGTGAACATTCTCCTTGGCTGCCAGCGCCATCGCATGCCGGTATTCCGTCCAACTTCCGAGTGTGGCGTTCAACTGTTTGCGTCGCCAGGAATCCGATTGAAACAGTTTCGGACTCCGCGGGTCCGGCGCTTGATTGAGAATCCGCAGCGCTTCGACAGGAAACACTTGGGCTCCTTGCGTCCATGGGACCTTCCCGGCCAACGCCGCAAGCTCCCGCGGCAGTGCTGATTCAGCGATGGAATTTCCAACAGAGGCCCCGACAAGCTCCGGCAACCATTCAGCCTGGTTCTTTTCAAGAAGCGTTTGTGATACACTCCATTCAGGCAGTTCGATGCTTCCCAAGATATGAAAATTCTTTCTGCCAGTGATCCATGAGCGGAAATCGGCACCTTTCCTTGTCTCCGAGATCTTTTCGAAGATGCCGGCGTGAAATGTTCCCATCATGAGATCAGGATGAGGCTGGAACCCTTCCTGGATCATGTTTTCCATATTCAGAAAATCCATCCAGAACAGGTATTCAGCCATGGCTTGATTGGCCGGATCCCCACCCGGAATCGGCATTTCCTGCAACCACTTGCAGAAACGGTGGTAGCGTTCGAGCATGGGTGAGCCACCCCACAAGGCACCGGGCTTGAAAATTGAGTAAGGAAGATAGGGTGCTGGATCTTGGGCCCCCAACCACGAGGGAGGAGTGGTTCCCTCGCACTTTTCCACGCGAGCCACCTCTTGATCGACCAGTGTGGTCTCTTCGGGAGTCAAGCCAACCGGGTTTTTTCCGGTGAACAAGCGGAAGGAAGTCGCCACGATCAGGCGCGCGCGTTTCCAGCCCATGGCTTCCAGCGCGTCGTCAGGTTCCGAAGAATCCGATAGTTTCTCCCACATCCGCCTGACCCCAATCAATCGCGTCCCTAGGCGCTTGATTTCAAAATCCCTGAGTATCTCTTCATGGATGCGGTGCCATGCCATCAGCAGGCTGTCACTCGTAACGAATACCGGATGGTCCGCATTGATGTACGCGGAGAATCCTTGCCGGACGCTTTTGTCCACCACGACGAAGCCATCGCGGTTCAGGATTTCCTCCGCTTCGGGGGATAGTTCAGGCTTCGCACTTTCCTCTCCCAATCCCGCCAGTACGGACCACCCCAGAAAAATCAAGGGGCGGAGTTTCATCGTGGCGAGACGATGGAGCGGTTCAATGGCGTGGGCAAGACTCGATTCGGTCGAGGTTCGGCAGGATCAAGGGATTCGCCCGCGCCATGGAAGACGCCGGCATTCCCGGAAAGTTTTTCCGTGCATGGCCGGGGCATCGGGTTTGGGATCGGCGGCGTGATGTTGAAACCGAGTTTTCATGACCGAGTGATCGCCCCGTCGCTGCTGGCGGCGGATTTTTCCCGCATCGGCGAGGAGGTGAAACGGGCCGTGCGTTCCGGTGCGGACTGGATGCACCTGGATGTGATGGACGGCCATTTCGTGGACAACATTTCCTTCGGCCCGCCGGTGATCGCGGCGGTGAACGCGGCGGACGAGGTGTTTCTCGACACCCATCTGATGATTTCCCGGCCGGATCATTACTTGCAGCGTTTCATTGATGCCGGAAGCGATCTGATCACGGTCCATGTGGAGGCGGAGCACGATGTTTCGGAAACGCTGGGCCGCATCCGCGCCGCCGGACGCCTCGCAGGCCTCGCGCTCAATCCGGCCACGCCGCTCTCCGCCGTGGAGCCGTTTCTCGATCAGATCGACCTGCTGCTGTGCATGACGGTGGTGCCGGGATTCGGCGGGCAGGCCTTCATGCCGGAGGTGCTGGAGAAAATCTCGGCCGCGGTGGCGATCCGACAGACAAAAAATCTCGGATATCACGTTGAAGTCGATGGAGGCATCGACGCCGTGACCGCCGCCCGTTGTTTCGCCGCGGGGGCGAACGTCATGGTCGCCGGTTCCTCCACCTTCCGCGCGCCGGACATGGCCGCAGCCATCACCGCCATCCGCCACGCATGAATTCCCAGAAACTCATTCCCATCGCCGCCGCCGCGCTTGGATTCGCCCTCGCCTGGATCCTGAAACCCGGCGAAACCACCGTCGCCGGGAACGCGTCCGTGGATTCGAAAACCAACGCCTCCACGCGAAACGAAATCTCGAAACCACGCCCGCGCGAGTCCTTCACCAAGCGCCCGAAGGAAGTGAAGCCCGGCGATTTCCCGCTGGTGGAGCTTTCCGAAAAAGGCCCCAAGACCAAGTCCGAAGCCAAGATGCTGCGTCTCTCCGAAGCGCTCGGCCTCTCCATCGACCAGCAAGGCCGCATCATCAGCGCCATCGAGTCCGCCAAGACACCGGCCGATCCGGACGCGCCGCCACTTCAGGACATGGCCACGCGCGGCAAGGCGATCATGGAAGCGCTCGCCAAGATCCTCACACCCGGGCAGCTCGCGAAGTTCGAGGAAATCCGCGTGCGCGAGCGTGACAACCTCATCGAGTCCCGCAGCCAGCGCACGCTCGGCCAGTTTCTGGAAAGCGTGGACCTCTCGCCCGACCAGCGCGATGAGGTGAGCGCCCGCCTCCGCCAATACATGAGGGAGCAGATCCAGTCCCTCCCCTCCTCCGCCACCCTGCTGCTGGACACCTCCCTGCTCCCCACCGAGGACCTCAGCATCTCGCTCGAAGGCGTGCTCACCCTCGCCAGCCTCGGCGATGATCCGGCGGATCCAAACGACATGATCGGCACCCACCAACGCGTGCTCATGCGCCAACGCGAGGAACTCGAGCGCATGCTGATTTGTTTCGATGGCGTGCTCACCCCCGCCCAGATGGGCCAGATCCACGCCATCCTCGCGGAGAAAAAATCCACCTTGGAAAAACTCAAGCAGCTCCAGGCGGAAAAAGGCGGCCCCAAGCCGGAAACCCCGCCCGCTCCCGAACCACGCACCGTCATCGGCCCCTCGCCGGAGGACGATATCGAGGAGCCCTGAAATTTTCCCCTCCCTTTCCGGAGCGGACCCGTTCCCCGCTCCGCTGAACCCGCGTGAAACGGCCACCACCCCGTCCGGTGGCCGCGCGCCCCGGCCCCGAGGCCGCTCCGTGGACTCTTTTCCGCGCTTCAAAATGGCCTGAACGCCAATAAAACCTGCCTGAATTGCTTTAAAGCGACCCTGAACCGCTCTAATGCCAGACTGTTTTTAAATAAATCCGGCCTGAACTGGCTTGATGCCAAACTGAACGCTCTTAAAGCCAGACTGATTTTAGTTAATGGTGGCCTGAATTGTCTTAAAGACAGAAATTTTTAAATTCAGGCCCGGCTCAAACGGATTTCGGGAAATCTCAAACCACTTCAGGCACCGGTTTCCATGACACCCGGCATCCACGCCAAGGCGCGCGCACGGGTGGCGGCTCCGGGCTTGCGACCGCGCCCCCGCTGTCCTTCACTCAGCGCCATGACACGTCCCGACGGCCGCCCTCACGACCAGCTCCGCGAAATTTCCTTCATCCCGAACGTCGCCCCGCACGCCACCGGCTCGGTGCTCGTTTCCTTCGGCAACACCCGCGTCATCTGCACCGCCACCATCGAGGAGGACGTGCCGCGCTGGATGCGCGTGCAGAAGGTGGAGGGCGGCTGGCTCACCGCCGAGTATTCAATGCTCCCCTACTCCACCCTGGAGCGCAAACAGCGGGACATCACCCGCGGCAAGATCGACGGCCGCTCGTCCGAGATCCAGCGCCTCATCGGCCGCTCGCTGCGCGCCGTGGTGGATCTGAAAAAAATCGGCCAGCGCACCGTGTGGATCGATTGCGATGTGCTCCAGGCCGATGGCGGCACGCGCACCGCGTCCATCACCGGCGGATGCGTCGCCATGGCCATCGCCTTCAACAAGCTGATGGGCGAGGGAAAACTCCGTGATTTCCCGATCCGCAAACTCGTCGCCGCCGTTTCCGCCGGGATCTATCAGAACGAGGCGGTGCTCGATCTCAACTACGTGGAGGACAAGGACGCGTCCGTGGACTTCAACGTGGTGATGACCGAGGCCGGAGAATTCGTCGAGGTGCAGGGCAGCGGCGAGGAGGCCGTCTTCACTGCGGAGCAGATGACCGCCATGCTCGAACTCTCGCGCAAGGGCATCAACGATCTCGTTTCCAAACAAAAACTCGCCATCCTCACCGCCGACCGCGCGGCTCCCGCCGATCTCTCGTCGCTGATGGCGGCCTTCAGTCGTTAGAACGATGATCCGCCGCGCGGCATGTCTTGGTTTCCTGCTGCTCGTTTGCGCTTGTGGCAAGAAACCCGCGCCGCAAGCCCGCCGCGGGCCGATGGAGCCGCCAGCGTTCTGGGTGTGGCACCGTTCCTCGCCGCTGAAACCCGCGGAAGTGGAAACCTTGCGCGCGAACGGCGTGCGGCTGCTCTACTGGCAAGCCGCGGAGTGCGGGTGGAGCGGGAAGGATTGGCAGGTCAACCGCATCGCCGCGCCCATCGATGGTGGCGCGGATCTAACCATCGTGCCGGTGTTCCGCCTCAAGCCGGACGCGGGTTTCCTGGGGTCTCCGGACGCCGCGGGACAACTCGCGAAGGCGGTCCGCGCATGGCATGGCAAGAGCGCGGCTCCGGAGGAGATCGAGTTGGACTTCGATTGTCCGGCTCGTTTGTTAGGAAACTACGCGAAGTTCCTGCACGCCTTCGGCAAGGAGGTTTCCCCCGCCCGCGTCTCGATCACCGCGCTCACTTCCTGGCCGCGTCATCCGCAGTTTGAACAACTCGCTGACGCCGTTTCATCGTTTCATCCGATGTATTACGATCTCAGCGCCGACACACCGGTGAGGGTGAAGAACGATCGCTTTCGCCCGATCGCGGATGATCAGGCGATGGTGCTGATGGAGGATTGGAAGATGTGCCGCAAGCCATGGCGCGCCGGACTTCCTTCCTTCGAGCGCGTCACGGTTTTCAAGGCGGACGGCACGCTGATCGGCCACCTGCGCGGATGGCGGCCGGACGAGGTGTTCTTCCATCCGTGTCTGAAACCCAAGCCGCTCGAAGATGGCATCACTCTCTTCGAAGTGACCGCAACGGGAAATCTAGCAGGAACGCGGATCGAGCCCGGAATGAAGGTGGTCCACCGCACGCCGGATGTCGGAAAACTCGCCAGTATCACGCGCTTCGCAGACATCAACGGCGCGGAAGGCGTCATCTGGTTCGCGCTGCCCGGCCCCGGCATTCCTGCGGCGCTCTCCGCTTCGCAAACCGCCCACCTCGACACCGCCGCGCGTCCGACACTGAGCTTGGAGCGAGGTGGAGTCCTGCGATTGGAAAACCCGGGCCCGGCCGACCTAACAACCCGGGTGTGGGAGCTGGAAATCCGTTCCTCGGAACCCGCCGCGTTTCAATCCGCCTCGCCCGGTGAGTTCGCCGCCGTTTCGATTCCGGACGCTCTGCCGGCGGAGCTTTCCATCTCGCTGACGCTTCGTTTCAGCCAGCTCCGCGCTGGCGCGTCGCTCCGCTCCGGTCCGCTGGTCCGCGACGGCGCGGCGCTCACGTGGAGCATCCGCGGGCTGACTTCGGAGCATCCGTTGAAACCCGCGGATTCCTCTCGATAATCGCCGCGCATCGCGTATGGGAGATCATGCGTCGCGCGCTCCCGTGCTCATTGTTTTTCCTGCTCGCCTGCGGTCCGTTTTTCTATCAGGCCCCGCCGCCGCTCGCGTCGTATCCCGAACGCCTCGCGGCGAAACGCTGGCCGCGGATCTTCGACGAGATCGCCCCGCTGGATCCCTCACTGCCGGGCGTGGAGGCGATGGATCAGGAAATCACGAAGCTGCCGGAAACCCTCGCCGCGCTCGACACGACGAAACGCCTTGCAGAGATCGACCGCCTGCTCACTCAGAACCGCGGCGGACAGTATTCGGTGCGCCGCGCGAATTTCCTCATCGAACTCCGCGAAATCGCCGCGGACCCGGCGCATTTCAACGCGGCCCGCACCTACATCGAGTGGCGCGCGAAACACGACACCGTCGTGCCAAAAGCTCCGCCCGCGGAGAAGCCGTGGGACATGGAGGAGAAGGACTTCGCGGAAGCGGTGCAGTTGTTCGACTTCCAACTGAAACAACGGCTCACCTACTTCAAGGAGCAGTTGGAAAAGGCGGACGCGTTCATGAAGCCGTATTGGCTGGTGCGCCGCGCCGCGTTCCACTTCGGAAACCAGCGCTTCGCCGAGGCGGTCGCGGATTTCAACGCGGTGATGGAGGAGTTTCCCGATCACCCGCGCGCGGAGGTGGCGGAGCTGATGCTCGCGCGCTGCGCGCTGGAACAATCGCGCCAGCTCAAGAACGGCGAGGAGGCGGCTCAGAACGCCGACCAGGCGCTTGGATTGTTAGAAGAGGCGCAGGACAAGCTTGAGGCCTTCATCGAGGGACGTCCGAAAAGCCGTCTCCTTCCGGATGCCCACGGCTGGCTCGGCGCGGTGGCCTTTGACCGCGGGTTGTTAGGAACCGCGATGGCCTGCCAGATCCGACGTCTCGAACTGCAACCCACCCGCGAGATCCAGCGCACGGTGCTCAAGGAGTGCGACCTGATCTTTGAAACGCTGTTGAAGTCCTTCGATGACGGAAGTTTCCACGAGGCCTACATCGCTCCGGATGAGAAGTTCAACGCCGCGGCCGTGGCGCGGAATCCGGAGATCGCCCGGCTTTTCGTGCAACATTGCATCGATCCCGCGGCGGACATTTCGCTGCCCACATGGTGGGACGACAGCGAGTCCGGCGGACGTGGCACGATTGATTTCCTCAAGCGCCGCATTCTCAATCCCAAGCCGTTTGTCAGGCTCGCGCTGGACGAACTCGGCAAGGAACTCGTCAAAGCGGGCAAAGCCGGCGACCCCGTGACCACCACGCTGCTCGCATGGTCCGCCACCGAGAACGGCGAGCATGAACAGGCGCTCGCGTTGTTGGATCTGCTAGATGGGAAAGCCGCGAACGACGAGGCCTTGCTCGCGCGCGGTGTGGTGCTCGAACGCCTCGGCCGGCCCGCGGAGGCGATTGGCGCGTATGAAACGCTCGGCAAGTCGTTTCCCGGCAGCCCGCTGGCAAACGACCTGCGTTACCGCAAATCGCTTTGTCTCTATCAGGCAGGAAAACCGGGCGAGGCGATCACGGAGATCCTGCCCTTGGTTTTCGTCGCACCGGTTCCGGTGGCGGAGAATGGGGATCAGGAGAAAATCAACCTCTATCTGCCCTCGCAATCGATCCAGTGGCTCGACTTCCTGATCCAGTTCGCGCCGCTCGATCAGCTCGTAGCCGCCTTTGGCCGGATGGGCGAGGAGCCACAGGCGAAACAACTGCTCAACGACGCCATACGTACCCGCGCTCTGGCCGCGGAGAACTTCGATCTCGCCTCGCGCCATCTCACCATGGACAGCGAAGTGCCGGAACCAAAGGATGACTACATCACTGCCCGATCGATGGCCGACTTCCTGCCGATGACCAAGGAGGGTTGGGAGAAACATGCGGCCCCGCTCGCCGGACTCAGCCAGCGGCTTTCTAACAACCCTCCGGAAAGCGAGCGCGCGAAGCTGCACCTCGCCATCGCCCGCCAGTGGATGGATCAACGCGGCCGGCTCTCACTGCCATCCGTTTCCCTGTGTTACTTCGCCGCCAGCGAGGAGGAGAAACAGGATCTGCTGCGCCGCCGCAACGCGCTGGCGCTCGGCATGTCCGCCGAGACCGTGCATCGCGAACTCGACAGCCGTGACGAGGCCAGCCACGCGCTCGCCCACGCGCTTGAGGCGGCGAAGAGCAGCGATCCGGCCATCGCCGCGCCGGCGCTGGAACTGGCGAACCAATGCCTGTTCCGCCGCGCCGAGTTTTCCCTCTATCAGCAGTCCCGCGCGCTGGAAACGAACGCCGCCGGATTGTCCGCGGAGCTCCACAAACAGCTCACCGGACGTTTCCCGGAGACACCCGAAGCCGCGCGCGCCGTGTTCTTCACCTTCTCGCCGACGGCGGGCGTGTGGATGCCCGGCGATTACAATCCTTCGAACGCCGCCGCCGCCCTAACAGCCGCGATGTTCGGCTTCGACGAGGAGAACCGACCCGGTGATCAGGACACGGACGAAAAGATCGATCAAGTGGTCAATTTCGCCGAACAGATCGACGCCGCGAAACCCCTCGCGAAGATCCGCAAGGAACTGGAAACGGCGAAGGCGGATCTCGACCTGCTACGGACCAGGACGGATCCGGATTCACAGTGGAACGTCGTCGGAGCCATCGACCGCATCGACGACCTGCGCGCCGCGGCCTCGCTGCCCGGCATCAAGACCGCGGACCTCAAGAACTACGCGGCAGGCATCAGGAACAACCTGCCTCCCGGCTTCACCAGCCTGCTCGACTACCGCGACCGCCTCACCGTTCTAACCGATGCGGAGGGCAACGAAACCGGCTACAAGAACGACACCATCCAAGGCTGGCGCGAGTTTCTCGAAACCTACCCGGACAGCCCGAAGGTGGAGGCCGCCTCGTTCCGCCTCACCCGCCTCATCGCCCGCCAGACGCGGGGCCGCAAGACCATCGCCGCATTTCACTTCCCGGATGCGCCGATTCCCAACGGCTACAAGTTTCTCAAAGTGGAACGCCCTAACGGAAACACCGATCCTGCGGAAACGCTGGCTGCCATCCGCGAGCACGAGTCGCGTTTCCCGGCGGGCCGCTATCAGGACGACATCAACCTGCTGCGCGCCGGCGCCCTCATCGACTCCGGCGAATACACCAAGGCGCTCGCCATTCTCGAAAACCTGCTCGGCAATCCGGTGCAGACGGATCTCCACACGGTCGCCACGCTGGAATTCGCGGACATCGCCCAGCGCCTGCTCGATCCCGAAACCCGCGGCCCCGTCGCCAAGGCCATCCGCGGCAATCCCGCCGCGATGAATCACCTGCGCCAGCTCGTGCGCGGCGACACCTTCCTCTGGCGCCTCACGCCGCTCATGAAGTGGTTGGAGCGGTGATTGCACTTGCCAGCGCGGCGCGTTGTGTGGATTCACACTCGGCATGGCAGTGATCCGGGTGGAGAAACCTCAGGCGCGCCGGGAAAAGGACCGGTGGATCGTCAGCGCGAACGTCGCGGGTGAAGAGCTTTGGTTTTCCTCTCCGGATGTGGAGCTGGCACCCTCGCCCGAGGCGTTTCTATCAGCTTTCCTGATCGTTGCCCAACTTTCCGGAGACCACCTCGCCAGCACGGAGAAGGTTTGCTCGAAGTGGAAACGCAACACCGCCCGGCTGCTGAAGGTGACGGATGCCTGGTGGAAGCTGAAATCCAAGCCGCCGAAGGCCGGCGGACACGGACGTTACAAACGCAGGCGCTGGTTCCGCAAAACCGCGTTGTTCTTCACCGCGGGCGTGGATTCCTTCCACACGCTGCTCGCCTATCCGAAACGGGTCCACGCGTTGATCAACGTGCAGGGCTTCGACATCCCGCTGGAGGATGAGGAACGCATGGCCGCCGCCGAACGCACGCTCGGCGAGATCGCGAAGGCCCGCCGCGTGCCGCTCGTCCGCATCCGGACGAACCTGCGCGAGCATCCGTACTTCTCGAAGGCGAACTGGGAGATGACTCACGGCTCGGCGCTGGCCGCCGTGGCGCATTTGTTAGAAGGGCGTTTCCACGACTTCGTTCTGAGCTCCAGCACCCGCGCCGGCGATCCGCGGGCATGGGGATCCACCTGGCAGATTGATTCGTTGTGGAGCTCGCGTTCGGTGAAATTCCAGAGCTGGGGCGAGCATCTATCAAGAGCGGAGAAGGCGGAGCACATTGCGGACCACGCGCTCGCCCGCGATTACCTGCGTGTGTGCTGGCAGGGCCGTGGCGGTGAGCCGAACTGCGGCGAGTGCCCCAAGTGCACGCGGACCATGGTGGCCCTCGCGTGGTGCGGGAAACTTGAAACCTTCCGCCATCGTTTCGCGACTCAACCGGACCTCGTCGCCGCGGTGGAGACGTGGAAACCCGCGCCTATCAACTCTCCGGACGAGCTTGATCCGGTGCTCACCCGCGCCGAGCGCCTGCCGGAGCCGCTGCGCTCGGCCGTGGTCCGCCACCGCGATGGATTGCTGGCGGATCTCGCCGCGCGCAACGCGCCGCCGCCGTCCGAGTGGCGGCGCGTGTTGATCAAGGACGCCGCGTTCAAGGAACTGATGAAGCTCTCCGAGGGCAAGCGGGTCTTCTATCACAAGGTCCCAGGCAATGTGGGTGACGATCTGATCCACGCGGCGACGCGGCAGCTTTTCCGGCGCTTCAAAATCGAGGTGGTGAAGACGCTGGAGGAAGCCGACCAAGTGGTGATGTGTGGTGGCGGCAGCATCGGCATCTGGAACAGTTGCGCGGAGGCCCGCCGCAAGGTGTATGATTTCTGCGAGGCGAATGGCGTGCCGATCATCCTCTATCCACAGAGCGTCGGCGGGCCCGATGAAACGATTCCGGACATCGTGGGCCATCGGTTTGTCAGGGAATGGAACAGCTTGCCGCTGATGCCCGGCGCGTGGCTCATGCCGGACATGGCGCTGGCCTATCACGTGCCGAAGGACTACGGCGCGGCGACTCATGGCACGGGCTTGTTTCTCCGGAACGATCCCGAGGCGATGTTTCCGGATCACCCGGGAAGCCTCGGCGATCCGCCGCGCATGGTGCCGCGCGATCTGGACGAGTATTTCAAACTCGCCGCCGGTTACGAACACGTCATCACCGACCGCCTTCACTTCGCGATCATCGCGCTGTTGTTGAAACGCAAGGCCACCCTGCTGCCTAACAAGTATCACAAGAACCGCGGCATGTGGGAGACGTGGCTCAAGGACCTCGGCTGCGGCTGGGCGGATGATCCGGAGGCCGCTCTCAATCCTCCTGCCATCGCGCCGGCGAAGAAACGTTCTCCCAGAATCGGTCTCGTCATGTGCCTCCACAACGAGGCGTTCCTCCTGGAGGCGAACCTCCGCTATCATCACGCGCTCGGAGTGGACACCGCCTATCTGTTTCTAGACCGCTGCACGGATGAGACCGAGGACATCGCCCGGCGTTTTCCGTGGACGAGGATTTTCTACCGCGACACGCCGGAGACGCTCTTCCACATCCGCACGCATCAGGCCGGCTGCATGAACGAAGCGCTGGCCATGGCGCGCGAGGACGGGATCGACTGGCTGCTTTCCCTCGACCCGGATGAGTTCGCCTTCGCCAACAACCCCAACAAATCGCCCAAGAGACCCAACGACCTGCGCGAGACGCAGTTCGAATCACCCGTCCGCGGTTTGTGGGAGCGCGCGAACCTGCGCCGCATGCTGCGCAACGTGCCGGACGGAATCGATCAGGTGTCGATGCAAACCCGCGAGGCGCTGCCAATTTTGTTAGATAACCCCGCCCGTTTCTGGGGACAGGATCATTTCCTCATCAAGGGCGGCTATCCGGGAACCATTATGGACCCGCTCACCGGCAAGGCTCGGCAGATGGACCGCTGGCTCGGCCACAACCAGGGGAAATCCCTGGTCCGGACCTCCGCACGCGTCGAAGCGCTCAACGCGCACACCTGGGTGAAGTGGCAGGACAGCAAGGAGCCCGGAACCGGATGGAACCTGCCAGTGCCCACGCTGCGGCAGGGCTGGCACGCGCATTACTACTGCATCGAGGCGGACACGTGGCTGAAGAAATTCCAGGACGTGGCCCGCAATCACGAACGCTGGCACACCGGAGACCGTGTCGTGTTTCCGAAATACGAGTGGTCCAAGGTGTCGGTGAACATGACTCCGGAACAAGCGCGCGCTTACCTGAAGGAAGGCGTGCTGGTGGACCCCAAGACGGCCCGCCAATGGGCGCGGAAACATCCTGGCATCAACCGCGTCCCGGTCTGGGGGCAGCTTCTGGAAGATTTGTTAGATGAACGGGAGTCCGGTCCGGCATTCGATGATTGAGAGATCCGCGGCCGGTCATTTCGGCACGATGACGATGGCGTGTTCCTCGAAGCGGGCTTTGGCGTTCGCCTGATCGAGCACGTATTTCAACACCGCCTTCGCGGGCATCGACTTGAGGCTCAGGGTGAGTTTGGCGGAGGCGAGTTGGTTCTTCGGATCCTGGACGATGAAGTTCGGCGTGACGGTTTTCTTCGATTCGCGTTCCACCACGATGCTCAGGGCGTCGAGGGATTCCTGCAGCGAGGCGTCGGCGAGTTTGTAGTCCGGCACGATGACGGCTCCGAACTTCTGCTCGCGGCCGCGGGCGGAGATCGACTCGGCGTTGAGTTTCAACTGGCCCATGGCATAGGTGGCGTTCGCATGCTTGGGATTGAGCCTCAGGGCTTCCTGATAGGCCTTGCGGGCGGCGGCCGGATCTCCGGCTTTCTCCGCGGCCTGGCCCTGGCGGTAATACGTCTCCGCGCTGGGCGCGGGAGCCGTGGGTTGGGCCGCCGGGGTTTGGGCGGATGCCTGGCAAAGCAGGGCCGCCATGGTGATTGGAATCAGGTTTTTCTTCATGGCATTGAATGGGTTCATACCAATGCTGGCGCTAACACATCCGGATGCGCCGCGCAAATTCGAATGGAATCCGGGACGAAGAATTCCGGAACTTGTATTTACCCAAGATAGTCCTAGTGTTTCCGCCGCCATGAAACTCATCACATGTCTGTTTGGATTCGCAGTAATGACCGGTCTTTCCTCCGCCAAGGAAAAGGAGAAAACGGAGGAAGCCGTGCCTTCCGCATCGCTCACCGACGTTCGCTTCGGCGAGGTGGTCAACGAGGTGCCCTTCAACAAGGATGACCTCAAGGGCAAGGTAGTCGTGGTGGAGGAATGGGGAGTGAACTGCGGCCCCTGCATCGCCAGCCTGCCCGAGCTCGCGAAACTGGCGAAATCCAACGAGAAAAAAGGCCTCGTCGTCGTCGGCCTCGAATGCCAGGGCAGCAAGAAGGAAGACATCCTCAAGGTGCTCAAGGACGCCAAGGTGAAATACGCGGTGATGGCCGGTGGATCCGCCCCGGGTGGCAAGGGAACCATTCCCCACGCCTGTGTGTTCGACACCTCCGGCAAGCTGGTGTGGACCGGAAATCCTCACGACGAGGAGTTCGAGAAGTCTGTGAAAAAAGCGCTCAGGGAAACCAAGAAGGCGACTCCCTGATCGGAGCGGCTTTGCACATTGTTTAACGTTTGCGAATCAGTGACCCGCGGAAATTTCATGCCTTGTCAGTCCGCGATCACGGGGGGCTCCGGAGTTGACACCCCAAGTCGCAATGCCTAAGCATTTTGCGTTCACCCCCTCTTCATTCCATGTCTGCCAACCTCTGCTCCCCCCGCCGGATGGTCTGGATCAGCGCTGTTCCGGCGTTGCTTTCGTTGTCGTCCCTGACATCCGCCCAGAACCTGACGGTCCAGCTCGGGGATTCGAATCCACTGCGGCTTGGGTCCATCATTCCGGAAGCTCAGGACTTCGACCTCAGCACCCGGGGCAAGTTCAAGGGGGCGGTGATTCTGGGCACGCAGGCGGATGTGGTTTACAACTCGAACTTCTTCATGACGGAGAACGACGAGCAGGATGAAACCACCGCCGTCCTCACGCCTTGGATCAAATACATCTCGGACCCCGAGGGCGGTGCCGAGGCTTCGCTGGAGGCAAACTATCGCCCGGCGTTTCTCTTCTTCCACGACAACTCGGATCTCAACAACGTCAACCAGGCGGGCGATATCACGCTGAAGCTGAAAGGCTCGCGGACGGAAATCACCGCTTACGGCTGGTATGAGGAGGTGGCGGGATCGGACCGGCTCACCGGAACCTACGTGGAGGGAGGCTTGTTCACCGGCGGCATCCGCGCCGTCCGGCAGATCGCACCCCGCACCCACCTCCATTCGGAGATTACGGCGGCGGTCACTCAATACACGTCCGGCGGAGCGGTGGGTGCGCAGGTTTACACCGCGAATCTCGGCGCTTTGTGGTTGTCCTCCGAACGCCTGAGTTTTGGTCCCACCGTCGGGTATTCCCGATCGGAATCCGACAACACGGGCTCCACGGACGCATGGTCGCTCCTGCTCGACGCACGCTATCAGCTCGGCGAGCGCATCTGGCTGACGGCGAGCTTCGGACCGGAATTCTCCTACAGCTCCGGCGTGGCCGGTGGGGAGGACAGCACCAACGTGGATCTTTCCGCGGACCTGCGGATGAAGTATCTCATCAACGAGCGCTGGATCTGGCAGAACACCATCCGCTCCGCCACCGTTCCCGCGCCGAGCGATACGAACTATCTCGTCAATGACATCGCGGTGATGACCGAGCTCCAGCGCACGCTTCTGCGCGGCTGGATCAGCGGCGGCCTGGAATACCACCTTTCCGGCTATCAGGACGTGGGCGCCACCACCACCAACCGCGGAGATGAGAACAACGTGAGCGTTTACCTGACCTATCAGCGCAACCTCATTCCGGACCGCGCCTACTTCAACACCACCGTGCGCTACTCCAGCAACGATGGGCTGGTCGATTGGTCGCAGTGGATGCTCAGCGCCGGATTCAACATGGCGTTCTAACAAACGGCTCCGGGATCACCCGTCGAGTCTCGTTTCCAACCAGGCGATCACCCGTTTGCGGAACGCTCCTTGATCGCGCGCCAGCGAGTCGCCGTGGCTGCCGGCCTTGACCGCGAACATGGTCTTCGGCTCGATCGCATTGCGGAACAACTGCCTGCCCTGGGAAACCGGTACCACGATGTCGTTGGAGCCGTGTACCACCAGCAGCGGAACCGGGCTGATCTTTGAAACGAAATCCTTCGGAGCGAGATCATCGGTCACCAGGCTTTCCCCGAGGCGGCCGCCGATGACCCGGGCCATCGTCCGGTAGGACGCGAAGGCGCCATCGATGATCACCGCGCGCAGGCCTTTGATGGGAGCCTCGCCGATCGCCGTGACCGATTGCGCGCCGCCGAGGCTGTGGCCGTATGAAACAAGCCGGTTCGCATCCAGGTCCGCGCGTTTGGAAACATAGGTGAAGGCCGCTTTCACATCATTGATCATACCGCGGCGGCCGACGCTGCCGCCGGATTTTCCGAAGCCGCGGTAGTCGTAGGCGAGCACGTTGAATCCCGCCTCGGCGAACCACAGCACGAAGCCGAGATGGTGGCCGAGCGAGCCGGCGTTTCCATGCGAAAACACCACGGTGCCCTTGGCCTTGGTCCCGCGCGAGGGGATGAACCAACCGTGCAGCGGCGTGCCGTCGCCGGAGTGGAAACCCACTTCCTCGAACTTGAATCCCCACGTGGCCGGAGTCGCGGGTTCGTCGTGGGTGGGCAGATAGAACAAGTTGTTCCCCGCCTGCGGTGAGATCATTCCGGTGGCGGATCGCAGCCAGACTTCGTGAGGATCCGGCAGACTCATCCGCGGCGGCTCCACGGACGGCACCTGCGCGGCGGCAGATGCGGCCAGCGCCAACAGCACGGTGGGAGCTTTCGCGGTCATGAGGAAAAATCGACAGCGGAACGCCTGATTTGTCGAGCGAAAGCTCCGGGCCACCTTGCGCGGACCGTCGTCCGGGATATTCTCAGGGATGCGTTTCGCCACTCCTCTCGTTCTGTTAGGCGCGGGCGCGCTCAGCGCCGCATCTCCCGTCCGATCCGGCCATGCGAGCGCCGAGTGGGTCAGCGTCTCGGCCACCTGCCTACCCGGCAAGCCCATGCAGACCGCCATCCGCCTCGTGATCGATCCGGGGTGGCACACGTATTGGATCAATCCCGGGGAAGGTGGCATGCCCACTTCCGTCGAGTGGAAACTTCCGCCCGGTTGGACCGCGGGAGACCTTTCCCATCCCGTCCCTGTCCGCATGAAAACGGGCGGACTCCCGGGTTTCGGACACGAGGGAACCCTGCTGCTGCCTGTCACGCTGACCGCCCCGGATGACTTCACAGGAACCGTGAAACTGCAGGCCGATGTCTCGTGGCTCACCTGTGACGACTCGGCTTGCGTTCCCGGCGATGCGAAGCTCGTGCTTGAAGTGAAATCCGGACCCGTTCAGGCAGGAGAAAACGAGGCCTCCATTCTCGCCTCGCTGAAGAAGATTCCCAAGACGCTACCCGGCCACTCTCTAACATCCATCGACGCCGGAAAGACCCTCAAGCTCTCCATCCTTCCGGCGGACGGGGAAACCCGTGATCTCTCCACCTATCAGGTTTTTCCCGAAACCCCGAACGTGATCAATCCGGCGGCGGTGATCCGCTTTGAGAAAACGGGGAAGCTCTGGACCGTGGAAGCGGCGAAAAGCGAATACCTCAACGGCGGGCCCAAGGAACTGGCTCTCGTTCTCGCCGATCCGGAAACAAACGAAGCATTCCGACTCCAGTGGTCAAAGCCCTGAATTGCTGGAAAAAAGTCATTCGACAAGCCGCGGACCGGGCGCATGTTTTCCACTTACCCATCTCCTTTGGAAACCATGAAGACACTCATCGCATTGTTCGCACTCGCCATCTCCGCGGTCGGCCAAACCGCGCCGGAATTCACCGTGAAAAACACCAAGGGCGAGACCGTCTCGCTGGCCGATCTCAAGGGCAAGGTCGTCGTTCTCGAATGGACGAACCACGACTGCCCCTTCGTGAAGAAACACTATCAGAGCGGCAACCTGCCCAAGCTGCAGGAAACCTGCACCGCCAAGGGCGTGGCGTGGCTCACCGTCAGCTCCGCGGCGGAAGGCAAACAAGGTTACATGGAGCCCGCCAAACTCGCCGAACGCGCCGCGAAGGAAGGCAACAAGGCCAGCCACATCCTCGTGGACACAGACGGCAAGCTCGGCAAGGCATACGGCGCGAAAGTCACTCCGCATCTTTTCATCATCAACAAGGATGGCAAGATCGCCTATGACGGGGCGATTGATTCCAAGGCGACCACCAAGACGGAGGACATCGAAACCGCCGACAAACTCTTCGCCAACGCGCTCGACGCCGTGCTCGCTGGCAAGGAGGTGTCCAGTCCGAAGAACCAGCCCTACGGCTGCGGCGTGAAGTATTGAGCGGCCCCGCGTTTCTAACAAATCCGCATCCGCCCAACGGACGGATGCTGCGGGTGCGGGCTGTTCCAAGGCGTCTTTCTTGCTCATTCACCGGATTTTCCTCGATTTCCGGACAAGACGCGGCGTGTAGGTTCTTCCCATGAATTCCGAACGGGTCATCATCGTGGGCGGCGGCGTGATCGGGCTGTGCTCGGCCTACTACGCGCTGAAGCGCGGCTTCGCGGTCACGCTGATCGATCGCGGCGGCGACAATTGTTCGACAGGCAATGCCGGCATGGTGGTGCCCAGCCACTTCATCCCGCTCGCCGCGCCGGGCATGATCGCGAAGGGCCTGAGGATGATGCTCAATCCCGAGAGTCCGTTCTTCATCCGGCCGCGGCTGGATGCCGGATTGATGCGCTGGGGCTGGCTGTTCTATCGGAACTCGACCGAACGCCACGTGGCCGCCACCCGCGAGTTGCTGCGTGATTTGAATCTGGAAAGCCGCCGCTTGTTCGGCGAACTTTCCCATGAAGGTGACTTCGGTCTCGCACAGCGCGGGCTGCTCATGCTCTGCAAGACGGACAAGGGACTCCACGAGGAAGCCGAGGTCGCGGAGGCGGCGCACGCGATCGGACTCGAAGCGAAGGTGCTCGATGCGGCGGAAACCGCGCAGCTCGATCCGGACATCACGATGAACGTGGCGGGCTCCGTGCATTTCCCGCAGGACTGCCATCTGGATCCCACGAAGTTCGTGCGAATGCTGCGCCACCGCGTGCAGGAACTCGGCGGTGTGATCGAAAACGCGGCCATCGACACCATCGAAACCCGTGGCGGCAAGGTGGTGGCTGTTAGGGAGAACGGCCGGCGCTTTGAAGGAACGAAGTTTGTCGTCGCCGGCGGCTCGTGGACCGCGGGTTTGCTCAAGAGCGTGGGCCTGAAACTTCCGCTGCAGGCCGGGAAAGGTTACTCGCTCACGCTTCCGCATCCGCCGGAGCTGCCGCGGCTTTGCTCGATCTTCGCCGAGGCGAAGGTGGCGATCACACCAATGGGATCGACACTGCGTTTTGGTGGCACCATGGAAGTCGGCGGACTCGATCTAACAGTGAACCCGGCGCGCGTGCACGGCATCGTGAAATCGGTGAACGCGTATTTCCCGAAATTCTCGGAAGACAGTTTCAAAAGCGTGCAACCCTGGGCGGGATTGCGCCCGGTTTCCCCTGACGGAATCCCTTATCTCGGCAAGGTGCGCGGCCTGGAAAACCTGATCGTCAATGCCGGCCACGCGATGATGGGGCTCAGCCTCGGCCCGGTGAGCGGTCGCCTCGCGGCGGATCTGTTAGCCGGAGACGAACCTTTCCGTCCGATTGATGCGATGGCGCCGGGTCGTTTCTAACAAACAGCGCGCCTCACTGCTGCTGTTGCTGGTTCTGGCGGCGCTGGAGCCGCTGGATGACGGATTCCGGCACCGTGTTCTGCTGCAGCCAGGCGTTCGCCGCTGTCGCGTCCCGATCCATCCACGCTTCCAAGGAACGGGCATACATGCGCTCGCGATCGCCTTGATCGTTGATGCGGGCGATCTGATTCATCGCAAGCGAAGGATCGGAGCCAAACGAATGCCAGACGACGTTGCGCACCACGCGGTCGTCCACATCGGAAGGGTAGCGGTTCATCATGGCTACGGCGGCCTGCGGATCGCGCACGGCTACGCTGGTGACGAGTCCGCGCAGGGCGTTGCTGCGGTTTTCGCCGGCCGGAAGCGAGGCCATGGAGGCGAGGGCCGCGTTTTCGTCCTTGGCCGCCCATGTGCTGTAAACATCGTCGAGGCGGCGTTGGCTGGCCTCACCGGGGTTTGCCAGCAGCCATGAAACGGTGCCCGCGGGATCGCTCGCGGCGAGTTGATCGGCGGCACGCGTCATCGCGCCGTCGCGGAGCGCTTGATCGGCCAGCCCTTCGATCCATGCGCGTGCCGATGCGGCGTCTTGTTTCAAGATGTAGGGCAGCATCTGATCGAGCGCCTCGCCGCGTTCCTGACTGCGCGGCATGCTTGTTAGAAGTTGCGTGGCGCGGGTGGGATCGGTGCCGGCGATGGATTGGATAATGCCGGCCAGATACGGGTTCGCGCCTTCGCCTTCGTGATTGGCCAGAGCCCAACGGATGGCTCCTTCCGAGTCCTTGGCCGCCCAGGTGGAGATGATGGTGTTGGTGGCGAAACGAGTGCCGGTGTTCGCCTTGGCATAGGCGAGCGCGGCCATCGGATCGACCTCGGCCCATGCGGTGAGCAGGAGCGAATACTCGCCCATGCGGTTCTGGGTGATGCCGAGTTTCCGGAACGAATCGATCACGTTTTCAAAATCGCCGGGCGCAAGCTGGTCGATGAAGGCGAGCAGCGCGCGGTTGCGGTCCAAGGAGTTTTCGCCCCGGACGATTTCCTCCAGTTTCGCCACACGGTCTTCGGACGATCCCAGCGAGGACTTCGCCGTCTTGTCACCGCGCTCCTGGCGCGACGACTTGCGGGATGTGGATGCGGTGGAATCCGAGCCGGATGCCAAAGACGATCCACGGGCCGAACGCGACTCGGAGGTCTTGGATTTTTCGTCGGCACCGCCGGGATCGTTGGAGATCCGGCCTGCGATGAAACCGCCCGCGCCAATGACAAAAAGCGCGGCCAAGGTGGTGATCGATGAGGGTTTCATGGATGAAAATGGGGAGGCAAAATACCGTGGGTAAACGCCGCTGTCTTGCGGATTTGTCGCAAAATTCCCCATTCGGGGTGGGTTTCAAGCGGAAGTTCCGCTCAAGGCCACTCCAATTCGATCAAGCTCACCCCCTTGCGGGCGAGGGGGAAGGTGATCTCGCAGCGTCCGCCCTCGGATTTCACGGTGGGTGGGTCCCCTTCGGCGAGTTTGCTGGCTTCTTCGAGCTCGGCGATCTGCGCGGCGCTCGGGTTCTGCGGTGAATCCATGGCGAGCCAAGCATTGAAGGAGTTCGAATGTCCCTCGTCGATGAGCGTGCGTTTCACCTTGGGAGTCCCTTCGGGCGTTCCCTTGAGATCGATCGTGATCGCTGCGTCAGGTCCGGGCACGTCGTCATCGTGGTAGTGCCAGGCGAGCACCGTGATGCGCTTGCCGGATCGCGCCGCGAGCGCGGAGACGTCGGGTTTCTCACGGACGCCGGATTTCAAGATCGCATCGAGCGGCACCGCGCCCTCGCTGGTGACGGAGAGGCGATCACCGTCCATGCGGGAGAACATCCGGAAGACATTGAGGACCGGCTTGTCGATGCCATTGGTGGCGAGCGAGCGGAAACCGGCGAAATACGGCTGGTCTTCGAACTCGAAGGCCCAGGTGAGCGCGCCTTCGAGGTTCACGCCGTGTTTCTCCGCAAGGTCGAGTTTCCGCGGGAAACTGGCGGCCGTGTAGCTGGAATACATCGTGCCGTTTCGATACGCGAGGTTCGATCCCTGGCAGGCGGCGCATCCTTCCGGATCGGACTCGCCGATGACGATGGGTTTTGGTTTGGCTTCAGGAAACTTCGCGATCACTCCGAACGCGTCGTTGATGTCGCGCAGTTGGTTGGAAATGCCCATCTGCACGCGGCCATCGACGTTCTTGGGATTGCCCTTGGCGTGGAAGGAAATGAAATCCAGCGGCGTGCCTTTTTCACCCGTCGCCTTGTTAGTGCCTTCGAGGCAGTGCTGGAGGAACTTTTCGAGATAGTCCCCGCCCTTGCCGCCGGCGAGGTCCGGTCCGCCGACCTTGGCTTTCGGGATCGCCCTTCTAACGGCACGGATCGCGTGATCGTGCAGCTTGTAAAACTCATCCCGCGTGCCGCGCCAGTATCCGATGTTCGGCTCGTTCCACGTCTGCCAATACCAGTGGAGCACCTCGTTCTCGCCGTATTTCTCCACGCAGTGTTTCGCCCACTGATAGACGAGTTCCTCCCACTTCGCGTAGTCCTTCGGCGGATAGGCCCAGCCGGTGTAGATCTCGTCATACTTCGCCTTCGGCGTCCAATGGTGGCGGTAGGGTTCCGGTTTCACCGATAGCGCCTGCGGCATGAAGCCGATCTGCACATAAGGGCGCACGCCGTTCTTGCGATAGGTGTCGAAAATCCGGTCCACGATCGTCCAGTCATAGACCGGATTGCCCTGCGCGTCCTCGGTGTAGGCGTTGGTCGATCCCCACTTGAGCGCGTGCGTGCCCTCGCCGGTGACCAGCAGGCTGTGCGCGCGGAAAAACACCTGGTCCTTCTTCAGATCGCCGAGATGCCCTAACAACTCGTCGCCGTGTTTCATGTAGGCGTAGTTCGGCTCGTCCGCGCCGAAAAACCGCCAGATCGGCTTGAGCGGGCCGGTCGGCTTCGAGGCATCCACCTCGATCCGGACGGGAAACGATTCCGCATGCACAAAGCAGGCGGAGCTGAACAGGCAAAGGAGGGTTGTTTTCATGGATTCCGCGAAGCCTCTCCGAGTTCCACCTTTGGTCAACCAAGCAACGGGTTGCCCGTAACATTGGCTTCCAGAACTTGATCCGCCGAGGATCAAACCCGGACCTGATTCCGTGAAACCGATTGATTGACTTCCGGAAGCAGGTAATGAACTGTTACCTCATGAAATCCCTCGATACCCTGACCATCACCGAAAAAGGGCAGGCCCAATTCCCGGCCAGTTGGCGCAAGCAGGCAGGCTTGATGCATGGCGGGCCCTGCGATGTCCGCGTGCTCGACGACGGGCGGCAAAGCCTGCTGATCACCCCTCGTCCCCAGAAACGGCGCGGCGCGGCGGGTTTGCTCAAGCATCTGGAAAGCCAGACCGTCGCTTTCCCCAAGGTGGAACGCCACACCATGCCCTTCAAATGAGCTTTCTGATCGATACCAATCTGATCTCGCTCTGCCAAAAGAAACACATCCCCGCCAAGTTCAAGGCGTGGCTGCGGAAACACGAGGCGGACAGTTTCATCAGTTCGGTCACGATTGCGGAAATGCACTACGGCGTGGAACTCGCGGATGCCTCCCACCAGCCGCTGTTGAGCGAGCGCGTCACCCGCACCGAAGTGGATTTCGCGGAAGCCATCGAACCGGTGGACACCGAATGCCTGCTGGAGTGGAAGCGCGTGTTCGCCTTCCTGAAATCCATCCGCCGCACCCTCCCCTGCGAAGACACCCTGCTCGCCGCGCAATGCCTCGCCAAAGGCCATACGCTGGTCACGGAAAACGCCAAACACTTTGAACTGCTCCAACCCCTCGGACTGGTGGTGGTGAATCCATTGGCGTGAGCCGTATGCCCCGCGATGGCGGGGCGATGAGTTCATACATGTCACAGTCAAACGTGAACTACGGCCATCTTCCGGTCGGGCTCCGGTTCACTCCACGTTTCCTTTCCCCACCCCGATCCACCCGGCGATCATGCGCGGCACGGCATGGGGGCGGGTCCAGGCGACGAAGAGGCCGGAGAGCAGGGCGACGGCTCCGCAGAACCAGAAGATCTGGCCGTAGCTGAGGTGGGCTTTTCCGGAAAGCAGGCCTTGGGTGGCGGAGGCGGCGGCGACGCCGACCCAGGAGAGCCAGCTCGCGGCTCCCTGCACGGCTCCCTTGGTTTGCGGGGAGGGCAGGTGCTGGAGCACGGAGACGATGGGCACGATGAAGAGGCCGCCGCCAAAACCTAACAGGAACAGCGCTGCGGTGAACGCGGTTTCCGGAATGCCGGGCCAACCCATCACGGCGGCGGCGGCGGCCATGAGCATCGCGCCGGGCGGGATGAGGCCGTATTCGATGTGGCCGCGTGAGAGGCGTCCGGCGATCACGCTGCCCACGCCGATGCCGAGGCTGAGCGCGGCCTGGAGGCCCGCTTGTTCGGTGGGCTTGAGGTGGAAGACTTTCTGCGCATAGAGCGCGAGGTTGATCTGGACGAGGGTGGCCACGAAGAAGAACGCGGTGTTTCCCCAGTTGGCGCGCCAGAGGTCGGAGGTTTGTTTCATCACGCGCAGGTAGCCGAGCACCTCTCCGGGGATGTTGAAATTGAAGCGCCGCGTGGGATCGGCCGCCGGCACGCGGGCGATGCCGCGGCTTGTTAGGAAACCCACCACGGCGAGTGTGGCCAACAGAATGCCGGACCACATTTCGCGATGGATCAGGGTTTCCGCGAGCCAGCCGCCGGCGAAGGTGCCGAGGATGATGCCGACGAAGGTGAGCAGCTCGAGGATTCCGTTTCCGGACGAGAGTTTGGAAACGGGCAGGACCTCGGGCATGATGCCGTATTTCGCCGGGGCGAAGATGGTGCTGTGCACGCCCATCAGACAGATGGCGGCGAGCTGCAGCGATCGGTTTTCCATCGCGAGGCCGACGGTGGCGAAGGCCATGATGGCGATCTCGCCGAGTTTCACGCCCATCATGACGGAGCGCTTGCTGAAGCGGTCCGCCATCCAGCCGCCGACGGTGGAGAAGAGCAGGAAGGGCACCGCGAAGAGCAGCGAGGCGTGCCCGGCGAAGTCGTCCTTCTGCGTGTCCGTGAAGGCGGTGGAGACAAGCACGGGAAATACGACCAGCCATCTCAAGGCGTTGTCTGATAGAGCGCCCTGGAACTGGGTGAACATCAGGTTCCAGAATCCGCGCGGCCAGCTTGCTTCTTGTTTCATCGGAGTGTGCTTAGTGGGAGTTCACCGGAGCGGGGCAGAGCTTGCCGAGCAGGAAGTGGGTCGGCACGAATACAAGCGTGACGAGCGCCGCGATCCAAGCGCCAAGGTAGGCGAGAGGAGGAAGCAGGGTTTGCGGTTTCGCGTCGTTGAAACCGAAGACGTAGTTCACGTTTCGCGGCAGCTTGGGATCGGCCAGCACCGCGCCGGCGGGCGGCAGCAGGAAAAACGCGATGCCACAGAGCGCGACACAGAGGATCGACCAACCGGGCAGGGCCATGCGGTCGTATCCGAGTTTCCGCACCAGATAGAAGAGCAGGAAAGGCAGCCATCCGTGGAAAAACGAGAGCCCGCGCAGGAACAGCGGGTGATTCGGATCGAACATGTAGCCGGTCATGCCGGTGAGCGTGCCGCCGCAGAGTTCCACCGCGAAGTCGAGGCACCAGAGGGCCTGCGGGATCAGGATGCCGACGGCGGGAAGCGAGACAAGCAGCGCGTCCTCCCTCCAGATGCCGACGAGCGCGAGCAGCAGGGCCACGTCGCAGAAGTAGAGGAAATTCGTCGGGCCGTAGTTCGCCCAATAGACGGGGATGAGGACGGCGAGGAATCCGGTGTAGGCGAATTTCAGCCAGAGTGGAATGCGGTTGCGGATGATGATGGACCGGGGCATGGCGTTTTGCGGGTTCGCAGCCTCGGTGTATCACGCCCCGTTCCGGTGGCGTGAATCGATAGTTTCCATGCGATCATCGAACGATTCGATGACGGGCGGCGGCCTAACAGAGCGGCCGCGGATCAGAACAGCGCCGCGAGTTTCTTCACCTCCGTGTGACTGATCAGAATGAACACGTTGCGGTCATCCTCCCAACGGGCGGCGGCCCAGCCGTTGGTCTGCGCGAAACTCGGATGCTCGCGGCAGGGGAGTTCGCACTTCACATCATCGCGCTTGAACACCACCAGATGGACGACGCCATTCTCAGACACGTCATAACAGATCAGCGAACCTTCCTTGCCATCGATAACGAGCGGGCGGCAGCCGATGCACTCCAGCTTCTGCAAGCCGCGGGGCAGGCGGCTCGGGCAGGGCAGCTTGCGGGACTTGAGGTGGGTGATGACTTTTTCCACATCGCCCTTCTGATCGTCCAGATTGAAGATCGGAGACTCGTAGGTGTTGATGAAGCCCTGCTGCAGCGTGTCCACGGTGAGGGGGTGGACCAAGGGTTGGACTGCGATGTTGGAGCCACCCGATACAGGCGGCTGGCTGTTGAATTGGATCGCGAGCGCCACACCTGCGGCGGCGGCGGCTGGGATGGAAATCTTCCGCCAGAGGGAAACGCGGGGTTTCACCACCACGGCGGTGCGCGTCATGGAGGTGAGGATTTCCTCGCGCAGGCCTGCGGGCGTCCGGATGCCGGCCATCGCGCCGATCATCGCGGAATCGTAATCGTCCACCGCTTCGGGAAAGTCGCCGCGGCTGCCCGCAAGGCATCCGAGGATG